>CAZURV010000012.1:0-53182 GCA_964623515.1 uncultured Eubacteriales bacterium | reverse complement strand
ACTGCCAAAAACAGAGACAAACCTTTTTTTGTGTTCTTTTTGAATTTGACCATAGGAACCTCCCCTAATTATTCATTTATACAATTATACAATTATACATATACACATCTATGCATATTAAGTATATCATCATATTCAACAAATATCAAATGATTTTTTATCACAAAATTTATTTTTCCCATAATAAAAGCCAACATTTTACATAAAGGTGTTGTTTCCCATCAATAAAGAATCTGTTTTTTGCGATAAAAAGCAAATAAAAACGGAGTTTTAAAGCACGGAAAACGTATATCGCAGGTTAGAAATTAAATCTTTTTTTAACTGCAAATACAGCATATGGTTTCGCATATAAATATGCGATTTGCTTTTTGCTCATATGGTTTAAGCCGAATAAAGATAAAAAGGTTTTGGAAGGCAAAATTTCCCTTATGCTTGTTTAAAAGCCTTGAAATACGGCAGTATTCCTGCGTTTTTAAACTGCGCCTGAGAAAAATTTTTTTGCCTTACAAAACTGCTCTGCACCTGAAATGCATGAATTTTTTGATGATAGACAAGGCAAAAAGCGCAGTCAAGCTTGATGTTTGACGAGCATTTTTAACGCAATATATCGCAAAAAGGCATCATTTCAGGCTTTTTCTCCCTATTTGGCTTAAACCTAAAAGTAAACAAAAATATGCAAAGAAACCCCGGGCGGTTCTGCGCCGGGAGACAGTATTCCGAAATCTGCGGATTTTTCGCCGGAACAAAGCACAAATTCGAGGCAATGCTTTCCGCATTAACGAGAATTTTAATGCGGTTACTGCGGAAAAGACGCGGTATCGGGGTGCTGTTGCCCTGCACAGAAACGCCCACACGATGGGTTCCTTTGAAACCTCCTAAACGACAAGGGGCATGCCCTTGACCCATTAAAACATTAGCAACAGGTTCAAAATTGTTTTTCTTCACAAAACGCAAGTAAAATACAGTGAATATATTCCATCACAGAATTATAGAACCACGGTATCGGGGTGCTGTTGCCCTGCACAGAAACGCCCACACGATGGGTTTCTTTCAAACTTCCTAAACGACAAGGGGAATCCCCTTGACCTGTTAAAACGTTTACCGCAGGTTAAAATTTGTTTTTCTTCACAAAACGCAAATAAAATACGGTGAATATATTCCATTACAGAAGGATAGAAGTGTGGTATCATAAAAAAAGAAGCATACCGCTTGCCGGCATGCTTCTTAATCATTATTAAATATTTTGTTTACTTAACGCCTTTAATCATAATCGCATCACACAAGTCTACAATTCCGTCGCCGTTCATATCGGCCGCCTTGAAATATATTCCCTCAAGTGCTGTGGATGTTGGCAAATCCAGCGAGTAATTATATACCGCCCAGAAATCGACATCGTCTTTCGCCGCATTACCGTCTACATCGCCGAGTATAATAAACTGATGTGAATCATAATCCACGCCGTTATATGAAAGATACAGCGTATATCCGGTTCCGACCGCTTCATCCTCGGTGCAGACGTTGCCGTCATTATCTTCTATCCGATATTCGCCTTTATAGCCGTCCGAATCGGTTTTGATAATATCAAAATCGGCGATTGCTTCCGCTACCGTTGTACTTTGCGATACGCCTGTTACTTCACCGGTGGAGTTTATCTGTACTCCATCTCCTATCGGGTCTATCAGCGGGATAAGATCCAGCGCTTCAATTGCGGCTTGAAGGTCTGCCGCAGCTTTGTCTATCTGCTCCTGCGTTACTACGTTTTCATTGCCGTAAAGCTGAGGCTCGGCAAGCGCCGCAAGTATATCCTGTGCCGCAACAAGCACTTCCTGATAGCTTTCAACGGAAACAGCCGTGTATTCCGACGTTTCAATCGTTTCTGCCGTAGCGCAGACTTCGTCCAGCGCCGTGCTGTCCAGCACATATTCCAAGTTGTTAATCTTGTTTATAACATTATCACGGCAGGCGTTATAATCAGCCTGCGAAGCAAGATACCATATATTATTTATCATAGAATATGCCGGAACATACAGCTCGCCTACATCACTGTCTACTTCATACGGCTCTTCGGTTGTTGCCAAATCGAACAATCCCTGCTCATAGCTTCCGTAAAGCGCATCCTGAAGCATATACCATGATTCGGGCGTGAAATCGCTTTCATTCAATGAATATCTGTCGTATTCCGCGGACGGATCCTCCGTTACATCCAGGAATACATCTTTCAGCCCGTATTCATCGCTTGTCTGGTCTCTCAGAGACTGATAATATCCGTACTTCGAAACGTCTGCAAAACGTATACCGCCCGAAGTGATCAGTCCTTTTGTGGTATTGTCCACAATATATAAATTGTAAATTGCGTTCCAGAGATCTACCGCAGCAGCGTCCGCGTCCGCCTTTTGAAATTCCGGATCCGCGAGGATTGTCTGCGCAGTGTTGTACGCCTGTTCCAGAAGATTTTTCTTGGTCATCGCGTCACCGAGGAAAAGCGCATCTGTATCCCAGCCGTACCCGGGATCGGTATAATAATCATTGTAAAGTATACATTCCGCCCAAGCAATGCCTTCGTCCATCCAGTCCGTATCCACTGCAAGGCGTACCAAACTATTCTTTGCGTTATTTATCACTTTTACAGCCGCATCTATATCTGCCTGGAAAAGCGTAGTGTCATTAAGCACCGTTTTCCCCGATTCGGCGGCCTTGACATACGCCTGCCATGAATCATCGGTATACATTTCGTTTCCGTCGGAATCAATATGTATTTTATCTGCCTGTGCCTGAATGGCAGCTTCCAGCGCCGATGTATCCACTTTCCAATAATACTGATTTACCGTGAAAGTATAATCGGTTGCATCATCTGCTGTTACGGTAACCGAAGAGGATGTGTTCTGACGGTTGAAAGGATACTCCGCATACTGATCGCTCTGAAGAACAACGGGCGCATACTGTGAACCGTTCGGAATCTGAAGATCATACGAACGTGTGATCAGCACAGGATTCGTATTGTCTTTTCCGCTGTAATAATACTGATTGGTTATTACCGTTACATACCTTACCAGATTATTATACGCAGTATTGAGTGTGCTCAAGGCGCTACTTACGTTGGCAGCGGTTGTTTGAACTGTGCCGAGCTGGATATATGCCTTCTTGAGCGCGGATTCATAGGTGTTCCAACTGTCCGAAGTATAGGAGCCGCTGTTGAGCCCGAGTAGCGACAGTTCATCCAGCCTCTGACGGATTGCGCTCTTGTCATTATTATAGATAGTGAAAGTAAAAGTTGGAGTAAGCTCTTTGGTTTTTACTGCCAAAACTCCTGCTATGCCGCCTGTTTGACCGTAACCGCGCAAAGTCATAGTAACGGTTGAGCTCGCCTCCGTGGGAATCGTGCCCGAAAAAGCAGTATCAACCGTATTTTCTTGCGTGATGTTTATATAGAAACCGGTTGCGGCATCCTCATCATACGTTGAAGTTACTGATTTTTCAGTAGCAGTGGAACCGTATCCGCCGTAAAGGAAAGAACCTGTGCTTGAGGTCTGGGTGACGGTAATCTTATCAAAGAACGCATGATCGCGTGTGTCATCCTCATAAATAGACATATGGAGGTTGAAATCACCCCATGTTTTGTACTTGGAACCGTCAATGTAAATACTCGCAGTGGTCGACGGACTCGCGCTCTCACTGGGAACAGAAGAGGAGGAAAGCGGACCGAGTGTCATTTTTGTGTGAACACCGTACACACCAAATGAGGAATCAATTCCGCATTTAACGACTGCTTCCGAATAGGATTGCGATGAACAATAAATATATGCCGTGCAGGTTTCGAGCGTGGAAACAGGATTGCCTGTTACACGGTATGTAACCGTAACGGAAAGAACGGCATTGTTTGTTGTTGTGCCGCTTATACCGATTTTGGCAGTCTGGTAAGCGTCAATTTTCATTCCCTGCGAATAATCGCTGTAGACAATACTTGTGCCGTTGCTTTCTATAGCGGTTAATTCTATCTGCTCCTCACCGTCGTTATACACCATAACGGCAAGCGCGGGATCTTGGATTGTTGTTCCGCTCATTGTAACGTAATCTTCCTTAGCTGCTCCGGTAAATGCAACGGAAACGTCTTTTGCCACTACCTGGGCATTGGATTGAATCGCCGTAAATGCGAACGACGATACAATCAGCGCCATTGCCATCAGCAGACTTAAAGAAGTTTTTAAAAATTTCTTCATTTGCGCAACCCTCCTGTTAAATTATAAGATAACGCTTATATTTAGAATTATTATAACATAATCTTTATCTTAACACAACGGTTTAAATACTCCTATTTTAAATTCAGTTAATATGCTCAATTTAAAATTAAAAAATTGTGTAATCTGACAATTATTAAAAGAGGAAAACGGCCACGAAAACCGTACTTTTCATTCCCTTTTGCTCCTATAAATTGAATTTTTTACTCCCCCCGAAAATGCGCTCACAATCAAAAAACAAACACAAAAATGAAAAGGAACCCTTTCGACAGGATTCCTTTGCATTTCCCGAACGGCAAAGGCAGTGCTCCGCCCTCCGGAAACGATAACCACAATCAGGATTGTTCACAAAAGCACAGGTAAAATACAACGAGATGAAAAGGTTTTGCAAGCAAAGTATCATTTAACAAAACTTATAACCTCCGTTATATCGTTCCCGAGTTTAACGGCCGAAGAACCGTTCCAGAACGATACGGAACAAATCGCTTTTTCAGAATTGTACGCAGTATAAAATGCAAACGTGTCTCCCTTTGAAACCGCGTCTTTCAAAGCATAAAAACTGCCAAGCTCAACAGCTTTTCCGTTTGTTATAACATACGCCTTATTCTCTTTTTCACTTCCTGCCAGCACAACGGGGCATTCCGGATTCGCCGTTTTCTTATAATAATTTTTCAGAACAACGGACTTTGCGTTATCTTTCACAAGAGCATTATCCTTGTTGACGAAATAATTTGTTCCGTCCGCAACGTTGAAATGGGCGGTCTCAACTGCCTCTTCACTGACTTTAACCGGAGTTTCGAATCCTTTTTCGCTGTATTTGGCAGTATAGAGCGTACCCTTCTTCTCTGTTGTGTAATCAAAATCCATAATTACGCTTACACGCTTGTTTTCGGTATCCACAAAACAATCCGCACTGTTATAAACAGAATCCTCTTTGCCTGACTGCAAAGTATACACGCCGCCTGTGCCCACACAGATAAAATCTCGGCTCTTTATCTCATCAAAAAGCTGATAGGCTATTTTAACTTTGTTTATATCGGTTTTTTCAGCTTTATCGAAATGATAAAGCGTTGCACCGTAAAATACAGCGCCTGTTTCAGCGTCTATGCCTTTCATCGTAAGCTGTCCCGAAAGCGTAAACAGTTTTTCGGGTTCGCTCATTCCCTTGCCTATCTTATAGAACTCGGTAACGTTTATGTTATTGAGATAATTTTTGATTTTCTGCCTCATATTATCTCTTTTCAGTTTTGCCTCGTACTTCGCCGTAGCCTCTTCGTCTTTAGTCGAGGGCTTTTTCAGCTTAGCGTCCGCGGAAGCGCTTGAATCAGTAACGATGTCCGTTACTTTCAGACTTCCCGTTACGGAAGAACTGAAAAAGAGCTGATTCTTGCCGTCCAGAAAATAAGGGGTCGCTTCGCCGTCATAAACCTTTATGTCCGTTTTATAGTCGCTGAACATATGAATTATCTGTTGCTCCGCGTCTTCTTTTTCTGAATCGGCATTGCCGCGTATCAAATAATAAACAACGGAAAGATCACTGCTTGCACCGATAAATTCATTATTGCCGTCCGCCAAAGCAACAGGCGCAGTATTTATATCCTTATTAGCAAGAATCTGCTTATTATTCCATTTTTCGGTTGTTTCCGACGGTGCATAATCCGTTTTGGAAATAAAGAGTCTGTTTGCCGTAGTAGCTATATTTTTTGTATAAAGTACATACTTACCGTCTTCGGAAACTTTAACGATGCTCCGCGTATCAGACGCTTCAACCGCTTTATACGAGTTCTTCTTTTCTGATTTCTTATCATATTTTATAAGCTTTCCCGTGCCCTCCATAATCATTATGCAGGAAGCGTCAGAATTCAAAGCAAAACTGTAAACATTTGAATGAAGGACGGATTTTTTACCGTTGTTTACGTCATATTCACACAAATTGCCTACGAATGAGTTTTTATTTTCCGATTCGATAAAATAAAGCTTTCCGTTTGCCGCCGCCTGCACTCTGCTGTTGCTGAGCGTTTTGTGATAATTTTCAGTTATAAGCGAAGACTTCGTTTCGCCATCTTTTATCATCATCAGACCTTTGCTTTCGGAAGCATAAACCAGCGGAAGCGCTGAGAGATCGAGCTTTTTCTCGGTGTTCCCACAGGCTGAAAGGGAGAATATCATCACTGCCGCCAAAACGGCTGACACCATTTTTAAATAAACTTTATTCATATTTTTCCTCCACAATATTTAAGCTGATTACATAAATCAATTTTTCTCTTAAATCTGTGCCTTTTTTGTAAAAATCAACAGTCATTCCCCTGATTTTTGCAAGGCAATAAATATGCGCCGCTGCAATACCCGAATCAATCTTTTGCATACGTTCCATATATGCAAGGGCATTTTTTTTGCGGTAAATATCAACGGAATCCGTATTCATTTCGTAAACCACAGGCTGTTTGTTAACTGCGCTGGGAGCAAGCCTCGCCGCCCTGATATAAGGAAAGAAAAAGTCATTTTCCTTATCTCCGATAAGTATCTTATTTATGTCTTTCCGCTTAAAATCACTTTCGCTGTTTCTGAATTTTTCTTTTTCTGCAGGATATCCAAGCGCAACTGTAATGCCGTATTCCCCACTTATTGAAGAACTCTTTTTCGCTTTTGCCATTCCGCAATAGCAGGTTCCTATACCCCTATCCGTAAGTTCAAGCACGAGCTGCTCCGCCATAAATCCCGCATTTTCAAGAACACCGTCTCCCGCATCGGAAGATATTATTATATAGTAAGGCGCGGACACAAGGCTCCCGGAAAGTTCGTTTCGAACAAGGTCTTCCGGCACAAGTTTAAAATAAGTCGAAGCATCGTCAAACATTGGACGGAGCGATTTTATAACGTCCGCTATTTCGGCCTTCAAAGCGTCTGAAAATTTCTGTGCGCTGTAATTCCTGACAGATTTTCTCCTAACAAAAATATCATCAGTCATAAATCAGCCTCCCGGCATTTCCATATATTCATTTTATTCTATCACATTCTTTTGAAAAAATAAACCTTTAATTTGATAAAATAGTATAGTATAATTGTTGCAGTATGATGAATGAAGATATAAAAATAGAATCTATAGGCGCCGGAATCAGCATATTCACCTCAAAACAGCACCGTTTCGGCACGGACGCAATACTTTTGGCTGATTTTGCCTCTCCGGGTTATTCGGATAAAGCAATGGATCTCGGGACGGGATGTGGAATCATACCGTTTTTGTGGTTGCGCAACGGCAAGCCGGGAACAATTCACTGCGCGGAAATCCAACCGAATGCCGTTGCACTCATCCGAAAAACAGCCGGGCAGGACGAAAAATACAAAAAAATCAAGCTTTTCCGCTGTGATTTGCGAGAAATAGAGAATGAAGAAATAGATCTTTATTCCTATTCACTGGTAACGATGAATCCGCCGTATAAACCCATCCATACCGGAATTGAAAACTCGGATCAAAGCCAGAAAATCGCGCGTCATGAGCTTATGTGCAGTATATACGACGTGTGCAAATGTGCGGATAAGCTGTTAAAATTCGGAGGACGACTGTGCATCTGTATGCGCCCGGAACGCCTTGCAGATATTACCGACGCTATGCGGCAGTACAAAATAGAGCCGAAACGGATAAGATTTGTTGCTTACAGCCTTGATAAAGAACCATTTCTCGTGCTTGCAGAAGGAAGAAAAGGCGGGAATAAAGGACTGCGGGTTTTGCCGGAACTATGCATTGCGGAAAGGGACGGCACACTGAGCAGAGAAATGAAAGAAATATACAAAGATTACGGAGACGGAACAAAATGAGCGGGAAACTTTTTATTGTCGGAACACCAATCGGAAATCTCGGCGATTTTTCCCCGCGTGCGGCAGAAACGCTGAAAAATGTTGATTTTATTGCCGCGGAAGATACGCGGGTTACACTTCATCTTCTGAATCATTTTAACATAAAAAAACCTTTAATCAGTTACCATAAACACAATGCATACGAAAGAGGAAAGGAAATAGCAGAAAGAATTGCAGGCGGCGAAAACTGTGCGCTTGTTACAGACGCAGGGATGCCGGTAATTTCAGATCCGGGTGAAAATCTTGTTGAAATTTGCCATAATATGAAAATTCAAACTGTCTGTGTACCCGGTCCGTGTGCATTCACAAGCGCAGCTGCAATCAGTGGAATTCCGTGCGGCAGATTCACGTTTGAAGGTTTTCTGCCGATGAATAAAAAAGAACGCAAGGCACATCTTGAAAGCATAAAAAATGAATTCCGAACGATGACGTTTTACGAAGCGCCGCATAAACTTTCAAACACGCTCTCGGATCTTTATAAAACTTTGGGAAACAGAAAAATTGCAATCGTACGGGAAATAACAAAAATTTACGAAGAAGTTATCAGGACGGACTTAAAAAGCGCCACAGAAGAATACTCCGGCAATCCTCTGAAAGGCGAAATTGTGCTTGTCATTGAAGGAAAACCTCCCGAACAAACGCAGCATACAATGGAACAAGCATGTGCCGCCGCACAAGAGCTTATGAAAAGCGGAAAATCACTTAACGAAAGCGCGAAAGAAGCCGCTAAAATCAGCGGAATTAAAAAGAGCAAAATCTATGCCGCTCTAATCCGCAAAGAAAGCGATGGAAAATAAACACAAGATTCATATATATAACCTGTTCTCCGATGTCCCCCGCCTCTTAAACGGCGGGGGACATTTCAGAATTTCAGTGAGAGTGATAATCTCCCGCTGAAATCCTGAGGAGCGAACGCTCCCTGCGCAGGTTGCAATCGTTCGCAAGCCCGCTTAACGGAGCACTGCGCCAATGAAAAAAAGCACACAGTGAATCCGATTTCCACTGTGTGCCTGATTTTACACGTTCTTGTTAGTCGGCGCTCTCAAGTCCCTCCGAAATTCCAAGCATGACTATACCGATAATAACGGATATAACACATACATACTGACTCTTTTTTAGTTTTTCGTGCAAAAAAATTCTGCCGAGGATAACGGATATGATACAATAGCACGCAATCATCGGCGCTGCAAGCACCGGATTTCTTGCCATAGCATAAACATAAAATATCTGTCCGAACTCCTCACATCCTGCGGCAACGCCTTTCATTCCGTCTTTAAAAGGATTATAAGGTTTTTTATTTCGAATGAACATATAAATCCAGCATATGACTCCCGCAACTAAAAAAGTAAGTCCGTAAAGAATAACAACATCTATTTCTCCAAATCCCGGTCCTGTACCTTCATCAAGAATAATGCCGTCCGCCGCGGTTCCGATTGTATCAAACAGGCAGTAAAGAAGCGGAAAAATCAATGCAAGTGCACCGAACTTATATTTTTTATCAACTTTTTCTCCGCTCAAAGCAAGTTCTCTGTCGCTGATTTTCTTCTCGACAACCGCAAGTGCAATAACGCCTGCAACAATGATTCCCGTGCCGAGAATATCGAGAATGCCGAATTCCTCCGCAATATCTGTAATCTTTCCGATAACAAGGAAGTATATAATCATAGCGGCGGAACTCAAAGCTCCCGAAGCATTCTGCACCGGTGAAATTATCGATATTTCAAGATATCGCATTCCCGCATATCCTATCACCATGGAAATGATATACGAAAGCGAAGCAGGCGCATATTTAGCAATTGACAGAAAGAACGACGACACACTGAATTCGGTTTCGGCAAAAGGAATCAGCGCCAGCGCACAAACACCCATTACAAGCCCTACCCAGACAGCCGTTTTCAAATGGCTCTGCGCATCATTTTCGTCTGTTCCTTTTTTATAAAAAAGATCGGCGCACCCCCAGCCCAGCGTTGCAATCAACGCAAATAAAAACCACATTTTACAACCCCGAAAACATTTCCGTTTATCTTATATGTTTAAGTTTATCTTCTCCGAGCTGTTCAAGATAATCGTCATACGTACAAAGATGATCATCTATATGACCGTCTTCTATATTGATTATCCTGTTCGCAACAGTCTGAATAAACTGATGATCGTGTGAAGAAAAGAGTACCGTTTCACCGTAATTTATCAATCCGTTATTCAGTGCAGTTATGCTCTCCAAATCCAGGTGATTGGTAGGCTCGTCAAGAATCAAAACATTTGCTCCGCTGAGCATAAGTTTGCACAGCATACACCGCACTTTTTCCCCGCCTGAAAGAACTTTCGCTTTTTTATAAACCTCATCCCCGTTAAAAAGCATTCTGCCAAGCCAGCCGCGGATATCGGTTTCGAGGAACAAATCGGTAAACTGACGAAGCCAGTCGACAAGATTCAGCTCGCATCCGTCAAAATATTCAGAATTGTCGCTCGGCATATAGGATTGTGAAGTTGTTACGCCCCATTTGAAAGTTCCATCGTCCGGTTCAAGCTCTCCGGCAAGAATTTTGAACAGCGTTGTTTTCGCAAGCGCATCGCTTCCTACAAATGCCACCTTGTCGTGCGGATTTATAACAAAGCTTACGTTATCAAGAACCTTGCGTCCGCCTATGGTTTTAGTCAATCCGTCAACCACAAGCAAATCGTTGCCTACCTCGCGGTCGGGCTTAAACTGCACGAACGGAAATCTTCTTGAAGACACCGGCATATCCAAAAGTTCAAGAGCTTCCAGTTGTTTCCTCCTGCTTGTCGCCTGCCTTGATTTAGAAGCGTTCGCCGCAAAACGCGAAATGAACTTTTTAAGTTCTTCCGCTTTCTGCTCGTTCTTTTTATTCTGTTCTCGCATCTGACGCTGACGGATTTGCGTATAATCATACCAGAAATCGTAGTTGCCGGTATACATTGTGATTTTTCCGTAATCAACATCGGCAATATGCGTGCACACAGTATTTAAAAAATGTCTGTCATGCGAAACTACGATAACCGTATTCGGGAAGTCCATGAGGAATCCCTCCAGCCAGCGGATGGCCGCAAGGTCGAGATGGTTCGTGGGTTCGTCGAGAAGAAGTATGTCGGGCTGACCGAAAAGCGCCTGTGCAAGCAGAACTTTCACTTTCTGCTCATTGGCCAGCTCACTCATTTTCATATTATGAAATTCATCCGGTATGCCAAGCTTATTGAGCAGAAATTCAGCATCGCTCTCCGCATTCCAGCCATCCATTTCCGCAAATTCTGCTTCGAGTTCAGCCGCCATTTCTCCGTCCTTTTCCGAAAAATCCTCTTTAGCGTAAATCTCGTCTTTTTTCCTCATAATGTCTATAAGACGCTGATTACCCATTATAACGGTCTGAACCGCATTATATTCATCATAAGCAAAATGATCCTGCTTCAGCACGGAAAGCCTTTCACCCGGCGTTATATTTACCTCTCCGCTGTCCGGCTCAATTTCACCGCTTAAAACTTTTAAAAAAGTAGATTTACCTGCACCGTTCGCGCCTATAAGCCCGTAGCAGTTACCCGGTGAAAACGTAATATTAACGTGCTTAAATAATTCTCTTCCGCCGAACTGAACAGTTACCTCATGCGTTGAAATCATAAATAATCCCCTTATCCGATTGTTTTATTCTGTTCGCAATATATCTTAAAGAGTATATCATAAAAACAAAAATAATCAAGTATTTGACAATAGAGGAACTCTAAACTATAATATAATCTGCAACTGCATCGGGCGATTGCGGAAGCACCGTGTGTGCTTATGAGGAAAGTCCGAGCTCCGCAGGGCAGAATAACGGCTAACGGCCGCCCGGGGTGACCCGCGGGAAAGTGCAACAGAAATATACCGCCATTTGATGGTAAGGGTGGAAAGGCGAGGTAAGAGCTCACCTATTTCATAGGCAACTATGATCTACTGTAAACCCTATTCGGAGCAACGTCAGCTAAAGCGGCTTGCCCGGCCTATGCTTTGAAAGACGGCTTGAACCACAGAGCAATCTGCGGTCTAGACAGATAATCGCCTGAAATAACAGAACTCGGCTTACAGATGCAGTTGCGTTTTACGGAGGAATTAAAAATTGAAAGATTTTAACGATGAATATGATGATATTTATTCCGGCAGAAAAGACAGAGATTTTTACGAAGACGTATATTCGGGCAAGAGCGACGATGCATATGAAGACGTATTTTCGGGCAAAACGGACAGCGGCTATGATGATTATGAGGATTACAGCAGTGATTTAGGTTCGGATAACCCGTATGCCAAGGAAACAGACCGCAGGCAGTATGTACCGCAGGAACAACGCGGCTATCGTTCTCCGTATAATCCGCCTGAACGTGACGGAAAAAACGGTGGAAGCAGAAAGAACGACAGCCGGCACAATTCACGCAGGAAAAAGAAAAACGGTAAAAAGAAATTTCTGACTCTGTTAATTATTTTATTGATTTTAATTCTCGGCGCGGCAGTATACCTCACTTACAACATCATAAGCAAAGTGAACTATGTTCCGTCGGAGCATTCAAATCTTTATATGGACACAGACAACCTGATGAGCGACCGCAAGGTTAAAAACATTTTATTTATCGGCGTTGACGATGACAGCGGCGGCTCATCCCGTTCGGATTCCATGATTCTTGTAAGCCTGGATGAAAATAACAAAAAAATTAAACTCACATCGTTTATGAGAGACACATGGGTATATATCCCCGACCATGATTACGCAAAACTGAATGCGGCGTATTCCTATGGCGGAACGGGACTTCTAATGGATACAATTGAATATAATTTCGGAATCCAAATTGACAACTACTGCCTGGTTGATTTTGAAATTTTTTCGGATATTATAGACGAACTCGGCGGAGTTACGGTAGAAGTTGAAAAACGCGAAGCCGATTTTATCAACAGAACGTCCAAACAAAATATCGAATCAGGGAAAACAAAGCTCAACGGTGCAGAAGCTCTGGTATACTGCAGAATCCGCTATCTTGATTCGGATTTTTACAGAACGGCACGCCAGAGAAAAGTTATGAACGCAATTGTTACGCAGGCAAAAGATTCAAATGTATTCACGCTTTACAGCCTTGCCGAGACCATTCTTCCGCAGGTGAAAACCGATATAACAAAAGCCGAAATGACGTTGCTTGTCATCAAGGCAATGCGCTATATCGGATATGACATGCAGGAAATGCGCATCCCTGTTGACAACACATATACCAACAAATATTTCGGTTCGCAGGAAGCACTGTCCATTGATTTTGAAGCAAATAAAAAAGCTTTGAAAGAATTTATCTATAATTAAAGTTTAAATCGGAGCGATGCTCCGTCAAACTCGTTTGAAGTGGGAGATTATCGCTCCCGCTGAAATTCTGAAATGGACCCCACCGCCTAAGAGGCGTGGGGACATCGGCGAATAGGTTATAACAAAAACAAAGCTCTGAATTGCGGCGGGCAATGCGGGCTTTGTTTTTTACTTAGTTTTTAAAAAGCACATCTTTCCTTTATGTTGACCATATAGGGAAAACGTTAAGGGGCATTTTTAAATTTTAAAAATTTTTTATACTTATATGGTTTAAACCTATAAAAACGGGTCAAAAATATTACTGAAGACATATAGGAAGTGATTTTTTGACAGTTAAACGAGGAGAAATATATTATGCCGACTTAAGCCCCGTCGTCGGCTCGGAACAAGGCGGACGCAGGCCGGTGCTTATCGTTCAGAATGATATGGGGAATCTGCATTCGCCTACAGTCATCGCCGCAGCAATCAGTAGCCGTAAAACAAAAGCAAATCTGCCCACGCACATACCGGTATGCGCTTCATCATGCGGACTTATGCGGGACAGCATCGTTCTGCTTGAGCAGGTGAGAACGCTTGATAAAACACGTCTTTATGAAAAAATCGGAGATCTTCAAACTGACGATATGAATAAAATTGACAAAGGGCTTTCCATCAGCCTCGGACTCGGTCAGCCCGTTCACGTCTGAAATTCCATATTGATATCCGAAATATAAAAGGACTGCACTCTTCCCTTTTCATTGCATTTGCCCGTAAAAGTCATACCGGAGCACTTGCCGCTAAAAGCCCAGAGTCCGTCCTTTTTATTATGCTTCCAGTGCAAATTCTTTATTTCACTTATGCAGGAAATAATTTTGTACATATTCACAGGCACATTTCTTTCGGGCAAATCGGCAATCTCATACCTGCATGTTATTTCGCCACAGGTAAGTGTTACGCTTTCATCATAAAATTCATAAACCATATCAAAAGCATTTTCGATACTCTTTACAGAAATTTTCGGAACAGAGGAAAAATCCGTTTCCACGTTGTAAAATTCACCGCCGAGCATAACCGTGCCGACCATATCTTTTTCAACAGAAAAATCAGGCGTTTTCGCCGAACAGCCGTTCAGGAACAAAAACGCCATAACCGTTAAAATTATTGCTGCTTTTTTCAAAAAATCATTCCCGTTGATATTTTTTGAGAGCGTCCGGAAAACTGTTGATCAGATGATTCGGTGTCATCCCCATCTGTGAATACTTTTCTGCACAAATATCCCCCGCTTCACCGTGAATATACACGGCGGCTACTGCAGCTTCAACAGGATCAAAACCCTGCGCGGTAAAACCGGCAAGTAATCCGGCAAGCACATCGCCTGTTCCGCCTTGCGCCAATCCCGCATTTCCCGTCGGATTGACGTAAAGCGGCTCATCTTTACAGGCTATAAGCGTACCTCTGCCTTTCAGGACAAGGATAACACCGTATTGTTCCGCAAAATCCGCTGCATATTTGTACTTGTTTTTCTCAATTTCGGTAACGCTTAACCCCGTAAGCCCCGCAAATTCGCCGAGATGCGGCGTCAGAACAGTTATACCTTTTCTCTCTTTTAATATATCTATATTCGCGGCAACGGCATTTATGCCATCCGCATCAATGATAAGTGGAGCAGTGCATGCACGGACAACGCTGTAAACAAGCTCTTTTACTGCGGAACTTCTCCCTAAGCCGCACCCTATCAATACGGCTGTTTTACCACTCAGTGCCCGGATTAAAGGCACCTGCGCACCAGAAGAAAACATTCCGTTTTCATCGCTTGCAAGAGGCAGAAACATATTTTCAAACATATGAGCTGTCACGGCGCAATACGCTTTGTCCGGGAAAGCAAGCGTAACCTTCCCTGCACCGCTTCCCACAGCAGATTTTGTGCACATAACCGCCGCGCCCGGCATATTGTATGAACCGCATACACACAAAAGGTGACCGAAATCTCCTTTATTCGCAGACGCACTGCGCAACGGAAACATTTCTCCTACCTCTTTTTCATCGGTAATCTGGAAAACAGGATGTTCGGTTTTGAAAAATCTTTCATCAATCCCGATATTTACTACTTTGATTTTACCGCAAGACTTTCTTGTTTCTCTTTTTACATTCACCGGTTTCATGACGGAAATAGCAATTGTTAAATCGGCTCTGATATGATTTTCGGCAAAATCGTGTCCCTCGCTGTCAAGTCCGCTCGGAACATCAACGGAAACGACCTTTGCGTGTGATGAATTAACCGCATCAAAAACGAGCGAAGAATATTCATCGGGACTGCCGTGATAGCCGATTCCGAACACACAGTCTATAAGAATATCAGCTGTCTTAATTTCGTTAAGACTTCGATAACTGTCTGTTTTTAACTGAAAAAATCTGACACCCAAATCCCTTGCGCGTTCAAACATTTCAACAGGTTCGGCAATTGACGGATAACCTGCAGTTAAAACAACAGTCGGCTTCATTCCGATTTCTGTCAGCTTGCGCGCAATCACAAAGCCGTCTCCGCCGTTTTTGCCCTTGCCGCATAGTATAACCGTTTTCTTTTCCGAATGCATATCAAGTTCAAACTCATCTCTGAGAACCTTTGCGCAGGCACTGCCCGCATTTTCCATAAGCCTGCTTTCGGATATGCCCGAAGCAAAACAGGCGTTTTCAATATTTCTGACAGAATTCCCCGAATATACTTTCATATTTTCCTCCTTCATCCGCGTATATAGAACATACGGTGAAAATATTACTTTCCAAAACATTTTTATCTTTTAGCTTAACCATAGTATACCATATAAAAGAAAAATATAAAGAAAAATATTGATTTATCTGTTTTAAATGATATAATATTAGCAGATAACACGTTGAAAAAGAAAAGTATTCCGTACCCGACAGAATCATCAGAGAGTCTGCCCCGGCTGAAAGCAGACGATTCTTCTGCGGAAGAAGTTCGCTTTGGAGTGGTGCGCCTGAACAAAAAGTAAGGCGCAACGGGTAATCCCGTTACAGATGAAATGAGTGTTTGCTTATTGCAAAAATCAGGGTGGTACCGCGGATTCAATTCGTCCCTTGCTTTGTGCAGGGGATTTTTTATTAATCCGTCCCGGATGGTTTAAACCAAATAAGGATAAAAGGTTTTGAAAATCAAAATTCTTCTTATTCAACTTAAGTCTTGATATGTAAGAGGAAAGGAAAAAAACAATGCTTAAAAAACTTGATGAAATCAGAGAAAAAGCAGTAAAACAGCTTGAACAGGCCAAAGAGAAAAGCGATTTGGAATCCATAAGAGTCGCCATGCTCGGCAAAAAAGGCGAAATTACTTCAATTTTAAAGCAAATGGGCGGACTCAGTGCAGAGGAAAGGCCTAAAGTAGGCCAGGCGGCAAACATCTTAAGAGGCGACATTGAAAATATGCTCAGCAAAAAGCGCACAGAGCTTGAGCAGCTTGAACAGAATCTGAAACTGAAAGCTGAGACCATTGACGTTACAATTCCCGGGAAAAATCAAAACATCGGTCATCAACACCCGCTTTCAATCGTACTGGACGAAGTGAAAGATATTTTTATGGGAATGGGATTCAATGTTGCCGAAGGCCCGGAAGTTGAATGGGATTATTATAACTTTGAAGCGCTGAACATTCCGGAGGGACATCCCGCACGCGACACGCAGGACACATTCTATATTACAGAAAAAATGCTCCTAAGAACACAGACAAGTCCTGTTCAGATTCGTGAAATGGAAAAGAAGCAACCTCCCATCCGAATGATTTCTCCCGGTCGTGTTTACCGTTCGGACGCTGTTGACGCAACGCATTCCCCCTTGTTTCATCAGATTGAAGGAATGGTTATAGACAAAGGAATTACCATGGCAGATTTGAAAGGAACGCTTGAAACTTTCGCCAAAAAGCTGTACGGTGAAAACACGCAGATTCGTTTAAGGCCGCATCATTTCCCGTTCACCGAACCGAGCTGTGAAATAGATGTAAGCTGTTTTAAATGCGGCGGAAAAGGCTGCCCGATGTGCAAGGGCGAAGGCTGGATAGAAATACTCGGAGCAGGAATGGTGCATCCGAAAGTACTCAAAAACGGCGGTATCGATCCCGAAGTTTACAGCGGATTTGCATTCGGAGTAGGACTTGAAAGGCTTGTTATGTTCCGCTTCGATATTGACGATATGAGATTGCTTTATGAAAACAATCTTAAATTTCTGGAACAGTTTTAAGGAGGTGCCGAATTATGATTTTATCTAAAAAATGGGTGAATGATTACTGCGATTTAAGCGGTATAAGCGATAAAGAATTTGCCGATGGAATGACGCTTTCCGGCTCTAAAGTGGAAGCGTACGAGCAGGAGGGTGCGGCTCTCAGCAACATCGTTTTGGGCAGAGTTGAAGAAATGGAAAAGCATCCCGACAGCGACCATTTATGGATCTGTCAGGTTAACGTTGGAAAAGAGGAAAATATTCAAATTGTTACCGGAGCTCAAAATCTGAAGCCCGGAGACTATGTTCCTGTTGCACTGCACAACTCACATATTGCAGACGGTACGAAAATTACCAAAGGCAAACTCCGCGGCGTCCTTAGCAACGGTATGCTCTGCTCGCTCGGTGAACTCGGACTGACGATTAACGATTTCCCGAATGCCATTGAGGATGGAATTATGGTTATATCCGACGAATGCGATTTAAAACTCGGCCGTGATATACAAGAAACGCTCGGATTCAATGATGTGAAAACGGAATTTGAGATTACTTCCAACCGTCCAGACTGTATGTGTGTAACAGGTCTGGCAAGGGAAGCAGCAGCAACATTCGGCAGAGAACTTAATATCCCCGTACCCGAAGTAAAACAAGGTCACGGCGATGTAAATAATATGCTGAAAGTTCATATTCATAATCCGGAACTCTGTTACAGATACATCGGTGCGGTTGTTGAAAATGTAAGAATAAAACCGAGTCCGTTGTGGATGCGTGAAAGACTGCGTGCAAGCGGCGTACGCCCGATTAACAATATTGTTGACATAACCAACTATGTTATGCTTGAATTCGGTCAGCCTATGCATGCGTTTGACCTCCGTTATCTTGACGGACAGGAAGTAAATGTACGCACGGCAAAAAAAGATGAAACCATCACCACCCTTGACGGAGAGCAGAGAAAACTGACAGAGGATATGCTCGTTATCGCAGATAAAAACAAACCCGTTGCCGTTGCCGGAGTTATGGGCGGCGAATACAGCGGGATTATGGATGATACAACAACAATCGTTTTTGAATCCGCTATGTTCTGCGGATATTCGGTAAGAAAAACAGCAAAGGCGCTCGGTATGAGGACAGAGGCTTCCTCTCGTTATGAAAAAGAACTCAGTCCGGAAAGCTGTATGTTATGTATTCAGAGAGCGCTTGAACTTGTTCAGCTTCTGGACGCAGGCGATGTTGTAAACGGCGTTGTGGACTGCTATAAAACGAAAAAAGAGCATTCCGTACTTCCTCTTGACTGTAAATGGATCAATGATTTTATCGGTATCCATCTTACGGAAAAAGAAATGACTGCGATTCTGGAAAAAATCGGTTTTGAAGTAAAGGACGGCAATGTATATACGCCGTATTTCAGAAATGATGTTGAACATCTTGCCGATTTAAGTGAAGAAATTGCAAGATTCTACGGTTATCAGAATATTCCCAACTCCATGATTCGGGGCATTGCCGAGGCACAGTATACGCCGGAGCAGAAGTTTGAAAAGAAAATCAATGAAACTCTGCTTGCCTGCGGTTACAGTGAGATTCACACCTTTTCTTTTATCAGCCCGAAATCATATGATAAAATCTGCCAACCCGAAAACAGCAAGCTTCGTGACTCGGTTAAGATTTCAAATCCTCTCGGTGAGGACACAAGCGTTATGAGAACAACGGCTGTTCCGAGTATGCTTGAAGTTTTGTCCAGAAACTATAATCTGCGCAATCCGGAAGCAAAGTTCTATGAATATGCAACCGTCTACAAATCAAACGGACCGGAAGAGCTTCCAGATGAAAACGTTGTGGTAACGATAGGACTTTACGGAGAAAATTATGACTTTTATGACATCAAAGGCGCCGCTGAAACGATATTTGAAACTGTCGGAATTAAAGATTATGACGTGGAAGCAGTAAGCGATGATCCGATATTCCATCCCGGCAGAACAGCAAAATTTACCATCAACGGTGAACTTACGGCAATGATCGGTGAGGTGCATCCAGACGTGCTTGCAAATTATAAAATAGGTGTTAAAGCATATATTGCATGCATAAAGGAAAACGTAATTTTTGAAAACAGGAATACGAAAAAAACATACAAGCCGCTTCCGAAATATCCCGCGGTTACGAGAGACCTTGCAGTTGTATGCGACAAGAAGATACCTGTGCTCAAACTGGAAAAGACCATTAAAGAAGCTGTAGGAAAAAATCTTGAAGAAATCAAGCTTTTCGATATATTCGAGGGACTCCAGGTAGGCGCAGGCAATAAGAGCGTTGCTTTCAGCCTTAAACTCCGTTCGGGAGAAAGAACGATGACGGATGACGAGGCAGACTCTGCGGTTAAAAAAGCCCTTAAAGCTCTTGAAGAAAACACCGGAGCAGTTCTCAGAAGCTAAATCGACAAATTATCCTGCTAACCGCAAATATAGAACGCCTGATTTAAAGCAATATTTAAAATTTTTTTAATTTTAGGTATTATCGGTTGTAATTTAAAGATTATTTGTATATAATATTATTCAGTACATAAATCAGGAGGTGTCTGCGATGATTGATAAAACGCAAACCTTTAAAATTCCGGATAATTATGAGAATGACACCAAAACCATATTGAAGCAGGTTTATGCCGCGCTTGAGGAAAAAGATTATAATCCTGTTGACCAGATAGTTGGTTACATTCTTTCGGAAGATCCCACTTACATCACGTCATATAAAAACGCCCGTGCGCTTATACGCAGGATAGACAGAGATGAACTTCTTCAAGAATTACTAATCAATTATATCAAAAGCTGACAGGAGATTATTATGGAAACAAAACAAAAGCAATTTTTAATGTATAAAGGCAAACCGCTTGTACGCAGCGGAAAGGTAATTTATTACGGCTTTATGAATGAAAGCCACGTTGTTATGCTTACGGTGCTCAATACACACAAGGTAAACGATCTTGACGTTGCGGATAAAGTAAGGGTTCAACTCATAGCGACCGACCCTTCCCTCAATCCAATGGAAGCAATGATAAAAACGAGCGAGAAAAACGGATTGTTTAACGCGCTGGACATAGCCTCCATCTGGCTTGAACGTGCACTCAGATCATAAATATGCACTTGTAAAGAAACAGCTCTTTGTTTTTTCAAACAAGAGCTGTTTCTTTCTATCGGAAAGCGCATTTATTATCATATAGGAATTTGATTTAAACCGAAGATTGACACATATATAAAGGATAAATATGCTTTAACTGTGATAAGCTATACAAATTGAAAACATTCGGTTATACACATTAACCGTATGGAATAATTAAAACGTCAGAGGCAAAAAATACCCTGACGTTTTTGATTTTCCCGGCAACTCAATTTATGGGCGGAGTCTTTCGGTATCTCTCGGAAAAGCCGTTGCTTTTTTGATATTGTCAAGCTTCAAAAGTTTCTGTACAATTCGCTCCATGCCGATACCGAGGCCGCCGTGCGGAGGCATGCCATATTTGAACATGGAAAGATAATCCTCAAAATCATCGATATTCATACCGCGTTTTTTCATCTTGTCCGCCTGCATATTGTAATCATGGATTCTCTGTCCGCCGGTTGTTACCTCAAGACCGTAAAGCAGCATATCAAATGAAAGCGTATATCTCGGATTCTCCGGATCATCCATCGCATAAAACGGACGTTTTTTAGATGGATAATGCGTTACGAAAACAATCGGAGAACCGCACTGTTTCAGGAAATATTCTCCGATCCATGTTTCTTCATCCGGAGAAAGGTCCGTCGGGTCGGTAACTTTGGAAAGGCCATGTTCCTTTGCATAAAGCTCTTTTGCATCGGCAAATTTAATTTTCGGGAACTGTGTAAGTTCTGGAAGCCTCTCACCGTTTCCGAGAACAATATCAAGTTCAGGCGCATAATTCTCGTTGATAAATTTGAACATATACTGAAACAGCCTTGCTTCAACAGCCATAACGTCTTCGAAAGAATCAATAAAGCCCATTTCAAAATCAAGGCCTGTAAATTCAGTAAGATGACGGTTTGTATTGGAATTTTCTGCACGAAAAACAGGGCTCACGGTGAACACCTTGCGAAATACACCCACCATAATCTGTTTATACATCTGCGGAGACTGATTCAAGTATGCTTTTTCACCAAAATAATCCACCTCGAACATCTCTGCTCCGCCTTCAGCGCCCGCCTGCACCATTTTAGGAGGCACAAATTCAGTAAATCCATCGTTCCTGAGAAAATCACGGAATGCCGTCATAACCGCTTCACAAATTTTTATGATCGCTCTTTCTCGCGGATTCCTCAAAGTAAGCACGCGGTTGTTCAAAAGCGTGGGAAGCTGAAGATTTCTCATCTGCTTAACTTTTGATATATCAACCGGGAACTGCTCAACAACTGCACCTCCCACTTTTTCAAGGCTTGTTACAAGGATATCAAAACCTACTCTGCTGTATTCGCTTTCAACAATTTTGCCTTCGGCTATCACGCAGTCCTCCGCTCTGAAGGATCGTATGTCTACGTCTGTTTTACCTTCTTCCCATACCATCTGAAAAGTATTTCCCCTTGACGGACGCATAGCGATAAAAACCATAGCGCCCTTATCGCGGATTGTATAGATTGAGCATTTGAACTTAACGGTATCTCCCGATTTGATTTCGCCCTTTTCAAACGCCTTTACAACCTCGTTATAATCACATTCATCGGAAATCTTGTTAATATCTACGAATTCCATCATTACCTCCTGTTATTCTCCTAATTCTTTTTTCAGCAGTTTGTTTACCAAATCGGGTTTTCCCTTACCCTTAAGCGCTTTCATGGTCTGTCCCACAAGGAAACCGAGCACTTTGGTTTCACCCGCCTTATACTGCGCTGCCGCTTTTCCATTCTGCGCAATTACATCTTTTACAGCGGCGGCAACAACGCCCTCATCGTTTAACTGTGCAAGATCGTTATCATCAACATATTTTTTAACATCAAATCTGCCGTTCGCCCTGAAAAGAGCTTCAAAAACCTTTACAGCAGACTGACGGTTAACCGTTCCGTCTTGAATTAGATTTACAAAATCAGCAAAATCCTCCGGAACTATGCGAACTGCCGAAAGCTCCACGCCGTCTTCCTTGCAGAGATACATAACCTCTTTACTTATCCAAGCCGCAGTTTCAACCGGATTTTTGCATATTTCGGAAGTCTGCTCAAACAAATCCGCAATATTTTTATAAACGGTTATGACGGAAGCAAGCTCTTTATCTATGCCGAAATCAGAAGCATATCTCTCCGCTTTTGCGTCCGCAAATTCCGGCTGCTCGCTTTTCAGCTTATCAATAAGCGCATCGCTTATGCTTATCGGCGGAATATCGGGTTCGGGAAAATAGCGGTAATCCTGTGCGTTTTCCTTGCTTCGCATAGCATAGCTTCTACCTTTGTTATCATCCCATCTTCTCGTTTCCTGAATAACGCGCCCGCCATCCTCAAGCACGTTTATCTGGCGCTTTGACTCATAGTTTATAGCGCGTTCAATCGCCTTAAAAGAGTTGATATTTTTCATCTCTGTTCTTGTGCCGAAATTTTTGCTTCCCGCTTCGCGCACCGAAAGATTAACGTCCGCCCTCATGGATCCTTCCTCCATTTTACAGTCAGATACGCCGAGATACATAAGCGTTGATTTGAGTTTTTCAAGGTATGCTATAACCTCTTCGGCATTGCGGAAATCCGGTTCGGAAACAATCTCTATAAGCGGAACTCCGCAACGGTTATAGTCCGGATAGGTTACGTCTCCCCATGGTGAATGAACAAGTTTTCCCGCATCCTCCTCCATATGAATTTCATGAATACGCACAGAAGCCTTTTTTCCACTCCGTGTGGTTATATCAACACAACCGTTCTGTGCAAACGGAAGATAAAGCTGTGAAATCTGATAAGCTTTGGGCAAATCGGGATAAAAATAATTCTTTCGGTCAAATTTATTATAGCGCGTAATTTCGCATCCGAGCGCAATCCCTGCTTTAACCGCGTATTCAAGCACTTTTTTATTCAAAACGGGAAGTGTTCCCGGCATACCTGTACATACCGGGCAACAGTGTGTGTTTGCTTCCCCGCCAAATTCGGTTGTGCAGGAGCAGAAAATTTTAGTTTTTGTGGCAAGTTCAACATGAACTTCCAGCCCCATTACGGTTTCCCAAGCCATTTATTTTACCTCCGCACGTTTTTTGTGAAAATCGGTTGCATGCTGATATGCATATCCTATGTTCATTATTTTTTGTTCATTCAACCGCTGACCGAGTATTTGTGCTCCGACAGGCATACCCGATTTATCAAAACCGCACGGAACAGACATTCCGGGAAGTCCTGCTATATTTGCCGAAACCGTAAATATATCCGAAAGATACATCTTTAACGGATCGGAAAGACTGCTACCGATTTCAGGAGCGGTTGAAGGAGCTACAGGTGAAAGAATCGCATCATATTTTTCGAATACTTCGTCAAACTTTTTTTTGATTATCGCTTTAACCTGCAGCGCTTTTTTATAGTAAGCGTCATAATATCCCGATGAAAGAACAAACGTGCCGAGAAGTATTCTTTTCTTTACCTCGTCTCCGAAGCCCTCGCTTCTTGTGGCATTATACATATCGGTTATACCTTCAAAATTCTCCGAACGGAAACCGTATTTAACGCCGTCAAACCTTGAAAGATTTGATGAAGCTTCGGCGCAGGCAATGATATAATAAGCCGGAATCACGTAATCTATAAACGGAAGTTCTATCTCTTCAACAACCGCTCCGAGTTCCTTCAGCTTATCTGCCATTTGCAGAACGCTGTTTTTAACGTCTTTATCAAGACCGCCGTTGTTAAAACATTCTTTTGGCAACGCTATTTTCATTGCCTTTATATCCGCGCTTAAATTTTTAAGATAATCAGGTTTATCGATTTGCAGAGATGTGCCGTCATAATCATCCTTGCCGCATATTACGTCCATAACCGCCGCGCAATCGGCAACGTCTTTTGCAACAGGACCTATCTGGTCAAGCGACGACGCATATGCAATCAACCCGAATCTTGACACCGTGCCGTAAGTCGGTTTAAGTCCTGTAACGCCGCAGTATGCCGCCGGCTGACGTATTGAACCGCCTGTATCCGAACCAAGCGCATATACTGCCTCATTTCCTCCGACTGCAGACGCCGCGCCGCCCGAAGAACCGCCCGGGACTTTATTTGCATCCCACGGATTTTTTGTAACGCCGTAGTAAGATGTTTCGGAAGTGGAACCCATAGCAAATTCATCCATATTAAGCTTCCCGATGACAACGGCTCCCGCATTGTTAAGCTTTTCAATAACGGTTGCATGATAAGGAGGTTTAAAATCTCCGAGTATTTTGGAAGCACAGCTTGTTTTTAAGCCCTTTGTGCATATATTATCTTTTATGGAAACCGGAACGCCTGCAAGAGGTTCATCTTTAAGCCCGCCGCCGTCAATCATTTTCTGAACTTCTTCTGCCCTTTTCAGCAAACTTACTCTGTCTTCAACGGTTATATAGGCATTGAGAATTTCATCTTTTTTTTCAATAGCGTCAAGCACAGCTTCCGCCGCTTCCGGCGCCGTAAACGCTCTCTTTTTTATTGCGGCTCCGATTTCAAGAGCCGTCATATCACAAATATTCATATTGTAACTCCTTAAGCCGGCATAAACCGACGTTGATAATTTCCCCCGGCTTATTCAACAGTTTTGGGAACAACAAATCCGCCGTCTTCAGTTACGGGAGCGTTCGCCGTAAGCTCCGCTTTTTTATAAGACGGTTTAACCTCATCATCCCTCATAACGTTTGTAACGGGGAACACGTGTGAAAGAGCCTCTGTTTCCGCAGTATCAACCTCGTTGAGGATTTCCATATAATCAACTATTGCACTAAGCTCGGAACGCATTTTTTCCGTGCTTTTCGCATCAAGCCTTATTCTGGAAAGTTCTGCAATATACTGAACAAGTTCTTCGGTAATCTTCATTGCTGTTTCTCCCTTTTCAAAAATAAAATCCCCTGTATGCACTGCATACAAGGGACGAATCATGAAATCCGCGGTACCACCCGAATTAGCCCGCTACGGGCTCTCTTTTAAGGATTAACGCTCCATCACGCCCGATTCTACTTGCCTGCGCTTTCTTTCGGGGACTCCAAGGTGTTTTTCTGCAAAAACCGATACCGCCTTTCACCTGCCGGCGGCTCTCTGAAATCAGGATTATGCATACTCGCCTTATCTCTGCCTAAATAATATGTAATATAATAACACGCAAAATCCATTTCGTCAATAAAATATTTCCGGTTTGAATCTAAACAAGTGTATTTTGCCATCCATACTTATTACATCAATTAAAATTAAAACCGCATTCACAACTATGTGCCGATTTACCGTTTACTCGAACTGTTTTGTAAGTGCGAATACGAACATAATACTTTGTTTTTGCGTTAAGATTTGAAATCGTTTTCGATGTTATCATATTCTCTGATACTTGTACAATCTTTGCATTTGTAAATTTGTTGCTTGTGCTGTACTGTATCTGATAACCTGTTGTCTGTGTTGCATGTTTCTTCCATTTAATAGTAAATCCTTTTTATTTGGCAACAACACTTGAAAGTATGGTTGCTGTTGGATTGATGGTAAAGTAAAGTATTTTGCTCAATTGCAAGCGAAGAATAAATAATATTTATTCTGTTGGTTCGTCTTAAAGTAGGATTGCTCGTCAATTTTGAATTAACACTAACCATACCAACTCATCTCGATATTTCAACATTCACAATACATTTGTTTATTCATTTTTATTGTGCCGTCCTTTATTTTATTTGTACCAAACCAAAAATGTAAAATTTTAATAATCTATGGTTGGGCTTCAGTTAAGTACTGAACTAACCTACTAAACTTTGGTGAAGCGACTCAATATCTACCTCTGAAATTTCTGTCATAATTATACCTGTGTATTTTTTAGCCATTTCTCTTTGAGCCGAATCGGTAAGCTCTGCGTTTTGAGCAATAACCGTTTCTTTAAGAGAGTCGCCTTCTATTGCATACTCAAAACAGCTATAATAACCTTGACCTCCACTATAAATTGCAATATTACCATCTTTACTTTCTTCAAGTCCAGAATGCCAACCGTTAGCTTCTCCTAATTTTATTGTTTCTCCTTTTTTATATGTGTAGAATGTATATGTTCTATCCTGCTCACATGTTCCGGTGTGAATTATTAGTTCTTGTACACCATCATTGTTCATATCAAACAAGTAATAATCACAATACTCTTCAAAAGCAAACTTGTCATGTGCGTCGCCAAGCAGTTTGGAATATAAATACATTTGGTCGAATTTGTTGTAATTATCAACATCCGTTTTGTTAATTACATATTTGCTTTCAAGAAAAGAATACACCTCATAAGACAACACTTTATCCAACAGCCATTGCCCATTCTTGTTTATTAGTTTAAACTCTTTTTCATAAGGTTCATCGGAACTAATAAAAGCGTAATCATATTCTGTAATTTTGTATTCACTTTCGCTGATTTTTTCATATACAAAATAAATATATTGTGTAGCACAACCCAGACCATCAAAATACACATATAGTCCGTCTTCTCCGTCTACATGTGGAAGAGTACAATCTTGTGTAAAGTAATCGTTTATAGCGTTAGCTGTGTATCTGTCTTGACCCGACTTACAAAAATCATCCCATGTTTTGATAGTATCTGATTTCATATAAAAACAATCTACATCCCAATCATTGTTCGTATCGTGATACTTTATTGTTTTATTACGATCATAGTTTTCTGATGAAAAGAGATCATTTGTAAATTTTGCCGCATTTTTGACATAATTGAAAATATCATTTTGACTTGAATCCGCCGATTCATCAAAACTTTCATTCAGTACTTGTGCCTTAGATACAGCTGAATCTTTTTTCCGTTGAATAGTATTGACTGCTATTGCCGGGTTTTCCTTGATTTCTCTGATTATTCTTGACTGATTATCAACACTTGTTGCAACAGGTTTATAACTTCACTAAATCCTATAAAAAACATACCGGAAATACTGCTACCTATAATTCCACCAATAGTAATTGTAATTTCATCAGCACTGATCCCTAATATGAGTGAGCATATAATACCCACAGCTATCGTAGCAATTCCTATAACATTAAGTATTTTTAAAATTATATTTTCGTTATTCATTATTAAAAATCCTCCAAATATTAAGTGTTGCTATTTTCCCTGCATTAGCAGAGCCGCAAACAGGACATTTCGTCATGTTTCCCTGCTGTTTTATTTTTACGTTCTTTCAGCTTCTGATGTCTTCTGTAATTCATCCTGTTCGGCATATTACCGGACTGAAAAATATACTTCGAAATCAATCCAAGTTATTCAGATAGTAGCCCTTGTCATAAACAACATCAGACATAGAGCCTGCCTGAAGCCAAAGCTCGTCTGCCCGCTGTTTCCACTGCTCAAAGCCGTTAATATTTTCCGGGAAATCAAGATAATGATGCTTTATATTTCCTGCTATACCGGAATAATGGATAAGCTTTTTTATAGTTTTGGGCCTGATTTTTCCGCATGCCAAACCTTTGAGAAGCCCTGCTATAAGCTGACGTTTTTCTTTGGATTTATCGGGAACGCTGTTTTTAAGATTATCCTTAAATATTATGTTATGTTTAAATTCATAATCATTTTCCTGCCTTGAACAGTCAACAGCACCTGTAAGAGTTGCAAGCAGTTCCGCAAATTCCGCGCCCTGGCTTTTCTGATAGCGCACATTAATCTGCCAAATGTCTTTGGCGTAAGGATATTTTCCGTCAGCCATAGCTTTTCCTATTTCCTCAGCGGCTATGTTTACAAGAAACCACTGCGCGGTTATTCCCTCACCGTTGCTGGGCTTTGTGAGGCATGCACTGTCTCCGAGAGCAACAAAACCGTCTGCAACGAATGAATACGGAGGTCTTCTGTAAGGCGTTATGCCTTTTTCTTCACGAACAACCTCGTAATCGGGAATATTTATATTTTCCAAAAATTTTGAAAGGCATTTTTCACCGTATTCAAAAGATATATTTGCGCCCACACCGAGTATGGCGCCATGCTCGTCCTCGCATGGGGCAATCCAAACTTTATAATAAGGCCAAGAAATAGTATGCTGAACACGCGGTCTCGGATTATTAAAATGAATATACTTTATTGCAACATAAAACTTATCCTTATCCGTAATTTCGAAATTCTCACATTCATAGGATTCCGGAAGCTTTCTCCTCGCCGCAGACGCCGTACCGGAACAGTCCGCAACAAGCCTCGAATGCACAGTTAATTTACCGTCTGCTGTTACAAGTTTTGCTCCGTTTATTCTGCCGTTTTCATGATATATAAAATCTTCAAACGAGGTTTCAAACATAAAATCTACACCGATTTCTTTTGCCCAGGCTATCATCCGCTTAATATAAAGCGGAAGCTTCATAACATAAACCGTATGTTCATGATGTTTTTCCCAATTCCCCAGCGCAGACCTCGACGCAGAATAATCAAACTGATGAACATAATCTTCATCACCCGGATTCGGTTTCGGCGTTCCGTAAATATCAAATGACGTTTCATCGAGATGGAATATATCAAGCCTTTTCCCCAGTTCCTCTTCTTTCAATTTATCCACAACAAGCACTTTATATCCCTGCTTTGCCATTCTTGCGGCGAAATAAAGCCCTGCGGTACAGCTTCCGATGACCGTTATATCATAATTCATAAAAATCACCTCAAATTTAAAAAATACAGGTTTATCCCCTGCCGGATTGTTAAATGGATAAAAGCACAATTCATATTCTCAGATTTTTTAATCACGCAATAGATATGCAAAACATTATTCTGAGATAAGTAAGGCATCGGAGCGTTTAACGATCCATTCCTAACCTTACGCTTATTTCACCGCTTCGCAGGGTTATTTCCCCATGCTCCGTTTCGACTGTCAGTCCGCCGAAATCATCTATACCCGTAACGATACCCTCGCCGGACATACTGCCGTGCGTATATGTTATTTTTTTGCCTGTTACAAGCGAATGTTCCCGATATTCTTCCATGAAATCCGCATGTTTTAAATCAGATAAAACCACCGACAATTCAGTTATAACCGCGCCGATAAGCTCCGTACGGTTCACACTCTCATCATCAAGCCCCGCAGCAATATTTTTAATTTCATCGGGAATAGCTTCAGAATAAAGATTGATTCCTATGCCTATCACCACGCTTTCAACCGAACCGGACTCAAAATCGGTTACGGCTTCCGTCAAAATACCGCATACCTTTTTATCATGGATATATATATCGTTTACCCATTTAATCTGCGGCTTTTTATCGGTTAGCTTTTCAATTGCCCTGACAACGGCAACAGACGCCGCCGTTGTAATAAAAACAGCATCGCTGATTCCGAAGCCCGGTTTGATGATAAGGCTCATATATACACCGCTCCCGGGAGGACTGTAAAAACTTCTGCCGAGCCTTCCTCTGCCGCCCGTCTGCTCATCAGCCACTACAAGCCCTGTTCCGCAGAATCCGCCTGCAAGCAAACGCTTTGCTTCGGAATTTGTACTGTCTGTTCGCCGCATTAGAAATAGCTTGATACCATCGGGAATAACACTTTCTATTCTGCTTTTTACAAGTGCATTCGGATTTAAACGGTATCCCCTGTTATGAACCGATTCAACATCAACGCCATCCTGTTCCAAAGCCTTCACCGCTTTCCACACGGCGTTTCTTGAAACACCGAAATCTTCTGCAAGCGTCTGCCCGGAAATAAAATGCCCGAATGCATGATTCAGTTTTTCAAATACTTTATCTTTAAGCGCCATAATACAATAAATTATAGCAGAATCATATAAATATGTAAACTATTTTACCGTGTATTTTTCAAGGTATTCGCCGAGCGCAGTACCCAGAAGCTTTCCGCTGTAAACTGCCTGATCCAGCGTATTTCCGTCTGAACCTACTTCTATTAGGATACTGTTGCGGGTTTTATACATATTATAGCGCCGTTCGCTGAAAAATACAGGTCTTGTTATTCCCGGATACATATCTTCAAGTTGTTTCTGAAGACCAATCGTGAAATTAAAATTATCTTTCCAATTCGGAAAGTCTGTAACATCACCTTCTTCACATCCGGTTATAATCATTAACTGAGCCGCTTTTTTGCCGCTGATTTCAGCTACTGCGGCGGTTCTGTCGTTCTTCTTTTCCGCACCGATACTGTCTCGGTGAATATCTATCGTAACATCAATCTCGGGGTATTTTTTCAGTATCTCATCCATTTTCTTCCCTGAATTTTTGTAAGCATTGGTGTAATCCGTATCGTGAATATCCGTATCATGAATAACAGTGAAACCCGCTGCCTCGAGCCTCTCGCAGATTGCATCTCCTACCCGAACCATATTTCTGCTTTTATCGTCAACGCATGTAAGCATACCTTTCGGATACCATCCGTTATCCAGTATAACGTAACTCTCGGTTGTATGTGTATGATAAATCAAAACAGACGGCTTACTTTTATCTGTTATGGTAAGTTTTGCTCCCGTCTCCAAAGCAGACTTAATATTCACTTTTTGCAGAGTTCGGTTCTGTACCTTCACGTTGCCGTACTGTACCTGATTTGAAACATTAACAAAAGTTCTCTCAATAATCGAACCTGCTTTCTCCTTATTGGGCAAGGCGTTTGTTTCAATCTGCATAAGTTTTTTAATATCGCTGTCCGTCTGTGTCAGCGGTTGGTCAGTCGTTTCTTTTTCAGGAGGATCGGGAGCAGATATTTGCTTTGCAAGCAAGCCCTGTACCGTAAAATGATTATAAACAAAACTTTTCTGACCGGAATATATTTCTGTTTTCAGTAAAACCTGCAAAGCGGAGGCAGACATATCTGCCCAATCCGTTGCGAACCGCACTGCGCATAAAAGCAAAATCAGTGCTATGGTGGCTATGAACAATTTGTCCGTTTTTTTCATATTTTCCCCTATGGTTTTAACTAACCATGATTCAAGTCCTTTCATTCATTCTGATGAATTTATATGACCGGAAAAAATATTTTATTCGTACAAATCAGACGACGAGGCTTTCAATTTCCTCAGCCGAATATTCCGGCTGAAGCGCAAGATTTACTGCAAGCGACAAAAATCTGGACGAACGCGAAATGATTAAATCAATTTCACGCGGGGTAACAAACATATCCCTGCCTTCCGGACGCACTTTTTCCAATGCAGAATCACTTTTATCCTCCATAAGTTCAGCGGCAAGCGTTGTGCCGTCGACAACTGTGGGAACGCCGAGAGAAATCACGGGAACACCGAGAGATTTGGCACTGAGTTCTTTCCTTTTGTTCTTAACTCCCGAACCGGGAGAAATACCGCTGCTGGCAATCTGAACAGTTGTTCCGAGCCTGGATAAACTCTTTGAAGCAAAGGCGTCCAGCGCCAGCACGGCGCTTGGATTTATAGAATCCACAACACCTTTTATAATCTCAAACGTTTCAATTCCTGTTTTCCCAAGCACGCCGGGTGATATGACCGCAACGGGATTTAAACGATCAAGACCCGAAGCTCTTTTTATTTCATCATTTATATGTCTTGTGGCAAGAACTCTCGCGGCAGTATAAGGTCCGAGTGCATCCGGTGTAATCTCGGTATTGCCGAGTCCTGCAACAAGTATAAGCCCGTCGGGCAAAAATCCGCGCAGATATTTTGCAATCATATTCGCTCTTTCCCCGGCGGGAGAAACGTCATCCGAAATTGACGGAAACGTAAGAGTTATATATTTTCCTATCGGCTTTCCGATAAGCTTTTCTCCGTTTTCATTCTCAACAGTTATCGTTGAAACATGAACGTCGTTTTCAATTTCCGATTCACTCTTTATGCCGTTTGAATCACCGTGCAGAGTTTCTTTTATTTCAAGTGCGAGATCGGTTCTGAAATGCATATTCCGCCACCTCTTTATTTTTAAGTTTTCCCGGATGATAAAAATAATACGCAAAATTAAAAAAATGCTTGCTTTTTTCATAAAGTAATGCTATTATTATTAAGCATTTTAACAAATAGGATTGAGGAGGTGTGGAAATGCCGAATATTAAATCTGCAAAAAAAAGAGTTATAGTGAGTGAAAAAAAGGCTGCTCGCAACAAGGATAAGAAATCAGCGCTTAAAACTCAGATTAAAAAGGCCAATGCGGCTATTCAGAATAACAGCGAAGATAAACAGGAAGTTGTTAAAACAACAATTAAAATGATTGATCAGGCTGCTTCAAAAGGACTTATTCATAAAAACAATGCAGCTAATAAAAAGTCCGCACTTGCCAAGAAAGCGAATGCATAAAACAAAAATGACCCGGAGTATCCCGGGTTTATTTTTTAAGCTGAAAAAGCCGGAGGTATATCATGCACCCTATCAAACATTTTAAAACGATAACAAGGCACAGGCACGAAGTTATCAAAAACTGTTTTCGCGCGGGCATAGGCTTTCAGGGACTGCGCCATGATTTATCAAAATATTCCCCGGCTGAATTTATTCCGGGAGCCAAATTTTATCAGGGAACGCGCAGTCCGAATGAACTGGAACGCGAATTATTCGGATATTCCGACGCATGGCTTCACCACAAAGGCAGAAATAAACATCATTTTGAATACTGGCGAGATGTTAATCCGAAAACAAAAACGGTTGAAGCCGTACAAATGCCTTATAAGTATGTTGTTGAAATGTTCTGCGACAGAGTTGCCGCAAGCAAAATTTACGGAGGAGAAAATTACGAGGATGATTACGCGCTCCGTTATTTTATGAAAAGCAAAGACGTACGCGACATACATCCTGTAACCTCTGATGAAATTGAGGACCTTTTAAAAATGCTTGCGGAAAAGGGTGAAACAGAAACCTTTGCATATTTAAGAAGCAAAGTTCGAAAATACAGGAAAAATGAAAAGAAAAAATACAGATAAAAAACAGCTGTAAAAACTTTCGTGTTTTTAAAGCTGTTTTTTTTACATTTTATTTTATCCCGATATATATTCAAGGGAGTATATTACGTTGTCTTTCATGAAGGCCTTGAAATAGTATTTCTCGTTTTCCTCGCCTTTCAGCGACTGAAAGCTTTTGCAAAAATCAGCGGCTGAAACCGTTTTAATAAGTTTTCTCTGCTTATCTGTCGGCGCTTTAATTTTAATTTCATCTGCAAGAGGATAATCCTGAAATTTCCCCGCAGTCTCTTTTCCTTTTGCATCTTTCGTTATTTTCCTCGCGCCTGCATATATCCTGTTATTATCCTCCGGACTTCCGTAATAAACGCAGTCAAGTGCAAGAACAACATTTTCCGAAACCGTGTTAGACAATGCAATATTCGTAAATTCATAATAATTATCTACTTTATAATATGTATTGCCGTATTTCAGATACTGTCCGTAAAATTCAAAAACGAATTCCCTGCCTTCAGAATCAGTAAAGCAATAATACTTTACGGAAAAATTTGACGCATCAGGCGCTTCCTCGCTTATCTTCAAATTGGCAAGGGCGTCCGAAAGCTGTTTCAGGCGATCCTTGTTTATATCTTTAATAAGCTTGTTTTTATCAAATCCGTCGTTCTTTAAGTATTCTTCATATGAAACGGAAACAGGATTCTCTTTCTGAATATTCTTTAAAAAATCTTTATATTCAGATGTGAATATACCGCTTTTAAGTACAGCCGGAGACGAACAGCCGGTAAAAATAAGCAGTATTGCAAACGCACATATCAAAACAACATATATTTTTTTCACTGTGATTCACCGCAATCTGTTTTATTCATTAAGGTATCGCTTATGCGTTAAATCAGATAGAGGAGATAAGAAGAAGGCTTTTTAAATCATTATACTCGTTTAAAAGCCTTGAAATATGACAGCATTTCTGCATTTTTAAACTGCGCCTAAGAAAAATTTTCCCTTACAAAACTTCCCTGCACCTGAAAGAATTACATGGATGAAAAGCAAAGGAAAAAGTGCAGTTAAACTGACGCTTGAAGAGCATTTTCAGCGAAATATATCGCAAAAAGGCATCCTGTCAGTCTTCTTTCTCTATTTGGTTTAACCGATATATTCCACAACCACAAGCCTGCCGAGTTCAATATGATAAATAATACTTGTTTCCTCATCGGCATAAATCAGCTGAATGGGAGTCGTACTTTCTGTATTGTTCATATCCCAAACTTCTACGGCATAAGACGAGCTGACCTGATATTCACCGTAAATTTGTTTGTATTGAAGCGAAGGCGCATCTTCTTTGAAAGGCTTATATGCGTTATCCTGCGCATCACTTACAGGATACTTCTTCAATATATCGGAATATGTGTCGCCTATCAATATGCCGCGCGGCAAGGGAATGGAATCATCGCGTATCTGCGCCCAAACGGCGATATATTCCCCGTTTCCGTTCTTTTGATAATTGACGACTGCTGAATCATAGATGTCGGTTTTATCGCCGGGCTCGCCGTTGATGACGGGTTCCTCCGCCGAATTGACTTCCCCTAGATATGTTCCGAGGCTATATTCATCTCTGCCGATTACATTATCCGATTCAACGCTTGAATACATTTCCTCCGGCGAAAAATCCTGATTATTTGTTAAAGAACTTTCGTTATCGGGTTTAAAAAAGTATATAATTGCTATGGATCCGCCGATTGTCACCAAAAAGACCAGCAGAATCAACAAAACGGATGTTATCTTTTTCTTATCCCTCATATTTAACGGCTCCTCCTGCCGATTTTATTCTCTCTGCAACGCCACAATGGGATTCATCCTACTAGCTTTAACGGCGGGCAATAGTCCGAAAACAAGACCAATCACAACCGATACGCCCACTGCCAAAATCACACTCCATGCGCTGATGGCAATCGGTACGGATGATACTTTACCTATAATATACGCAAGAACAATTCCTGCGCCAACGCCCAAAATTCCTCCTAAAGCAGTCAGTACGGACGCCTCTGCCAAAAACTGAATGAGTATTTTTGATTTTACCGCCCCGAGCGCTTTCTTCAAGCCGATCTCAGATGTTCTTTCCGTTACGGAGACAAGCATAATGTTTACCACACCTATGCCGCCTACAAGCAAAGATATAGCGGCAATCCATATCAACTGGTTATTTGTACTCCTGCTTACGGCTTCAAGCTCCTTTGCCTGCTCCATCACACTGCTTCCCTTATACACGGTTTTCCCATCAAGTGAATATTCATCATTAAGAATGTCTGCAGCTTTTTTCCCTGCTTCGGTCATACTATCGGTATCCACGGCTTTCAGCGAAACAAACTGCGGTTCGTCAAACCTGTAAATCACAGGCCAAACCGTATCGGGAATCACGACAATTCCGCTACTGTAATCAGAAACATAAGTGTAATAATCGCTTATCGTATTGATTTCCGGCATAAAATCGCTTCTTTTTTCGGCAACGCCTATAACCGTGAACGGTTCGTTTTCAATCTCGATAACCTTTCCGACCGGTTCTTCACTTTCAAAAATATTCTCGGCTGTTTTATCATCAATTATTGCAACTTTTTTATTTGTGGCATAATCGTTTTCCGAAAAATTCCTGCCTGAAGCAATTTCATAACCGTTCACGCTCAGATATTTATCGTCCGCGCCGATAACAGTTCCGCCCGAAAGCGAATTATTCAGATAATAAAGATTATTGTATGTGCTGCGCATATGATAAGCCGAAGCCGATTCCACTTCCTCAAGCGCTTCTATTTTTTCAATCAAGCTTTCTTTTAACAGCCTTACGCCGTCAGGCGCCTCCTGAACGGAAAAATCCATCTGATAATTGTCTTCATACAGCGCAACGTCAACCGTATTGGAACCGTCTCCTATAAGATTCTGCTTAATCTGACGACTTGTGCCGTTAATCGTTGCTACTATGGCGATGATGGAAGCTATGCCGATTATAATTCCAAGCATGGTTAAAATGGATCGCAGTTTATGAGACCAGATTCCGCGGAGTGCAAGTTTAATATTACCCAAATCTGCTCCTCCTAATACATTTCTCCAAACAGTTCCTGCTGATTGGATTTATTTGTTTGCGCACCTGTTTTAGCCGATTTTCCGTAAGGAAATGCAAGCCAATCATTATCGGAAACGCCATTTTTCACTTCAATATATTCACCATAAAGCGTCGCGCCTGTTTCAACAACACGCTTTTCAAGAAGTCCTGTTGCCGAACTCCGTGCCAAAACATAATGCTCGCCATTTTCCTCGCGCACGAAACTTTTCAGAATATATCTCGTTGTTTCTGCATTTTCATCTATATTCACATGGATTTCATCGCCGACATTCAATTTTTCCGCTGAGTCCACTTCAACGGTAAACGGATAATACGATACGTTGGAATTACCCGTACCGCTTGTTCCTCCATCTGCCGAAGGATATTTGGAAATGTTGACAATCTCTCCGCTGCATTTCACATTGTTTGTTGCCCCGCTGACAATCACTTTGTTGCCGATTTGCACTTTATCAAGCTGAAGCTCACTGATATACCCCTGAACAAACCAGCCGGATTTCCCGACAATATCAATTAAATTTTTGCCCGTATTTTTTGCAGTCTGCTCACTCACAATATTTTTCACCGTACCTGAAACGGAAGCATAAACGACCGCATTGTTTCGCTTTGCACAGCTTCTTTCATACTCGTTGACCGCCAGTGCCTTTTCAATAATGAGATTCTCGATTTCAAGCTGCTTTTCACTGATTTTGTAAGAAAGCTGACTTGACGTATATTCCTCACTATCCGCTGTAACGCCGAAACCGTCCTCCGTTTGGCTGAGATTAAAATCAAACGTGCCGTCTTTTTTAAACCGAAGTTCAACGGCATAAATTAACACACCCGCGAATTTATTATTTTCACGATATTCAAGAATTTCATATCGATCCGCAGTGCGGATTATACAACGTGACTCAATATAATTTGCGCTGATTTCCGCCCCCTGCGAAACAAGAAAAACAAACGGATTATCTTTTGTACCGTTTCCCTTATACGGTGTCATAAGTCCGTTCACAATTTCATTCAGAGTTTTTTCATTATCCGAATCTTCCACACTCTTTTCGGTTTCTTCCACAGGTTCGGTATTTTTTAGTTTTTCCAGCTCGTTGCGCGCTTTTAAAAGATCCAGTTCGGCGTTCGACACCGCAAGACGACGGTTTTTTATCTCGATTTCAATATCACGCGTATCATATTTTAAAAGCGGATCGCCGACATTGACTTTACTGCCTTTTTTAACATAAATTTCAGCTATTTTTTCATCCGCATCAATACTTACGCTTTGCGTCATACTGTCAGTCACCTTGCCGTTTGTAACCGAGGCTTCGCTCGTGCTGTCCATTACAAGGTCTTCCACACTGTAAACATTTGCTTGCGCGGCATCCGCTCCGTTAATCAAAATCAGAATAACGACAAACAGAGCGATGAGAAGCGCAAATACAACAGATATAATTACCGTACGCTTTTTACTCATGATGCGCCTCCTTGCAGGAAAGCACCCCATCCCTTAAATAAAGGATTCTGTCCGCACACAAGGCAACGTCTTTTTCGTGCGTTATCATAATCACTGTTACGCCTTCGCTGTTAAGTTCGCGAAAAATTTCCAGAATCTGATTTCCGCTTTCGGTATCCAAAGCGCCTGTTGGTTCATCAGCGAGAATAATCTGTGGATTGGTAACGATTGCGCGCGCAATCGCCGCTCTCTGGCACTGACCGCCGGAAAGCTGATTCGGTTTGAAATTCAGTCTATCAGACAAGCCGACTTTTTCAAGCGCTTTTTCAGCCGCAGCTTTTCGCCGTTTAGACGGAACACCACTGTAATTCAACGGCAGAATCACATTGTTAAGCGCCGTTTCATTCGGGAGAAGATGGAAACGCTGAAAAACAAATCCTATTTTTGTGTTTCGCAGATGTGCAAGCTGTTTTTCGTTGAGCAAAAGCGTATTTTCTCCGTCCAGCTCATAATCGCCCTTGGTTTGAACGTCAAGCAGTCCGAGAATATTCATCAAAGTCGATTTGCCCGAACCGGAAGGACCCATAACCGCAAGGTATTCTCCCGCTTCAACACTGAAAGAAACGTCTTTCAGCACAGGCACCGCCAGCTTATCATGATAATATTCCTTATAAATATGCTTTACTTCTATGAGCATTACTCTGCAACCTCTGTGTTTCTTCCGGCTTTAACGCTGCTATCCGGATATGCAATATAATCTTTGAGCGATATACCGCTTTCAATAACATAACAGTTTGTGGATTCATCTTTACTGCCAAGGGTCACATAACGTTTGGCTATTTTACCGTTTTCCTGAACCCACACGTAAGGTTTTTTCGAATCTGCATTCACAATATAATAAACAGGGAGCTGAATTTTACCATCCTTGCTCAACCCTAAATCCTTTTCACAATAAACATGCTGACCGAGCATAAGCCCTTTTGCGCTGTCCAGTGCTATATAAAAATTATAATTGGAAGATTCAGACACCGAACTGCCGTTTTGTTCAACGGGATTCTCCGTATCTATTTCCGACACGGTTCCGTACCAGACTTCCTCTCCGTTTCTTGAATGAACAGACATTTTATCGCCCGCTTTTATCTCATCGATATTCTGCTCATTTATCGTTCCTTCAATCCGATAATCGCCGGTGGCAAGAATTGAAATATAAGCCTCTGACTGCGAATTCGAGTTGAGACTGCCGACGGCTGTTATAATACCGGAAATAGGCGCTTTTACCGTTGCGTTAGCCGCCGTTTCCTCAAGATTATCTATTTCAAGCTGTTTTTCTTCAATATCATACTGATTCTGTTTCAGATTTGACTGTGCTTCAAGAAGCTGTGTTGTCAAATCATATTTTTGAGATTCGCTCGCTTCGTCTCTCTGCTCGATAAGCTGTGCAATCTGCTCGTTTATCGTCTGCGTATTTGTGTTCAGTTTTTCAAGCTCCAGTTTTGCGCGGCGCAAATCAATACTGTTTTCGGATAAATCATATGTAAAAAGATTATCTCCCTTTTTTACCGTATCGCCCTCAGAAACATATGTTTTGTCAATCTTATAAGAGGAATCGGCATTCACGTGGACAGTCTCCTGACTCTGAACCACACCGGCATAAACATTGCTTACGCCTGAAATGCTTCCCGTTGCGCAGACCGTACTTACGGATTGCACTTTCACAACAGTCTGCTCGCTACCGGAAGTTACGCTTAACCCGATAACAAGGACAACAATCAGAACTGCGGCCAACGACAAAGCAATTATGAGGATTTTCTTTTTATTTTTCTTTCTGTTCATCACATTTCTCCGAAAAAGGGCATTAAATCAAAGTATAGCCTGTCCTTAAATTTTCGGCGCAAATTTTATTTTTTTTGCTGAAAAACCTCAGCGCGCCATAAAAACTGAATATTTTCAAATATTTAATTATACATATAATATTTTAGCATTATGTAAAACCAATATCAAGTTTTATATTAAGGACGACAAAAATCGGTAAGTATTTTTCACATTCGGAAAACATTCCGCAAAAGAGCGACAGAATCTTGACAAACTTTGATTTTTTCAAAAGGGCTTGTCCCGTTATTTAAAGCGAAAAAGGCAACGCGATTATCCGAAAGTTTTATTTTCCTTTGATTTTAAAAATAGAGTCCGCCTCCTGAAGGCGAAGACATCATTATCTAAGCATCGTTATCTAAGTTATAAAAAAATAAACCTGCCAATAAAAATCAGCAGGTCTGCAATTGAATCATTTTCCGGGATATATGCCGTTTGTAGTAATCATTTGGACTCCGTAAGTTGCAAGTTCGTTTGCTACATCTTCGCTGTCGACGGTCCATGCGTTAATTTTATATCCCTGTTCTATAGCGGAAATCAAAAAGTCTTTATTGTCAAGCAGGCTCTTATACTGAATAGCGAGGCCGCAGTTTTCGATTTTTTCCGCCGTATTCATAACTTCTTCATTAAATTCATGGCTCAGATACATCATATATATATACGGATTTATACCTCTGAGCAAAGTAAGAACGTCTGAATCAAAGCTGATAATTACAGCATCTTTAATCATATCTCTTGCCGCAAGCGCATCAAGGATTTTGCCGTATGCCGCTCTGCTCTTTATGTCTTCGCTTACCTTGATTTCAATAACCGGCTTTACGCCGTATTCTTGGCAAACATCAAGAAATTCGCCTAACGTCGGCGTATACTCGCTGTTATATTTATCAACGTTTGCGCCTTTGGTTATTCTGTGCTTTTTAATCTCTTCAACAGTCATCTCTTCCACATTGCCTTTGAATCCTGTCATACGCTTCAGAGAATTGTCATGTGTGATTACCCACTCTCCATCGGCAGTATAGCGGACGTCAGTTTCAGCATATTCATACCCTGCTTCAGCTGCGCATTTATAAGCAGAAAGAGAGTTTTCAGGTGCTTTTGCGGAATAACCTCTGTGCGCGATAAGGGTGATTTTTTCTCCGTTTTTTATCTCGCTCAATGAAATCTGCGGCGCATACTGACAGAAATAATCCGCCCTGTGAAGGAAATACAACCCGATGCCTCCCAACACTATCACAGCCGCTAAAATCACCGATACAATCAGGATTATCTTTTTCTTTTTTCTCATTCCTTTTACCTCTTTAGTATAAAATCCCATCAATACTCTTGAAGGAAAACGGCCGTTTTTCATGGCAGTCAGCCGCATACCTTCGAAATGGAAGTGTCTCCTAAAAACGTACTGCAGTTATAGAGCCACAAAATATCGCTGAACGCTTCATTTTTAATCAGTTCGTTCACATCACCGATATAATATCGCGGATCGACAATGACGATTTCTTTAAAATACGGAATTAGCATCGGAAGCAGTGCATTGGCATACGAATCTTTAATCACAAGCAGCTTTTTTGAGCTTTCAACATGGCTGGTTTCAATATCTATCTGTGCAAAATTACCTCCGAAAAAAACCTCATATTTATTTTTTTCGTTAAGCTTGCTTTCATCAAAAACAGATGGTTTTTTCACTTTTTCCGAAACGTATTCAACAACATATTTTTCTGATGCGGGATACGTTATGTAGATAACGTCCTGTGCACTGTGAACGCCTGAGGATGAAGCCAGCGTGCCCTCAAACGAATCTGTAACGGCATAAGTTGTAAACTTTGTTTTTGAAGTGTCAAGGTCCATCGCTTTTGCAAGCGCTCTAAACGATATTTCAGCTGCAGCGGTTGTCCAGTGATGGTCAGTTCTGTAATACAGTTCCTCTTTATTATCATATTGCATAAGCGCACCGAGCGCATCAACGCCTTTAACACCGTTTAAAGAAGAATAAATTTTTTGAATCTGCTGTTTCTGATCCGTGTTTTCCGCCCCGAAAGGAAGTTTATCCTCAAGAACATAAGAAGCGTTAGGGGCAATCATAATATAGGATTTTGCCTTACCTGCATTTTTTGTTACGCTGTTTATGCATGTGTAAATCTCTTTCATATTCTTTTCATCATAAGCCGTCGGTTTTTCAATCAGAAAATGATTTTTTCCGATATACACATTATTCTCTTCTCTTTTACCGAAAAAAACATCAACCGCGGTTTTTGCCTTAATAAAAGCGTCCCTGCCCACAATCTGATCGGAAAGATACGTTTCCATATTTTTCATATAGGAACCGTCCGCCAATGCGGAAAACGAAAATGGCGGCCTTTGAGCAAGCGTACGGTTTTCCTGTGCGCTGTAAGTCTTATCCTTTATACAAACCGAAAGAAGCAAAAGAAAGACAAGCGTAAATATCATCGCCGCACAGGCAATGGAAAGGCAGTGCGTTCTTGCCGTTTTTTCATGTTCCAATCGTTTTGCGGCTTTTAATTCCTCTGCGTGCGCAATCCTTTGTTCCCCAACAGGCAAAACCCGATTCTGCTGTTTTTGAACATACGGTTTTACAGGCGCACGCTTGGAAACGCGCCTTTGATTTTCCGTATCGGAAGATTTTTTTAAACTTGAACTGCCGCCGGACCTATCAGCACGGCTTCTGTTCACCAGAGCTTTCATATACTCTTCCAGTTCTTTATCCGATTGTTCAAAATCATACTGTTTCATTCACGAACCCTGCCCTAAAATCTGAAATATAAGAAAGGATTATATGTTTCGCTCACCATAAATATAATGCAAAGTATTAAAATAAGCGGATATACAATGATAGAAAGCTTGTTTGCGGTTCCTTTTTTCAGCTTTCCTACCATCCTACTCGGAAGCGGCGTTGCGAATACCGATGCAATAACAATAAATATTCCGTAGGAAACGAGATAATAATTTGCCTGCGAATCCGTAAATCCCGTGCCTGACGCGCCGAACATAACCGAAAGATAATCAAATGCCGCCGCAAAAGTTTCCGATGAAAACAAAACCCAGCCAATCATAACGATAAGCATTGTTACGATATGCATAACAAAAGGCGGAATTTTTTTTATTACGCTTTTAAAAAGATATTTTTCGAGGATAAGGATGATTCCGTAATAAAATCCCCATGCAATAAAATTCCATGCAGCGCCGTGCCATAATCCCGTTAGTGACCAAACAATGAGCAAATTGAGAATAACTCTCGGCGTGCTTCTGCGGTTTCCGCCGAGAGGAATATAAACATACTCCCTGAACCAAGAGGAAAGGGAAATGTGCCATCTTCTCCAAAAATCTGTAACGCTGGAAGCAATATAAGGATAATTAAAGTTTTCGCAGAACTCGAATCCGAAAATTTTACCGAGTCCGATTGCCATATCAGAATAACCGCTGAAATCGAAATAAATCTGCAAAGTATAAGCGATAATGCCTATCCAGGCGGTAACGGTGCTTATACTGCCCGCACCGTCTCCCTGTATTGTTTCGTACAAAGCTCCCATTGTGTTTGCAAAAAGCACTTTCTTTGCCAGACCGCGGACAAAACGAATCATTCCATCCGTAAATTTCTGCATGGTTTCCCTTCTGTTTTTAAGCTGCCATGCAATATCGGCGTAGCGGACGATTGGTCCCGCAATCAGTTGCGGAAACAGAGATATGTAAACAGCAAAGTTAAGAAGATTTTTCTGCACCTTAACTTTTCCGCGGTAAAGGTCTATCACATAAGACATAATCTGGAAAGTGTAAAAGGATATTCCTACGGGAAGTGAAAGCGACGTAACAGAAATTTCCGTTTTAAAGATTGAATTGATATTGTCAATCACAAAACCGTAGTATTTGAAAAATCCGAGAACGCCCAGATTAAAAACAATGGAAATAACAAACGCGGCTTTCGCTCTTTTTTCATCCGCCCGGGAACGCGCATCATCAATATCTCTGCCAATAATATAGTTAAAATAGATGCTTATCAGCATCAGAACGATGTAGATCGGTTCGCCCCACGCATAAAATACCAGGCTGGCAATAAGCAATATGAAATTTTTAACAAAAGATTTACTTGTACATCTTGCCGCAAGATAATATATTCCCACCGTAACCGGCAAAAAATAAAGCATAAACACAACGCTACTGAATACCATACTTTTCTCCGTGCTCAATCCATTAAAATAATCCCTGAAAACTGTTACATCGCTTTTTTGAAAGCTTTATAAACCTCCGCACTGTTTTCGCTCACACAATAAAATACCGTATTTCCGCTGACCGTCAGTTCGCTTTGTTCGAGCAGGGCGACCTGATCAGGCGCATAGCTTTTAAACGTGTTTATCTGATCGTCAATGCGCTTTCTGACTGCCTGCTCAACCTGGTCTGCATCCGCCTTATCTTTAAGTTTAACGATAAGCATTTCGGAAACATGCATGATATTCTTATTGGAGTAATAGACATAATTGTCAATCGCGTCGCGGTCAAAATTAAAAGTTTTCAGCATTTCACTCTGTTCCACCGCCGTCATATCCGTCATATCCATAACGCTTTTAAGCGGTTGAGCAAGTTCCGCAGCTGTTTTATCCGTACCGCCTGACTGAATTACAAACAGCATTACGATAAAAACAAACAGGCACAAAATGCATACAATTTCCTTTATTCTGTATTTCTTCATTCGTCCAGCCCCATAAGCACCGCAATATACGGCAGATACTTTTTGGTGTAAAACTCATATTTCGGATGAATATCATCACCATCGTAATACTCTGTACCGATGCCGTCCCAAATCTTATCGCAGTCGATAAATGTTACGCCCGTATCTTTACACATTTTTTTGATATAAGTATTATAATAATCTATATTTTTCAAATAAGAATTCTGTTTATACGCCCTATCACCGACCGGGAATATCGAATCAACATAGATATGCGCTTCCGGCAGTTTCTTTTTTATGATGCCGATAATCGATGCATAGTCATCACAAAAATCCTTCGCCTTATCCTTCACACCGATTTGGTTGCATCCGTAATGGAGTACTATATATTGCGGATTCTGCGCCGTAATTGTGTCCACAGACTCTTTCAAATCCGCGAGAGAAGCGCCGACTTTGGCCTCAACGGTTTTATCCGGCAGAATATTATATACTTCAATCGCTTCCATAAGGCTGTCTCCCACAATCAAAACATCGTCAAACATTGCAGCTAAAGTATTTACCCCGCCCGATACGGCTTTGGACTCCGCCTGTTTTGCTTTATAAACTGCTTTTTCATGACGGATTTCATCCTCAATATCGTTAACGTCCGCCGCATTCATAGCCATCACTGCGGAAACGCCTTCTTTGGTATCTATTCCCTTAGACTTGTACGCAGTCAAAACAAAAACAGAGCGAATGGCAAGCGTGCCAATCACAAGTGCTAAAATACCTGAAACTGCAATTTTTAAGTTTTTTCCCATTGTCTTTCGTCCTTAAATCCGTGCCGGACAGAAATAAAAAATCTTTCTTTCATTATACAAAATGATTTGTGCAAAATCAATATATAATCCATATATTTTTTAACAATTCTTACCAAAATATACCCCCATATTTCCCAAATCAGAGCAGTGTAAAAACAAAGATTTCCGTGTTTTTTAAGTTTACACGCAAAAAAACGGCCCCACGCAAACATAGGATTAAAGCATATAAAAATAAACAAACGGAAAGGATGGTTTTTCATAAATTGTTATCAGAAAAATCACTGCCGGCATTGAATGCCGGCAGTGATTTTACAGTAATAGGTTTACAACTGCATAATTCGCCGTTTTCAAGGAGGTCTAACAAAATATTATTATGATTGGGCGAAACAGTTATACAGTTTATTTGCTTTTATGGCACATATTTGCCGACGGGCAGTTTTCACAGCCGCATCCGCACGATGATTTACCCTTTTTCCTGTCTTTAAGCATTTTAATCACGATTACGGCAATAACCGCCGCAAGAATGATTCCAACTAAAACAGTTCCTATATTATTTTGCAGAAACGCAAGCATGGTAAATACCTCTTTTCGGATAAAACAGTAATTACATTTTTACTTTAACATGCAACTTGTTGCTTTCTCTGTAAGGGCGGAATATCATATACATCATGAACGCAAGCACAGCAAACGCCGCGATAACAGCTATGATTCCTCCGGCTCCTGCAATCTGACCGGTAAACAACATACCAAGCTGATAAATAACAAGCGATACCGCATACGCGAACAGGCACTGATAACCGATAGCGAACCATGTCCACTTTGCGGAATTCATTTCACGCCTGATTGCGCCGATTGCCGCAAAACACGGCGCGCACAGAAGATTGAATACGAGGAAGGAATAAGCGGCAAGTTTGCTCATATTTTCAAAATCAAGCACGCCGAATACGCCTACCACTTCTTCTTTTGCAACCAGACCCATGATTGTGGCGATAGTAGCTTTGATATTGTCAAATCCAAGCGGTGCGAAAATCCACTTAACCGCATTTCCTATGTAACCGAGAACGCTGGTTTCCAGTTCCATTTCAAGATCGAAACCGAATCCGCCGGACGCACGCATGCCGAAATGCGATCCTGCCCAAATTACAATAGACGAAAGAAGAATAATCGTACCTGCTTTTTTAATAAATGACCAGCCGCGTTCCCACATACTGCGCAGAACGTTGCCTACTGTCGGCCAGTGATATGCGGGAAGTTCCATAACGAACGGAGCGGGATCTCCCGAGAATATCTTTGTTTTTTTCAAAATAATGCCCGATATAATAATAGCTGCCATACCTACAAAATATGCGCTGGGCGCAACCCACCATGCTCCACCGAACAATGCTGTGGCAATCAGAGCAACAATCGGCATTTTTGCGCCGCAGGGAATAAACGTGGTAGTCATAATCGTCATTTTGCGATCCCGATCATTCTCAATCGTTCTTGAAGCCATAATTCCCGGTACGCCGCATCCGGTGCCTATGAGCATGGGAATGAACGATTTGCCGGAAAGGCCGAATCTTCTGAAAATTCTATCCATAACAAAGGCAATTCGCGCCATATATCCGCAACTTTCAAGGAAAGCAAGGAAGATGAAAAGCACAAGCATTTGCGGTACAAATCCGAGAACAGCGCCTACGCCTCCAATGATACCTTCAACAAGCAGACTTTCAAGCCAATCTGAACAATTGATTGCGTCAAGTGCGTTTTCCGCGAGTACCGGAATGCCAGGCACCCAAACACCGTATTCCGAAGTATCAGGAGCATTTTCCATAGCCGCATCCACGGTTTCGGAAACATCAAATCCCTCTTCGGCAAGCGAATCGGCATATGTGCCGTAAGCTTCGTCAAACGCGCCGTAATCCTCCTCCTCGATAGCGCCAAGCACATCATCGGCACCGACAACACCTTTATCAGCGGCCGCACTTACTGTGCTTACAACTTCTTCAGTCCATATGTGCTCGGCAGCGTATTCAGTCATCGCCTCATCATACTGTGCAGAACCGATTCCGAAAAGATGCCAGCCGTCGCCGAAAACGCCATCATTTGTCCAGTCTGTCGCCCACGTACCGACCGTGCTGATGGAAACATAATAAACCAGAACCATTACAACAGCAAAAATCGGAAGCGCAAGAAATCTGTTTGTGACAACTTTGTCAATCTTATCCGAAACAGAAAGCTTTCCGGCATTTTTCTTTTTGTAACAACTCCGAAGGATAGAGGCTATGTAGACATATCTTTCGTTTGTAATAATACTTTCGGCGTCATCATCCAACTCTTTTTCCGCGGCTTCAATATCACCGTCGATATGCTTTAAAAGTTCTTTATCGAGCTTAAGCTGTTCAAGTATTTTTTCATCATGCTCAAAAATCTTAATTGCATACCAGCGCTGCTGTTCAGCCGGCATATCATGCACTGCGGCTTCTTCTATATGCGCGATTGCATGCTCTACAACGCCGGAAAAACTGTGCTGCGGTACGGGTGCCTCTCCCTGTGCTGCTTCGATTGCGGCTTCAGCGGCTTCGGCAATACCCGTTCCTTTAAGCGCCGATATCTCAACGACTTTGCACCCAAGCTGTCTGGAAAGTTCCTCAACACGAATTTTGTCGCCGTTCTTTTTGATAACGTCCGTCATATTGATTGCCACAACCACGGGAATGCCAAGTTCTGTAAGTTGCGTGGTAAGATAAAGGTTACGCTCAAGATTTGTACCGTCTACAATATTGAGTATTGCGTCCGGACGCTCTCCGATTAAATAGTTCCTTGCAACAACCTCTTCAAGCGTATACGGAGACAGTGAATATATTCCCGGCAAGTCCGTTATCACAACGCCGTCATGTTTTTTCAGCTTCCCCTCTTTTTTTTCAACTGTTACGCCGGGCCAGTTTCCGACGAACTGATTGGAACCCGTCAAAGCATTGAAAAGCGTTGTTTTTCCGCTGTTCGGGTTGCCTGCAAGAGCAATTCTTATTTCCATCTGTTCTTTCCTTTCTGTGTTATAAAATGTTCAGCAAAAGAATTAGTTTTAACTAACCGTTTCCCTCAAAAAACAGGGCTATACCCTGAAAATATATATAGATAAACTTCGGGCAAAAGTTTATTCAACTTCAACCATTTCCGCATCTGCTTTCCGAAGCGAAAGCTCATAACCGCGCACCGTAACCTCAACGGGATCTCCGAGAGGAGCCACTTTGCGTACATGAATCTCAACGCCTTTTGTGATACCCATATCCATTATGCGCCGTTTAACCGCACCTTCCCCGTGCAACTTAACGACTTTAACAACATCTCCGACATTTGCCTGTTTTAATGTTTTCATCATAATTCCTCCTTAAAATTAAATCATTATTTTCCCTGCCATCTCTTTGCTTATCGCAACGCGGGAGTCTTTAACGTTTACGATAAGATTACCTGCTGTTTCAGAAATAACGGTAACATTCCCACCGGTCACAAAGCCGAGATTTTCGAGATGCGTGCGGACGTCATGACTTCCGCCGATTTTTTTGATTATATTTTCTTCGCCTGTATTTGCAAAAATCAAAGGCATCATTTCCGTTCCCCCGCAATCCGGTAAAATAAGTTAGCATTTGCTAACCATATTATATGTTAGCACTAGCTAACTTAAAAGTCAACCACTTTTCCATTATTTTTTTACAGCAGTCTTTTTATATATTCCTTGCATTCATTTTGTTTCATTGTTATAATTATTATATAACTGAATTTGAAAGACGGTGAATTGATGAAAATACAAGAATCGGCTGAAAATTATCTGGAAACAATTTATATGATTAAAAAGCGCAAAAGCGAAGTACGATCCATAGACATTGCAAACGATTTGGGATTTTCCAAGCCAAGCGTCAGCATTGCGATGAAAAATCTTCGTGAAAACGGATATATAGAAATGGATGCAAACGGTTATATTGAACTTCTTCCGAGCGGAATGGAAATCGCGGAAAAAATGTATGAAAGACATGTTTTGCTTTCAGACTGGCTCGTTTCGCTTGGAGTTAATCCCGAAACAGCGCAGAAAGACGCATGCCGGATAGAACACATCATCAGCGCCGAAACATTTGAAGCAATCAAAAAAGTTGCAAACGGCGGGAAATAAACATAATATACGAAAAGCACTGCTGTGTGAATCAGCAGTGCTTTTTTCATGAACGCTTATTTTTCTGTAAACTTTTAATTTAATTCTGCTATTACCTCAACCTCACAGAGAACACCTTTTGGCAAATCCTTAACCGCAACGCACGAACGAGCGGGTTTTGACGTAAAGTAAGTGCCATATACTTCATTAAACACACCGAAATCGTTGATATCCGCAAGGAAACATACAGTTTTAACCGCCTTATTCATAGAAGAACCTGCCGCTTCAAGAACCGCCTTTAAGTTTTTGCAGACCTGATGCGCCTGTTCCTCTATTGTTGACGCATCAACATTTCCCGTCTCCGGGTTGATGGCAATCTGACCGCTTGTAAAAACCAATCCACCTGTTTTTACCGCCTGTGAATAAGGACCGATAGCGTCCGGCGCATGGTTTGTTTTAACATAATCCATTTTATATCTCCTTTTTAAATCATTTACTGCAAACTTCAAATCCGGCTTCGGCAAGAGCCTTTTTAATCGCCTCAATATGTGCATAGTCCCTTGTTTCAATGCCGATTTTAAGATAACAGTCCGTAATATTCATATCCAGATCCGTGCTGTCGTAACTAACGCTTACTACGTTCGCGCCCATATCCGCAACAATCGCCGAAACGCCACTGAGCTGACCGGGACGGTCTGAAAGAGCAATGGTAATATCTGCCGTTCTGCCTCCCATTTTCAGCCCGCGCTCAATAACACGGGACAAAATCGTAACGTCTATATTTCCTCCGCTTACAAGGCAGCAAACATTCTTACCTTTTATGTTCGGAATCTTATCCGCCATAACGGCTGCAACTCCAACCGCTCCCGCGCCCTCTGCAATCAGTTTCTGCTGTTCGAGCAATGTTAGAATAGCGAGTGCGATCTCATCATCGGTAACGGTAAATACGCCGTCCACATATTTTTGAACATATTCAAACGTGTTGTCTCCCGGTGTTTTGACCGCAATACCGTCGGCAATTGTCTGAACTCTGCTGAGCGTTTCGATTTTTCCATCTGAAACAGACTGCTGCATGGACGGCGCTCCCGCCGCCTGAACACCGTAAACCTTAACATTTGGATTCAGTTGTTTTATTGCAAAAGCTACGCCGCTGATGAGTCCTCCTCCTCCGATAGGCACAACAACCGCGTCAACCTTTTCAAGCTGATTGAGAATTTCCAGCCCGATTGTTCCCTGCCCGGCTATTACATCTTCATCATCGAAAGGATGAATAAAAGTGTATCCTTTTTCATCTCTGAGCTGTATTGCTTTGTTATATGCGTCATCATAAACGCCTTTAACAAGGCATATATTGGCGCCGTACTTTCTCGTTGCCTCAACCTTGCTTATCGGTGCGCCGTTCGGCAGGCATATCACGGATTCAATACCGTTTCTAGCCGCCGCAAGTGCAACGCCCTGCGCATGATTCCCCGCGGAGCAGGCTATTACGCCGCGCTTTTTTTCTTCTTCGGTAAGACGGCTTATTTTAAAATAAGAACCTCTTATTTTAAAAGAACCCGTAACCTGAAGATTCTCAGTTTTAAGATAAACATTCGTATCCGGCTTGATATTGGAAGCTAAAATCATATCCGTTTCGCGGATAACCTCCTTGAGCGTATGTGAAGCCTGATAAATTTTATCCAAAGTGAGCATAAATAAATTCCTTCTTTTCCCTCATATCTGCGAATTGCATAATAGAAATATTTTAATACCAATAGCTTTATTTGTCAATAAAAACGTATATAAAAGGACCTGCTTGAACAGCAAGATCCTTTATTCCGTAAGGGCGCTCAACCCCGTCTTTTGCATTTTCAACCTTTTTCATATGGCAACCCACAGTAACAAGATTTTTCACTTTTTTCACCTATGCAGGAGCAATACCGTGTCCGACAGAGCCCTTGCGATCGGATCGCGGAACAATTCTCCTATGTATTGTTCAGCTTTTTTACAAAGTTCCGATAGAGGAAAACCGAAATAACCAGGGTTATCGCGTCCGCCACCATCTGCGTCCAGGCAACGCCGTACATGCCGAAAACAGCATTCATCAAAAAGAGCAGCGGAATGTTGAATATCCCCTCACGGCAAAGCGTTACAAGGAGCGATTTCCCACCGTCTCCCATTGCCTGGAACGTATAGCAGATTTTTTTGTTGTAAAACAGGATTGGCGTAACTAAAAATCCAATCCGTACAAAATTTGCAGCAAATTTGACGGTTTCCGGTTCATCAATAAACAGCCCGGCAATCTGATTGGCAAAAACTTCAAAAACAACGAGGCAAATCAAGTTAAAGACCAGACCTGCGTTCCGGGCACAACGGATGGCCTCCGTCATACGCTTATGGTTGCCGGAAGCATAATTATAAGCTACCAGGGGAATCAGGCCCTGGCATAAACCGACGCTAACATTCAGGGGGAACATTTCAAGTTTCTTGAAAATCCCGTTGGCGGCTACCGCCGTGTCGCTGTAGGTTGCATACAGACCGTTGGTAATCATAATTGTGATACTGACCAGAAAGCTACTGACTGCAGACGGAAGGCCGATCGCCAGGATTTTACCCATCCGCTTGGCGCCACGGATGGCATTGCGCGGCGCAAAGGAAAGGACTGACTTCTTCCGTAAGCGGAAAAACACCACTGCACAATAAATCATAGCAATCATGTTGGAAAGCATCGTAGCGATAGCGGCTCCGGCAACTTCATATCCATCCGGCAAGATAACAAACATAAAAATCGGATCAAGCACGATATTCAAAACACCGCCCATCCCGACACCAAAACCGGCCTGCCTTGCATAACCGGCGTTCCGTAAAAGATGAGACATCGCCATGCACATGGTCGCAGGGACGCCTCCGATTACAATTGCGAACAACGTGTAGGATGTTGCGTAGTCAATTGTATTCTCCGTTGCACCCACCAAACTCAACAGCGGTTTTTTCAAAACAAAGCACAGCAAGGCGTAAATCCCCGATATGATTATTGTGCCGTACATACTGACTGCGCAGGCTTCTTTCGCACCCTGCTCGTCTTTCTGCCCCAGCATCTGAGACATAAGGCTTCCGCCGCCGATTCCGAACAGATTTGCCCAAGCGGTCAGCAAAAAGAACAGGACGCTTGCCACCGATACAGCGGCAACCTTAAGCGGATCATTTGTCTGCCCCACAAAAAAAGTATCAGCCAAATTGTAAATCATGGTAATCAACTGGCTGATAATTGTCGGTATTGCCAGCTTTGCAAGAGCCCTGTTTACCGGCATGGTTTCAAATATTTCCGTGTTATTATCCAAATCGTTCATTCCTTTCCTGCACGAATCGCGTGCATATTCTCAAGCGCTATTTGCAGAAGTCTGTCAAATTCTTTCTTTTCCTCATCACGCATGCCCGCCGTTAGCTCCTTCTGCGTTTCGAGCGCTGTAGTCTTCAAAGCCTCTGCCAGTTTTTCCCCTCGCTTTGTGGCGGAAAGGATGGCTTTTCTCCCATCACTTTCATCTGCTGATTTCAGAATGATTCCCTTGCGTTCCAAACGGAACAAAATACCGGCAACAGTAGACTGTGAT
>CAZURV010000011.1:0-57390 GCA_964623515.1 uncultured Eubacteriales bacterium | reverse complement strand
TCAAATCCGGGTGACGCCTCCAAAAAACGGTAAGTTTTATTTAAAACCTGCCGTTTTTTTATTTATCAAATTTACATTTGCCTAACTATTGAAAAATTAGAGTAAAATATACGATAATTTTATTTCATTCTTTTGTATATTGTCCGTATATAACGGATAAACATTATTGAAATTCACTAAAAAACATGTCGAAAGTTATACTCATTTAACAAAACCATAAGCGTTATATTGATATTTTTTATATAATATGTTAAATTTATTTTAATGTATTTCAATGCATTTGAAAGGGGTTTTTCTATGACAATCAATGAATTAAACCATAAAATTTTCGGTACAACGCCGGGGAAAGGTGTTCAGCCGAAAGAAGCTTGGGCCTATAGTATTACCGGTATCGGTCAAAACTTTATCTGCACGATTATCGGTTCATATCTTGCCGCTTTTATGACAGAAGCTCTGTTGTTTGACAGTAATTCTCAGATAGGCGGAACAACAGGAGTTGTAGCGGTTGCCTTTCTGATGCTGTTTACCCGTATATTTGATGCTTTCAATGATCCGATTATGGGTTCAATTGTGGACAGAACAAGAACAAAATACGGTAAATGCCGACCTTTCCTGAAATGGATGGCAATTCCCATCGGAATTATGACTATTCTATGTTTTTTGCCGATTTATCAAGCGCAGAAAACCTGGACTTTTGTTCTTATAACGGTTGTTTATGTGATTTGGTCCATGGTGTATACCGTTGCGGACGTTCCGTACTGGGGACTTACCACCTGTATGACAAACGATACGGAAGTGCGCGGAAAAATCCTCACAATTGCCAGATTATTTTGCACAGGAGGAGCGGGGCTTGTAACGATTATTGTTCCGATTATTACCGGTGCTGTGAGCAACAAATATAATTCCGACGGAATGCACGGTTTGGAAGCTGCTCCGCATTTAAAATGGACTTACTTTATATGTGCGGTAGTTTTGGTTGTGGTATCCATTCCTATGTTTTTCTATGGATTTAAAAATACCAAAGAGCGCTATACGACGGATGAAAAACCGCCTTCATTAGGTCATAATCTTAAACTTCTATTTAAAAACAAGCCCTTGCTTTTGCTTGTTCTTTCGGGCGCACTCGGTTCAGCTAAAAATGTGTATATGAGTACAGGCGGACTTTATTTTGCTAAATATGCCCTTAAAAATGAAGGACTTTACAGCATCATAACTATGCTTGCAGTCCCCGGAGGGCTTATCGCCAGCTTGCTTGTTCCGTATTTCACAAAACGATTCGGTAAAAAGGCTACATATATTTTCACACACCTGATGGGTGCGGCGGCGATGTTTATCATGTATTTTATCGGTTATTCCAATCCTGACGGAAGCGTCAACAGTACAAAACTTTTAATCTGTGCACTTGCTCTCGTTATTATTGGTATACCGAGTGGCGTTGCCAATGTTATGACATATGCTATGATAGGAGATTCGGTTGAATATCTCGAGTGGAAAACAGGGGAAAGAGCTGAAGGTATATGCTTTTCAATGCAGACGTTTATCAATAAACTCGGCCTTGCAATGAGCGCGTTTGTAGGCGTCATAGCTTATGGTATGGCAGGTATTTCTCCCTCTAATCCGCAGGGTAATGTTATTGATGCGGCAGGATGCCAGACACTGTGGACAATGCTTATTTTAACAGGCGCCATTTCCTTTGCGCTTTGTGTTGTTCCGATGTTCTTCTATAATCTCAGCGAAAAGCGTCAGAGAAAAATGGTTGCCGAGATTGAAGAGAGAAAAGCGGCTAAAGCAAACAATCACTAAAACGAAACAGGTTTCGGGAGATTCCGCCCGAAACCTGTATTTTTTCATAAAACTGAGCAATTATTTTTGTTGATAATTTAAATCATTATGTATAAATAATTGATTGACTTGTGATGAAAAATATGGTAAATTACTATTTGGATAAGGGAGTAGTTGGCGCAGAAAGCGTAATTACCGTCAACATCCTGGCTGTTGCCTGGCGTAATTATAAACAATGAGACTTATCTGCGGTGTTTTTTGCAGATTTGGATTTTACCTGTTGCAGAAGCAGCAGGTTTTTTAATAAACAGCAATAGATGAAAGGATTAAAAGGATTCAACTATGAAACATTATCTTGAATCAATCAACGATGTCTTTGAAGACGTTAAATCTTCAACAGACGGTTTATCTGAAAAAGAAGCTGCTTTACGGCTCGAACAAAACGGCAAAAACAAACTTGCTGAGGGCAAAAAAATATCATTATTTTCCAGATTTTTAAGCCAGCTTGCAGACCCGATGATTATTATTCTGATTGTTGCCGCTATTGTTTCGGCAGGCCTTGCGGTGTATGATGGCTTTAAAGCAGGTGGAGCTCCGTCTTTCGGAGATTTTTCTGATGTTATCATTATTATGATAGTCGTAATCATCAATGCAGTTCTCGGTGTTTATCAGGAAAGCAAAGCCGAAGCGGCTATTGAGGCACTGCAGAAGATGTCAGTTTCCAAAACAAGGGTGATACGGGGTGGAAGAATTGTTGAGGTAAACAGTGAGGACCTTGTTGTTGGAGATATTATTCATCTGGAAGCAGGAGACGCTGTTCCCGCAGATGCAAGGATTATAGAATCTGTAAGTCTCAAAATAGAGGAAGCTGCACTTACCGGTGAATCTGTTCCGGTTGAAAAAATTTCGGGCATTATAACAAGCAATGCGCCGGAAGTTCCTCTCGGGGACAGGAAAAATATGATGTATACCGGTTCCACTGTTGTTTACGGCAGAGGCAGTGCTGTTGTTACAGCTATCGGTATGGATACTGAAATGGGTAAAATTGCCGACGCTATTGCGAAAGCAGAAGACGGTCAGACGCCGCTTCAGAAAAAGCTCAATCAGCTTTCCAAAATACTTACGATTATTGTTTTGGGTATATGCGTATTTATTTTTGCTTTTCAGATTATAATGAGTCTGGTTAAACCCGGCGCTTCGTTTGCGTTTTCAACGGTTATGGATTCCTTTATGATTGCCGTAAGCCTGGCGGTTGCCGCTATACCGGAAGGCCTTGTGGCGGTAGTAACGATTCTTCTGTCAATAGGTGTTACAAATATGAGTAAAAACAACGCGATAATCCGTAAGCTTACCGCAGTTGAAACTCTTGGTTGTGCGCAGATTATCTGCTCCGATAAAACGGGAACCCTTACGCAGAATAAAATGACTGTAACCGAACATTTCGGGAAAAGTGAGGATCTTCTTGCAAAGGGTATGGCACTTTGTTCAGATGCTGAAATCAACGATGACGGAACAACAATCGGCGAGCCTACCGAGTGCGCGCTTGTTGAATACGCCGATAAGCTCGGCATTAACAAAAAAACGCTCGGTATGCCGAGAGTTGCGGAAGCTCCGTTCGATTCTATGCGTAAAATGATGTCAACCGTGCATGATGAAAACGGCGCAGTTATTCAGTTCACAAAAGGCGCTCCCGATGAAATTCTTAAGGCGTGTACAAAATTTTATGACGGAACAAATGCTATCGATTTAACAGACGAACTGCGAAATGAAATCATGCAGGCGAATAAAGATATGGCAGACAAGGCGCTCCGCGTGCTGGCGTGTGCGATGAAGACTTACAGCACCGTACCGTCGTTTCATACACCGCCTGAAATTGAAAAGGATTTAACCTTTATCGGTTTAACAGGTATGATTGATCCTGTTCGTCCTGAGGTTAAAGCGGCGATTGACGAATGTCGTCTTGCAGGAATCAGACCGATTATGATTACGGGCGACCATAAGGATACTGCGGTTGCCATCGCTAAGGAAATCGGAATTATTGAGGATGCTTCTCAGGCGATTACAGGTGCTGAACTCAATGAAATCAGTGATGAGGATTTCATTGAAGCGGTTAAAAAATATTCCGTATATGCGCGTGTTCAGCCGGAACATAAAACAAGAATTGTCAATGCATGGCGTGAAAACGGTAAAATTACCGCTATGACAGGGGACGGTGTAAACGATGCGCCCTCTATCAAATCTGCGGATATTGGCGTAGGTATGGGTATCACCGGTACGGATGTTACTAAGAATTGTGCCGATATGATTCTTACCGATGATAACTTTGCAACAATCGTTAAGGCGGTTGCTGAGGGAAGGAGAATTTATGATAATATCAGAAAAGCGATTCAGTTCCTTCTGTCCTCAAACCTCAGTGAAGTTTTAACAATTTTCTTTGCTTCTCTTATGGGATGCACAATATTCAAACCCGTTCATCTTCTTTGGATAAATCTGGTAACAGATTGTTTCCCGGCACTTGCGCTTGGGCTTGAAAAACCGGAAAGAAACATTATGCAGCGTCAACCCAGAAAGTCAACTGACGGTATCTTCTCCGGAGGAACCGGAATTGATATAGCTTATCAGGGTGTCCTTGTAACAATTCTTACGCTTGCAGCGTTCTTTATCGGTGTTCACGATCATATGGGCGGATGGCATTTCGTTAACATTACTGCTGAAAACAGTGTACAAGGAACGGCAATGGCATTCCTGACCATGAGTATGGCTGAGATTTTCCATTCGTATAATATGCGTTCACAGCGCGGTTCGATATTTACTTTGGGAACGCACAACATTCCTCTTTTCCTTTCTATGATTGCTTCTCTTGCTCTCACAACGGCTGTAATCGAAATACCGTTTATCGCAGGTGCGTTTGGCTTTATTGCCGAAGGGGCTTCCGAAGCGCCGATTGATTTAAAGGAATATATTATAGCAATTGTGCTTGCGTTTATGATGATACCGATTGTTGAAATTGTTAAATTTTTCCAGCGCAGACATTCCAAGCGTGTATAAATAAATAAAATACGGCGGCGGGTTATATATAACCCGCCGCTTTTTTTGATAAAGAAGGCCAGGCAGGCCGCTGTTTCGGATTGCAATGGGTAGCAAGGCTTTAATTTTTTTACGCTGTAACATTTATTGTATCTTTTCATATTATGACAATGAGGATCTACTCAATATAATTTAAGGAGGATTTATAATGGCAGAAAGAAATGCTAAGCGCACGGCTTTTACGGGCGATGAGTGCAATCCCGGTCCGATAAGCAATGCATGCTGTGTTGACGTTAACAGAGTGTACGATTCATGTGCCGATAAAGATTGCCTTGAGGATCTCATTGTACTTTTTACCGCTGAAGACCAGGCGCTTGTTGACAGCGCCTGCTCCATAAGAGCAAAATCTGCGGAAATACTAACAACATATGTAAAAGTGGAAGAAGTACCTTATAATCGCGGTTGTTTTTCTATAGAAATCAATTATTATTTCCTGGTGGAATTTGATGTTTATCAGCATACAAATTCAACGACTCCGGTTACGATTAGAGGACTAAGTACCTTCTGTAAAAACTGTATTCTTTTCGGATCGGACGGCAGAGTTAAAGTATTCAGTAATGAAAACATATCCTGTGAAGAATACGATGACGTTTTGCCATGTTCACAGCGCGAACCAGTTGCAAAAGTTCAGGCGGTTGATCCCATTGTGCTTTCATGCAGAACAGTCTGTGGAGGAAACAGCCAGTGCATTTCCGTTCCAAATGCGGTAGCAGATGTATTTGAAGGCAATCTTGTGCAGAACGCGGGAATGAAAACCGTTCTTGTAACACTTGGACTGTTTTCAATCATTCAGCTTGAAAGAAGTATCCAGGTTATGATTCCTGTGTACGATTTTTGTATTCCCGACAAAGAATGCAGTTGCGAAACAGAAAGCCCCTGTGATATGTTCAGGAACATTGAATTTCCGCTTGATGAATTTTTTCCGAGAGGAAGTAGCAGATGTAAAACATGCGGTTGTGATACACCGATGAATTACGCTACTGATGACTGCGATAATACTTGCAGACGTAATTAAATTTGATTTTGACTATAAAAAGCGGTCATACAAAATATGACCGCTTTTTATCATGTATGTATTGAATCGGATGAACAAGACTAACCCAAATGCAGTAAAAATTAAAGATTATAATTTGTATTCTTATTTGTGCTTTTCAATTTCGCTGACAGCAAGTCTGTCACATCGTTCGTTAAACGGATGTCCTGCATGCCCTTTAACCCAAACAATTTTAACTTTATTGCTCTCGGTCAGTTCTAAAAGCTCCTGCCATAAATCCGGATTTAAGGCAGGTTTTTTATCTTTTTTCCTCCATCCGTTGGATTTCCAGAATTCTGCCCATCCTAAATTGATTCCGTCGCTGACATATTTTGAATCTGTGGTCAGTGTAACGTCGCATTTTTCTTTCAATAATTTCAGTGCTTCAATAACTGCGGTAAGTTCCATTCTGTTATTCGTAGTATTTTTACAGTAACCGCTGATTTCTTTTTCTTTCCCTTTATAAACCAGTATTGCGCCCCAGCCGCCCTTCCCCGGATTGCCGGAGCAGGCACCATCCGTATAAATTTCAACTTTTTTCATTTTAATTTCCATGCGATACGGAATATGGTTTAAACCATCGCTCTAAAAGCAACAATGAATGCGTTTCAATCCGTAACGCGTCCTTTTTTGATTATTTTATCGTATTCTTTTGAAATGTTCTAAATTGGATTATAGCACCACATAATAAAATTATCAACATTAAACCTTTGCTTTACTTGACAATTCTTCGTCTTTTATAGTAAAATATTATCTAATTATTATATGCATAGATGCGGGTTTATTTGTAAGTCCGATGATTTCACAGTGGATAGTTTTCATATTCCGCTTTAAACTGAATGATAATCAATACAATTTGAAAGGATAAAATATGGCAAATACAAAAAGCGGCGATGCTGTAAAGAATGATCATCGCCGCAGTAAAAAATATGTACCGAAGAAAACTTCTGTAAAATCCAAACAAAATACAAATTCGAAAAATAAATCGGTTGCAAAAAGAAATTCAAATAATTCCGCCGGGAAAAGAAAATCTGTTAAATCGGGGAAAACGCCTCCCATAAAAATTTCATTTCTCGGAGGTTTGAATGAGGTTGGAAAAAATATAACGGTTTATGAATACAAAGAGCAAATGCTTGTGGTAGACTGCGGACTGAAATTCCCGGACAGCACAATGCTTGGCGTTGACGCTGTTCTTCCCGATTTCACATATCTAATAGAAAATGCCGATAAGATTAAGGGAATTGTAATTACGCACGGGCATGAAGACCATATCGGTGGGCTTGCTTATCTTTTGAAGGAAATAAACGTACCTGTTTACGGCACGAAGCTTACAATCGGTCTGATTGATTATAAACTTAAGGAGCATGGCATCGATAAAACGGCAAAACTGAATGTTATTCATGCCGGAGATGAAATAAATATCGGAAAATTTGTTGTTGAATTTATTCACGTAAATCATTCAATACCCGATGCAGTTGCTGTTGCAATTAAAACGGACGCTGGAACGATTGTGCAGACGGGTGATTTCAAAATCGATACAACGCCGATTGACGGCGAGGTTATCAATCTCCCGAGATTTGCGGAGCTGGGCAAAGAAAATGTGCTTGCGCTTTTGCAGGACAGTACAAATGCCGAAAAAGAAGGTTATACGCTTTCGGAAAGCAAAGTCGGCGAAACATTTGAAACGTTGTTCAGAAAGGCGCGTAACAAACGTATAATTGTTGCAACGTTTGCTTCCAACGTTCACCGTATTCAGCAGATTATGGATGCTGCCAGATCCCTCGGTAGAAAAGTCGCCGTTATGGGCAGAAGCATGGAAAATATCGTTCGGATAGGTGAAGAACTAGGATATCTGAAAGTACCCAAAAGGCTTCTTATCGAGCAGAATGAAATCAATAATTATTCAAATGATAAACTCGTTTTAATCACCACCGGTTCACAGGGGGAACCGATGGCGGCGCTTTCAAAGATGGCTTTAAGCGAACATCGAAAAGTTGAAATCGGTCCTATGGATTATGTCATTATCTCCGCAACGCCAATACCGGGCAATGAAAAAGGAGTCGGTAATGTCGTCAACGGTCTGATGATGCATGGAGCGGATGTTATTTATGAAAATTTTTATCGTACGCACGTTTCGGGACACGCCTGTCAGGAAGAATTAAAGATGATGATAAATCTTATCCGTCCCAAATATTTTATTCCCGTTCACGGTGAGCAGAAGCATTTGCGCAAGCATGCGGGACTCGCTGAAGAAATGGGTGTGGCTTCAAAAAACATAATCATTGTCGATAACGGGGATCAGATAACGTTTGAAAACGGCGCACTGACAAAAACGGATAAAGTGAATACAGGTATTACGCTTGTTGACGGCTCAGGCGTAGGAGATGTAGGAAGCATAGTGCTGAAAGACAGAAGTCGTCTCGCTTCCGCCGGTATGGTTGCTGTTACGGCAACGGTTGACATATATTCCAGGCAGATTGTTGCTGGTCCCGAGATTATATCTCGAGGTTTCGTTTACGTGAAAGAGAATGAGGAACTGATTGATATGGCTATGGACCGTTCCAGACGCGATATAGAAAAGTTCCTCAAATCAAATAATAATGACTTGAACATTCTTCGTTCACAGATAAGAGACGATATTTCACAGCTTATGTACAGGCAGACAAAGCGTAGTCCAATGATTTTGCCTGTTATAATGGAGGTGCAGTAAATGAAAGTAATTTTAACAAAGGATGTCAAATCTCTCGGAAAAAAAGGCGAACTCGTGAAAACAGCGGATGGTTATGCCAGGAACTATCTTATTGCCAAAGGCTTTGCAGTAGAAGCAACGGCTAAAGAAATGAATGAACTTAAAAACCGTGAGAACGCTGATAATTATCATAAAGCGCAGGAACTGAAAGCGGCGCAGGAGCTTGCTGCCGAATTAAGTGGGAAAACTATAAAGCTGACTGCAAAAGCCGGAACAGCGGGCAGATTATTCGGTTCCGTTACCACAAAAGAGATAACGGCGGCATTAAACAATACATTCGGATGCAATATTGAAAAGAAAAAAGTAAGTATTGAAAGCGATATCAAAGCTTTCGGAACATACAATGTTGAAGTGAAACTTCCGCAAGGTGTTTCAGCAAAATTATACGTTATGGTATCTGAAGTGTGATTTCGGAGTAAGAAATGGCAGAATTATTTAATATTGACAATATGCCCAGCAGTATTGAAGCCGAACAGGCTGTACTTGGCTGTATACTGAAAGATCCGAAGTGCTTTGTTGACGTAAGCGACAAAGTCAGGGCAGATGAATTTTATATGGACGTAAACAGGCAGATATATGCTGCAATGAACGCCTTTTTTGCCATGGGCAAAAAGATTGATCCCGTGCTGATAAACGAACGCCTTATTGCAGATGGGGTTTGGAGCGATGTAGAGGGCAAACAGTATCTTCTGCAGCTTGCGCAGAGCGTTCCGAGCGTTCAGAATGCTGTGCAGTATGCGCAGGTTGTGCGGGATAAATATTATCTTCGAACCGTTGTCAACACGTGCAATGAAATTCTCGGCGAAGTAAATAATGCCGGGGATGACGCCGGCGCGGTTATTGATCTTGCGGAAAAACGCATGTATGATATACGCTCCGGAAGAAGTATTGCCAATGAACCGAAGCTTGTAGGGACAATTCTCACAAATGACGTGATGCCCAAGCTCAATAAACTATCTACCGAAGAGGGAAAAGACTTAAAAGGCATCAACACGGGGTATGCCGTTTTAGATAAAACGCTTGCGGGATTCAATAAAGGAAATCTTATTGTTATCGGTGCAAGACCTGCTATGGGAAAAACAAGTTTGGCTTTAAATTTTGCGAGGAATGTCAGTCTTACGGGAAAAACAGCTGTTTTCTTTTCTCTTGAGATGAGTAAGGAGGAAATCGCAGAACGTCTGCTTGCTATTGACTCAGGTGTTGAAAATATGAAATTTAAAAGCGGTGAGCTTGATAAGCAGGAATGGATTGACGTAGGACGCTCTGTTGCGAGATTTTGTGAAACAAATCTGTATATCGATGACACAAGCGCACTCACTGTTCCGGAATTAAAAAGCAGAGTGCGTCGTATACCGAATGTCGATATCGTTTTTATAGATTATCTCGGTTTGCTTAAAAGCGGAGAAAGAAAAGAAAATCGCGTTCAGGAGGTTTCGGAGATTACGAGGTCTCTTAAGATTATGGCTAAGGAACTTCAAATCCCCGTTGTAACTTGCGCGCAACTTAACCGCGCTTCGGCGGATGGTGGAAAAGCCAGGAAGCCTGTTCTTACAGATTTGCGCGAATCGGGTTCAGTTGAGCAGGACGCTGACGTTGTTTTGTTTCTTCATCGTGATGTGTACTATACGCAACCCGGAGAGGAAATTGCCGAAAACGAAGATACCGATCCATCGGAAGCAGATTTGATTATCGCAAAAAACAGGCACGGCGATTTGAATAATATAAAACTTCATTTTGATAAAGAACATTCAAAATTTACAGTGCTTCAATATGTGAGAGGATCTGACATCTGAAATTTGCATTATGAATTTAATTGCTAAAGTAAGAGATACGATAAAAAAATTTAATATGTTCTCACCCGGTGATTGTGTAACTGTTGGTTTTTCGGGAGGCAAGGATTCCACTGCACTTATAAGTGTCCTTGAAGAATTATCTGCCGAACTCGGAATATCGCTTTATGCTGTTCATATTAATCACAGAATACGCGGTGAGGAAGCACAGCGTGATGAAAATTTTGTTAAAGATTTTTGCGCGGAAAGGCAAATAAAACTTTCTTTATTTTCTTTCGATGTTTTGCAAACTGCAAAATCACTTGGTATTTCGACCGAAGAATGCGGAAGAAAACTGCGTTACGAGGCTTTTGCAAAAGTGGGAGCTGATAAAATTGCTACGGCGCATACATTGAGCGACAGTGCTGAAACGATGCTTTTTAATTTATCGCGTGGATCGTCTCTTCACGGTATGTGTGGGATTCCCCCGGTGAGGGACAATATAGTACGTCCGCTGATTGAATGTACGTCCGCTGAGATTCTTGAATATCTTTATGGAAACGCCATTCCTTTTGTTACAGACAGTACAAATAGCGGCTATAAATATTCCCGTAACAGAATCAGGAATGTTGTAATTCCCGAGTTAAAGTCCATCAACAGCGGTTTTGAAAGCAATTTAAAGCGTGCTTCAGAGAGTTTCCGCCGCGATGATAATTATCTTTCGCAATGTGCGGATGCTTTGTTGCAAAGCTCTTTATGTAATCAGGGATATAAAACCGATGTCATTTTAAATGCTGATCTATCTTTGCAATATCGTGCCGTTTCGGGAATCATTAAGCGCGAAAAGGGAATCAGCGCGGAATACATGCACATAGAGTCAATTGTTCGTTCACTTTCCCGCGGCGGGATATTTCAGATTAACGGCGGCGTATATGTGCGTATCCGAAAGGGGATTATGGATTTCCCTGATTTGAAAGAGGAAACTGTTTTTTGCATACCTTTGCAATTAGGAGTTCAAAAATTTTTCGATGGCGTAATTGAAGTTTCTGTGAAAAAATGTGAACAAATTGAAAATTTATTAAAAGATGAGTTTTCCTTTTTTGCAGATTATGATAAGATAAGTGGCGAAATTGTTATGAGAAGCCGTGAACCGGGGGACTCATTTTATGACAGCAGACGCAGATGCACAAAAAAAATTAAGAATTGTTTTAATGAGCTTGCTGTTCCTCCGGAAAAAAGATGCCGTATACCGATATTTACGCTGAACGGAAAAGTGATAGGTTTTCTCGGTTCAAACGCCGATGCATCCGTTGCGGCGGACAGGAATACAAAAAATATTCTTTGTATAAAATATAGAGGAATTTAAATGGAGAAAGATATTCAATATGTTCTTTGCTCAGAAGCAGAACTTGAAGCTATATGTGCAAAACTCGGCAAGCAAATTTCAGAGGATTATAAAGGTAGAAACCTCATCATTATAAGCGTTCTGAAAGGCGCATTTGTCTTTTGTGCCGATATATTCAGAAAGATAACAATACCTTGTGAGATTGATTTTATGGCTATATCGAGTTACGGAAGCGGAACAACTTCCGGTTCGATAAAGCTTATCAAAGATTTAGGAGTAGACATATGTGGTCTGGATGTTCTGATTGTGGAAGATATTCTGGACAGCGGAAGAAGTCTTAAATATACGATTGAACTTCTTAAAACACGTAATCCGAATTCAATAACAATCTGCACACTTTTGGATAAACCGGAAAGGCGTCAGGCGGAAGTATATGCAAAATACATAGGAAAAAGCATTCCTGACGAATTTGTGGTGGGCTACGGTCTTGATTACAATGAAAAATACAGGAATTTACCTTATATCGGCGTTTTGAAGCCGGAGGTTTATGAATAAATTAAGGAGAAAACATGAACGAAAATTATAACAAAAATAACAATGATAAAAAGGGAAAATGGAAAGTTATCGTAATCTATGCGGTAATAATTGCCGTTTTTGTTGCTTCCATTGTTTTTATCGGCAGTAACTCAAACAAAACAGATGAAATGCAGTATTATCAGATTGTTGACCTTTTTAACAATGGCAAAATCACAAGCTATAATTTGAATTTGAGCAACGGCAAGCTTGAGTATCAGATAAAAGGTGATAATAAAACGCGCACATATTCCGTGCCCAACGTGAGTCTTTTCATTGACGATATTCACGAAGGTGTAATGAAATATAATAAGGATAATCCAAAGTCTGAAATCGAAGCAGATTATGAGCAGGGAAGTAACAGCTCGGTTTGGATCAGTATGCTTCCGACTTTTCTTGTAATTATACTTTTGGGCGTAGGATATTTTATTTTTATTAAAAAGATGGGAAATGTTGGCGACGATCATAGGAGTGCGCTTCATTTCAGTAAAGCGCGTGTTAAAAACAGTAATGATGAAAAACGCAAAACAACATTTGCAGACGTAGCGGGAGCAGATGAGGAAAAAGAAGAACTTTCCGAAATTGTACGTTTTCTCAAGAATCCTAAAAAGTTCCAAGAACTCGGCGCGCGCGTTCCGAAAGGCGTGCTTCTTGTGGGCCCTCCCGGTACAGGCAAAACATTGCTTGCCAGAGCGGTTGCGGGTGAGGCGGATGTTCCTTTCCTATCAATTTCAGGTTCAAATTTTGTTGAACTTTATGTAGGCGTAGGCGCTTCACGTGTAAGAGACTTGTTTGAACAGGCAAAAAAAGAAGCCCCGGCTATCATATTTATTGATGAAATTGACGCTGTGGGTAGACATAGAGGCGCCGGTATGGGTGGCGGCCATGATGAACGCGAACAAACCCTGAATCAGCTTCTCGTTGAAATGGATGGCTTTGGCGCAAATGAAGGCGTTATAATTATTGCAGCTACCAACAGACCTGATATACTTGATCCGGCATTGCTCCGTCCCGGCAGGTTTGACAGGCAGATTACAGTCGGATATCCGGATATTAAGGGCAGGGAAGAAATTCTCAAAGTTCACGCTAAAAATAAGCCTCTTGCTCCGGATGTTGACCTTTCAAGCATAGCAAAATCAACTGCCGGTTTTACCGGAGCGGATCTTGAAAATCTTCTCAATGAGTCTGCGCTTCTCGCGGCGAGAAAAGATTTAAAAGCTATCACAATGGAGCAGATTGAGGAAGCAACCATCAAGGTAGTTGTAGGTCCTGAAAAAAGGTCGAAAAAAATTAATGATAAAGAAAAACGCCTGACTGCTTATCATGAGGGCGGCCATGCGATTGCAACCTATTGCCTTGAAGGGCAGGATCCTGTTCATCAGATTTCAATCATACCCAGAGGTGTTGCGGGCGGCTATACAATGAGTCTGCCCAGCGAAGACAAAACCTACCGTTCAAAGCAGGAGATGCTGGATGATATTGTTGTCCTTTTGGGCGGCAGGGTTGCAGAAGCCGTGGTGCTCGGCGACATTTCAACAGGTGCCAGCAACGATATTCAGCGTGCGACCGAAGAAGCGAGAAATATGGTTACAAAATACGGTATGAGCGATAAACTTGGTCCGATGACTTTCGGTTCGGGCAACGATGAAGTCTTTCTCGGCAAGCAATACGGGAATATTCAAAATTACAGTGATAAAACCGCTTCTGAAATTGATGATGAAATCAACAGTATTATTGCCGGACAGTATAAGCGGACCGAAAAAATCATCAGAGAGAATATCGATAAGCTCCATTTGGTTGCAAAAGCGTTAATGGAAAGAGAAAAACTGGATGAAGATGAGTTCCGTACGCTTATGGTTGAAGGCTCGCTTCCTCCTTTGTTTGAGGAAACAAAACCGCATCCTGACGAATTAAAGCAAAGCAGCAGTGAAAGCAATGCTGATACCGATAATGCAGAAAAAACAGAATAAATCAGTTGATTTAAAAGACCTGCTTTTCAAAAACAGGTCTTTTCTTTGCTGCAAAAGAGAAAACAGTTTAGTCTTTTTCAATATTTAGAGGAAAAACTTGACATAAGCGCAAGATATTGTGTAAAATATATAAATAAATAGTTTAAAATGACGGAGAATTATTTTTATGACAAAAAAGAATTACGGAAATGAAAGTATAACTTCTCTTAAAGGTGCAGATCGAGTTCGCACCAGACCGGCGGTTATTTTCGGTTCGGACGGCATAGAAGGTTGCGAGCATTCCGTTTTTGAAATTATTTCAAACTCAATAGATGAGGCGCGCGAAGGCTACGGTAATAAAATAATTTTCACACGTTATCTTGACGGTTCACTGGAAGTTCAAGACTTCGGGCGTGGTATACCTGTCGATTTTAATAAACGTGAAAATGTTTACAACTGGCAGCTTGTTTTCTGTGAACTGTATGCGGGCAGCAAATATAACACAAACTCGGAAGCCGGGAATTACAGCTATTCACTTGGTTTGAACGGACTCGGTCTGTGTGCCACGCAGTATGCGTCGGAATATATGGATGCCGAAATTCATAAAGATGGGTTTATATATACGCTCCATTTTGAAAATGGCGAAAATGTCGGGGGTATGAAAAAAGAACCCTACGGCAAAAAAGATACCGGCACAAAAATACGCTGGAAACCGGACGGCAAAGTATTTACCGACACGGCTATTCCGATTGAATATTATACAGATATGTTGCGCCGTCAAAGCGTTGTAAATAAAGGCGTTCACTTTATATTTAAGAATCAGTTATCGGCTTCAAAATTTCATACGACAGAATACTGTTATGAAAACGGAATTGTTGATTATCTCAATGAAAAAGCGGCGGGAACAGCTTTCACAACAACGCAATATTGGGAAAACGAAAGCAGAGGGCGAGATGCTGAGGATCTTGAGGATTACAAGGTAAAAATAACTGCCGCGCTTGCGTTTTCAAATAAAATTCAGTTCAAAGAATTTTATCATAATTCAAGTTACCTTGAATATGGAGGTGCTCCGGATAAGGCCGTTAAAAATGCTTTTGTTTACCAAATAGACAATTATTTGAAAACAAATGGGAAATATATTAAAAGCGACGGAAAAATAAATATGCAGGATGTTGATGACTGTATGGTTCTTGTTATATCATCATTTTCCACAAAAGCTTCCTATGAGCATCAGACAAAAAAAGCGGTCACAAATAAATATATACAGGAAGCAATGACGGATTTTTTTAAGCGTCAACTTGAAGTATATTTTATTGAAAATAAAGAGGAAGCTGAAAAAATCTGTAATCAGGTTCTCATAAATATGCGTGCCAGAGTGCGTGCCGAGTCGTCAAGAGTGGCAATAAAAACAAAGCTGAAAACTTCCAATGATATGACGAACCGCGTGCAAAAATTTGTGGATTGCCGTAGCAGAGTCGTTGAGGAAAGAGAGCTGTACATTGTGGAGGGTGATTCAGCGAAAGGTTCAGTTGTGCTTGCGCGCTTTCCCGAATTTCAGGCGGTTATGCCCGTAAGGGGAAAGATACTGAACTGCTTAAAAAGTGATTATGCAAAAATATTTAAAAGCGAGATTATCACGGACTTAATTCGTGTGCTCGGTTGCGGTGTTGAAGTTGCGGCAAAAGGCGCAAAAAAGGATGTTGTGGCTTTTGATATGAAAGCATTGCGCTGGAATAAAATTGTTATCTGCACCGATGCCGATGTGGACGGCTTTCAGATAAGAACGCTTATTATTACTATGATATACAGACTTATGCCTACGCTTATTAAAGCCGGTAAAGTGTTTATTGCGGAATCTCCGCTTTTCGAAATAACCAGCGGGGATCAAACGTATTTTGCATACAGTGAAGCGGAAAAAGCAAAGGTTCTGGAGGAGATAGGGGAAAATAAAAGAATTACGATTCAGCGTTCAAAAGGTCTTGGCGAAAATGATCCCGACATGATGAACATGACCACAATGAACCCAAAGACAAGGCGTTTGATTAAAGTTAATCCTGAGGAAGCTGAAAAAACAGCCGAAGTATTTGATTTGCTTTTGGGAGATAATCTGCAGGGCAGAAAAGATTTTATTACGGAAAACGGGCATCTGTATCTTGACGATGCAGACGTAATGTAAGGGGGCGCTGAAATGGCAAAAAAGAAAAAAAATCCGGGAGAATATAATCAGCAGCGTCCGCTCAGCGAAAACATTCATATTGAAGGCGCGGGAACTGTTGTTGATCAGCCTATAACCGAAACACTTGAAAAGAATTATATGCCCTATGCAATGAGCGTCATTTTAAGTCGTGCAATTCCTGAAATAGACGGTTTTAAACCTTCGCACCGCAAACTTCTGTATTCGATGTACTTAAATAAGTTACTTGACGGTCCAAGGGCAAAATCTGCAAAAATAGTCGGCGATGTTATGAAACTTAATCCGCATGGGGACGCTTCGATTTATGAAACAATGGTCAGACTTTCCAAAGGCTATGAAGCTCTGTTGAATCCGTATGTGGATTCAAAGGGAAATTTCGGGAAGGCATTTTCGCGCGATATGCAGTTTGCCGCCAGCAGATATACCGAAGCAAAGCTTGCGGGAATATGCCATGAAATTTTTGCCGATATCGGAATGGATACAGTTGATTTTGTCGATAATTATGATAATACGATGAAAGAACCGACCTTGCTTCCCGTGCGTTTTCCCACTATTCTTTCAAACGTAAATACGGGAATTGCCGTCGGTATGGCAAGTTCGATTTGTTCATTCAATCTTAATGAATTGTGTGAAACGACCATTGCTCTTATAAAAGATCATAACCATATTATTGCGGATACGCTTTCAGGGCCCGATTTCCCGGGAGGCGGATATTTTGTTTATGATCGCGATGTGCTTGAAAAAGTTTATGAAACCGGACGTGGGAGCTTAAAAATCAGAGCAAAATATGCGTATGATAAGAAGAATAACTGCATTGATGTAACCGAGATTCCACCGACTACAACCGTTGAAGCCATTATTGAAAAAATCATTGATTTGGTAAAATCGGGTTCGGTTAAAGAAATTTCGGATATACGTGATGAAACAGGTATGCAGGGACTTAGATTAACCATTGATTTAAAACGCGGTTCCGACCCTGAAAAACTGATGGCAAAGCTGTTTAAGCAAACAACACTTGAAGATTCTTTCCCGTGCAATTTCAACATTTTAGTTGACGGTTATCCGAAAGTTATGGGAGTCCGTGAAATCATTCTCGAGTGGAGCAGATTCCGACTTGAATGTGTGCGCAGACGTACGGAATTCCAGAAGGACAAAAGAGCTCGTCAGCTTCATCTGCTTGAGGGACTGCAAAAAATACTTTTGAATATCGACAAAGCGATAGTAATTATACGTGAAACCGAAGAGGAAAGCGATGTTGTTCCAAATCTGATGATAGGTTTCGGTATTGATAAGATTCAGGCGGAATATGTTGCGGAGATAAAACTCCGTCATCTGAACCGTGAGTTTATCCTGAAGCGAACGGCCGATGTGGAGAAGCTTCGGGAAGAAATAAAAAATCTTAACGCTATTCTTTCCAGCCGTGGCAGGATGAAAACCATTATTGTCCGTGAGCTCAAGGAAATCATGAAAAAATACGGTGCGGAACGACGCACGAAAATCATGTATGCCGATGAAATTGAAGAATACAGCGAGGAAGAGCAGATACCTGATTATCCGGTCAATTTGTTCTTCACAAAAGCCGGTTATTTAAAAAAGATAACGCCACTTTCTCTGCGTATGGTATCCAATCAAAAGCTGAAAGAGGGAGACGAGGTTATTCAGAGCTGTGAAACCACAAATGCCAAAGAGCTTATGTTCTTTACAGATAAATGTCAGGTCTATAAATGTCATGTTTATGATTTCGCAGATACAAAAGCGAGCGCACTTGGTGATTTCGTGGCATCCAAGCTGGATATGGAGAGCGATGAAAACGCCGTTTATATGGTTTTGCCTGATAAATATGAAGGCTATATGATATTTGCTTTTGATAACGGCAAGCTTGCGAAAGTTGCTATTTCGGCGTATGAAACCAAGTCAAACCGTAAAAAACTGATTAAGGCTTATTGCTCAAAATTCAATCTTGCGGGGATGCTTTATATTCCGCATGATACACAGATTGTTTTGCGCTCAACCTCAACACGTCTTCTTTTGCTTGATACTGCGGTTATTGCGCCGAAAGCAACAAAAGATACGCAGGGTGTAGCGGTTATGAGGCAGAAAAAAAATCAGTATGTTGAATCGGTGAGAATATATAAAGATGGCGAGTTTTCCAAGCCTTATAGATATAAAACGAAAGCTTTGCCTGCACTCGGCGCTTTTCCTGCCGAGACGGATGCTGCGGAACAACTTAGTTTGATTTAAAAAATAAGGCCAACCCGGCAGCTTCCTGCCATTGGGATGGCCGACGATGATATGCAAACGCTTAAGAATCATCGTCAATAACTATGTTAACCGCTCAATTAGGATAAATGCAAGTTAGTTTTTTCCTTAAAATACTTGCATTTATTTATTTAATATGTTAATATAGGTTAAATCTTAATTACAAAATTGTCTTTTGGAGGAACATTAAATGTCCTGGTATTATATATTAATCGGAGTTATTTTAATCGTTGCATCAGTATTCATTATTACAATTGTGCTTTTGCAGGAAGGAAATTCTCAGGGATTATCGGGAGCGATTGCCGGAGGTGCTGATACATTCTTTGGAAAAAATAAGGGGCACACTATGCAATCCAAACTGAAAAAACTCACAACTATCGTTTCAATTGTTTTTTTTGTTGTGGTTTTGGCATTATTCATACTACTGTTGTTTTTAAAATAATCGTTTAAAAGGTGGGCGATGGGAAAAATCCGTCGCCCGATTGTTTTTTAAGGTTTAAACCAAACGTTTTACCGCGGGAATAGAGTATGCAGTATATTATTATGGATCTTGAATGGAATAATGTTTATTCAAGAAAAAAAGGCGGATTTTTTAACGAAATTATTGAGGTTGGAGCAGTAAAACTTAACGATAATTTTGAAGAAAAAGGAAGATTTAGCAGATTTATAAACACAACTCTCGGGAATCGCCTGCAAAGAAAAGTTCGTGAGCTAACGCATATAAACGACAGCGATATAAATAATGGGGACGGTTTCAATCATGTTATGAGCGAGTTTCGAAAATGGATTGGAAATGTGCCCAGTATTATTATTACCTGGGGAACAACTGATTTGTATGTACTGATTGAAAATTTCGGTTATTTTTCCGGTACGCAGACAATTCCTTTTATGCATTATTATGTTGATTTGCAGTCGTACTGCGAAAACGTGCTCAAACATTCGCATGAAACCCAGTTAGGTCTTGTAAAGGCGGCTGAAATGCTCGACGTGGATTTTGATGATTCCAAACTGCACAGGGGGCTCGGCGATTCACTTTTGACTTATAATTGCTTTATCAAAACTTTTGATTCGGCTAAATTTGAAAAGTCTGTTTCAAGCTGTGACGATGAATTTTATGCTAGGCTGAAGTTCAAATCTTATGTTATCCGCGATATTAACAGCCCGCTTATTGACAGGAACAAATTCAAAACTTATTGTCCGGGTTGCGGATTTAAACTCAGGCGGACGAGCAAATGGATTTTTAAAAATGCCTTTTTCAGGGCAAAATATTACTGTGAAAACTGTGAGAAGACTTATAAAGTGAGTATCCGGTTTAAACAGCATTACGATTATGTGGATTGTAAAAAGAAAATTGAGGAATTGGTTACGGTAACAAAGGAAAATCAGGAATAATTATTTAAACAAGCCCATATTATCCAGTAGGTGATAATATGGGCTTAGCTTTAGGTTTGCTTGTATCCTTTACTTTTATGCTTGGATTTCTGGCGATTGTAATCAGTATGGTCAAATCAAAACATTTTATAAAATCCTTTCTGTTTTCCGTAATCACTGGAACCGGAACGCTTCTGATTGTCCATTTTACATCTCTTATGACATATTTTGATTTGCCGATAAATTGGCTGAGTTTGTCTGTTAGTGCCATCGGCGGTCTACCATCTGTCCTCGCAATGGCGGTGATAAATTTTATATAGATGTTTCAAAAATCAGGCCGATATTCATCGGCCTTTTTTTATATTGAAGAGTTTATTATAGTTTATGGAAACCGTAGGTTGAAAAAAAAAAAGCTTTGTTATATAATGTATTCATTATTTCGCTTTGCTATCGGTATGTTGGATAGTATGTAATTCAGGAGAACATAAATGTTAGGAAAATATTGTTCGGTAAGCATAAGCCGTGTTATCGGTTCTGTCGATGAACGCTTTGGTTTTGCTTACCCTGTTAATTTTGGATATGCGCGCGGCAAACGATTTGAATTGCCTAAAAAAACCGGGGCGTTCATTTTGGGTATTCATCATCCTGTGCGTGAGTTTGATGGAAGAATTATTGCTTTGATGAAAAGAGCGGATGGTGACATTTCACTTGTTGTTGCTCCGAAAAGCAAAAAATATATTATTCACGAAATCGAGGAACAACTCGGTTCGCTTCACGATTATTTTGATTATGAACTGGAATGTTATTTTGAGAGAAGTTGCGGAGCCGTTGTGTTTCATGAGATGGACGGTGTTGTGCGTTATTTGATAATTAAGAATAAAAGAAGCGCACACTGGAGCTTTCCGAAAGGGCATATTGAAAAGGGCGAATCCGATGAGGAAACGGCAGTACGGGAAGTTTTAGAAGAGACAAATGTAAAAATAAATATAATTTCGGGATTTAAAGCGAAAAGTGAGTATTCCATTCACCAGAAAATTGAAAAAACCGTTCATATTTTTGTCGCTACATGCGAAAGTACATTAACCAAAATTCAACCCGAGGAAATTGAAGATTATAAGTGGTTGGATTATAATTCGGCTATGAAGAATCTGCGGTTTGAAAACGACCGTTCAATTTTATATAAAGTGAGGCAATTTTTAATAAACAATAAGTATATCAGTGATTAAAAGCGGGAGAAGTTATGAGACAGATTGATGAACTGCATAATTTGACATTGCTTGTGGATTTTTATGAACTCACTATGGCAAACGGCTATTTCAAAAAGGGAATGCATGAAAAAACGGCTTGTTTCGATATGTTTTTCCGCCAGGTTCCGGATAACGGTGGATTTGCGATTATGGCGGGGGTTGAACAACTTGTTGAATATCTGAAAAATCTTAGTTTTACAGAAGATGATTTAGCATATCTGCGGTCAAAAGGTTTCGGAGAGAAGTTTCTTGATTATCTGCGTAATTTTAAATTCAGCTGCGATGTCTGGGCAGTGCGCGAGGGAACGCCTATTTTCCCCGGAGAGCCGATAGTCCGTGTAAGAGGACCGCTGGCGCAGGCACAAATTATTGAAACAATGGTTTTGCTGACGATAAATCATCAGAGCCTAATCTGCACAAAATCAAACCGTATCGTGCGCGCCGCGCAGGGCAGACCTGTTATGGAGTTCGGTTCAAGACGTGCACAGGGGTACGATGCTGCCATTTACGGAGCAAGAGCTTCTTATATAGCGGGTTGTGCGGGAACGGCATGCACAATTTCCGATAAGGAATTTTCAGTTCCGGCACTCGGCACAATGGCGCACAGTTGGATTCAGTCTTTTAGCAGTGAATATGCAGCGTTTAAAGCTTACGCGGAGGAATATCCTGATAATTGCACGCTTCTTATAGATACATACAACGTCTTAAAAAGCGGACTTCCAAACGCAATTAAAGTGTTTGACGAGGTTGTCGTTCCGTCGGGTTACCGCCCGAAAGGGATAAGAATTGACAGCGGAGACATAACGTATTTGTCCAAAAAATGCAGAAAAATTCTTAATGATGCAGGCTATGAAGATGTTGAAATCTGCGCGTCAAACAGCCTGGATGAATATTTGATACGGGATATGCTCATTCAAGGTGCACGCATTGATAGCTTCGGCGTAGGAGAAAGACTTATTACTGCTTCTTCTAATCCGGTTTTCGGCGGTGTGTATAAATTGTGCGCTGTGGAAAATGATAACGGTGAAATCGAACCAAGGATCAAAGTGTCTGGCAACGTAAACAAAATCACTACGCCATGTGAGAAAAATGTTTACCGTCTTTTTGATAAAGAGACTGATAAGGCGGAGGCTGATGTGATTACATTATTTGATGAAACAATTGATGAAAGTAAGCCGTTTGAGCTTTTTGACCCCGATCATACCTGGAAGCGAAAAGTCATCGATAATTTTAAGGCTGAACCGCTTCTCACTAAACTTTTTAATAAGGGCAAATGCGTTTATGATTTGCCATCCATGGCTGAAATCCGTGAATACTGCGCTTGTCAGCTTGATCGCTTATGGGATGAAGTTAAGCGTTTTGAACATCCGCATAAATATTATGTTGATCTTTCGGAAAAGCTTTGGAATGAAAAACAAAGGCTTTTATCCAACTATTCTAAGAAGTAATTATGAACTTAAAAAAACAAATCAAAAATATAATAAAACGCATACCGGGAGTTCTGCAGTTCTATCATTACCGTAATAAAAAGCGTTATCGAGAAAAATATTTTGCAGAGCCGATTCAGAACAATAAAATTGTTTTCAACAATTATATGGGCAGGGGATATGGCTGCAATTGTAAATATACAGCGGAAAAACTGCTCGAATCAGGAAGTGATTTTAATATTGTATGGCTTTTGAGCAATCCCGATGATGCTGAATCTCTTCCGGATGGCATCCGTTTTGTGGATTATAATTCGGAAGATGCGCTGTATGAGCTTGCAACTGCAAAATTTTGGGTTTCAAATTATCATTTCATAGACTTTTTTTCCCGTGGTATGCGGAAGAAAGAAGGACAGGTTTATATCCAGCTATGGCATGGTTCTTTCGGGATTAAAAAGAGTGAAGGAGACGTGAAAGCTCTTGTTTCCGATAAGGAATGGCTACGAGAAGCTAAAGACAATTCCGCACAGACGGATTACTGGGTTTCAAATTCGTTTTTTGAAAACAAAGTGTATTGCGAGTCGTTTTGGAATGTTAAAAATATTTTGGAATACGGTCATCCGCGTAATGATGTTTTCTTCAAAGACTGTACTGAACAGCGGAACAAAATCAGAGATTATTTCGGCATATCGTATGATACGAATATTATACTTTATGTTCCTACTTTCAGATCTGATTTGCGTCTGGAATGTTATGCAATTGATTATCGGGGAGTAATCGATGCTCTTACGCGCAAATTTGGTGGCAAGTGGATTTTTGCCGTAAGACTTCATCCGAAGGTTGCTAAGTTTGCTGAGGAAGCCATTCCTTTCGGCGATTCGGTTTATAATGCAACGTTTTATCCGGATATACAGGAGCTTCTTGCGGGCGCAGACGCTGTCGTAACCGATTATTCAAGTGCTGTTTTTGATTTCATGCTGTCAAAAAAACCGGCTTTTATTTTTGCAATGGATATAGAGCAATACAATACGGAGCGTGGTTTGTATTATCGCCTTGAGGAAACCCCTTTCCCGGTTGCAGAGGATAATCAAACGCTTATTGCCAACATAGAGAATTTTAACACTGATAAATATTGTGCAGAGGTTGATGCGTTTTTAAAAGATAAAGGTTCATTTGAAGACGGTAATGCTGCACAGCGCGTTGCAAATTTAATTATCGGAATTGTGAATGAAAACAATAGCCAGAATTGAGAACGATTATACTTCAAAATTCGGTATACCGCGTCAAAGCGGTCTTATCAATGAAGTAATTAGTAAAATAATATTTGAAAAAGAATACCGTAATCCCGATTCCCTGCGCGGAATCGAAGGATATTCTTACCTTTGGCTTTTATGGGGATTTACCGAAAATAAAAAATCAAGCTGGTCACCGACCGTTAGACCGCCGAGACTGGGTGGAAATAAAAGGATGGGTATATTCGCCACCCGGTCACCTTTTAGGCCGAATCCGATAGGTCTTTCGTCTGTTAAGTTGGAAAGGGTTGAAAATAACGGTAAAAACGGATATGTTTTAATTGTATCCGGTGCGGATTTGCTAAGTGGTACGCCAATATACGATATAAAACCTTATGTTGTTTTTACTGACTCCCATCCGAACGCGCGCTGCGGATTTTCCGAAGAGATTGTGGGAAATTTGCTTACGCTTGAAACAGACGATATGTTTTTTGAACTTATCCCTGAAAAATACCAAATGGCAGTTAAAAAAATTCTGGAAAACGATCCAAGGCCTGCTTATCAGGACAATGTGGAAAGGATATACGGTTTTAAGTTTGCCGATATGGATATACGTTTTACGGTGAAAAGCGGAAAAGTCAGAGTAATTTCTGTTGACAAACGTAATATATAGGTGTATTATAATTAAATATTATATTTATAGCTAAACATTAAATGAATACCGATAGGTAAGGTTACCGCAGGGATACGGGTTGCTACCGCGAAGAAGTGGAGACACTTTAAGAGGGTCAGCAGTTTATGTCGAATCAAGGCATGATCTAATGCAACTTCATTGCCCTGCGATACTAAAGCTCATGCGGTGGCAATGATTCATTAAAACCTTTGTCGCGGCAGCGACAAAGGTTTTTTACGTAAGGAGGAGCGGCAATGGAAAATTCTGAATTTGATTTTTTGGTCGATTTGCTTGAGCATAAACAGTATAAAAGCCTCAAAGAATTTCTTTCTGAAATGGAACCGGCTGATGTAGAACAGTTCCTTGACAATCTGGATCGTGAGCATGCGATACGTTTATTTAGAATACTTCCCAAAGATTTGGCTGCGGACACCTTTGCGGTTATGGATCCGGATATGCAGGAAGATTTGATTGAAAGCTTTTCTGCGAACGAACTGAAAGAAGTTCTTGATGAAATGTATCTGGACGATACAGTTGATGTTATAGAGGAAATGCCCGCAAGCATTGTAAAACGCATCATCAGGCACCTTGATCCGGAGACGAGAAAAGACGTCAATAAACTTTTGAATTATCCCGAAGATTCCGCCGGAAGCATAATGACAACGGAATTTGTTGTGCTCAAGGAATTTTTTACTGTTGCCGACGCACTGATGAATATCAGGCGTTCTGGACTTGATAAAGAAACAATTTACACCTGCTATGTGGCGGACAGCAAAAATGTGCTTGTCGGTGTTGTTTCCGCCAGGGAAATCCTTTTAGCGGAAGACGATGAACTGATTGAAAACATAATGGACAGATCTGTTATAAGCGTTGAAACGATTGAGGATCAGGAAACCGTAGCAAAAATGTTTGATAAATATGATTTTCTGGCCATTCCTGTTGTAGATAAGGAAAACAGAATCGTCGGTATCGTAACTATTGATGATGCTATTGACGTTATCCAGGAGGAAAATACCGAGGATATTGAAAAAATGGCGGCCATGTTGCCCTCTGAGGAATCATATTTTAAGACATCGGTTTTCAAGCATTCACGAAACAGAATATTATGGCTGACGGTCCTTTTAATTGCTGCAACTTTTACCGGGCTTGTAATTTCCAGATATGAAAATGCCTTTGCGGCATATCCGATTTTGATATCGTTTATTCCTATGCTTATGGGAACGGGAGGAAACAGCGGTTCACAGGCGAGTACAATGATAATCCGCGGAATGGCTATGGATGAAATTCATCCGAGAGATATATTAAAAGTTTGGTTTAAAGAGATTAGAATTGCTCTAATTGTCGGTACATCGCTTGCTGTTGTCAATACAGTCCGTATTTTTATCATGTATGGCAGAAGCACAGAAGTTGACGCTTTAAAAATATCCCTGTTACTGGGTGCTTCCATTATATGTATCGTTGCGTGTGGCAAATCTCTCGGCTGTCTGCTTCCGATAATCGCCAAAGCCTGTAAAATCGATCCGGCGATTATGGCCACCCCAATGATTAGCACGATTCTTGATACGCTTTCGGTTCTTATTTATTCAAACCTTGCCTGTCTGATTTTCCACATAAATCTTCAGTTATAAATTTCTATATATCCTGAACAAAGCGATGCATTCCTGTTTTGGTCAGGATTTTATTTTATTGACAATATATATTTTCTTTTATATAATTAGGATATGGATATAAACAGAGCTTCTGCTCTTTAAGGAGGTAAATATATGTCTTACGATGTTGCCGTTATCGGTGCAGGTGTAGTTGGATCGCTTATCGCAAGAAAACTCAGCAAATACGACATCAAAATTGCGCTTCTCGAGAAATGTAATGATGTTGCTATGGGCACATCCAAAGCGAATAGCGCCATTGTTCATGCAGGGTATGACGCCAAACCCGGAACTCTTAAGGCTAAGCTTAATGTACGCGGTACAAAACTTATGGGATTTTTATGTGAGGAACTCGGTGTTCCTTTCAAAAACATCGGTTCTCTTGTCATCGCTTTTAATGAGAGCGAAATGGAAACGCTTAAAGCGCTTTATGAGCGTGGTATTGAAAACAGTGTGCCCGGCCTTAAAATTATCGGTCAGGAAAGGCTTCATGAGCTTGAACCGAATGTAAGCAAACGTGCGCTTGGGGCTTTATGGTCAAAAACAGCATCAATAGTATGTCCCTATGAGCTTACCCTTGCATCCGCTGAATGTGCGGTTATTAACGGTACGGAATTATTTAGGAATTACGAAGTAAGCCAGATTACTTTTGAAGATGAAAGATTCAATATAGAGGCGGTCGACGGCAGAAGCATTAAAGCTAAATTCGTTATCAACGCCGCCGGCCTTTATTCAGACGAAATCGCGAAGCTTATTGGTGACAACAGTATTGAAATAATTTCACGTAAGGGTGAATATTTACTTCTGGATAAAGCATCGGGCGGAATTGTGAATCATGTAATATTCCAGTGTCCGACCAAAATGGGAAAGGGAGTTCTCGTTACGCCGACGGTTGACGGGAATATTTTGACAGGTCCGAGCGCCGCGGACATTGATTCCAAAGATGATTTGGCGACTACCGGTGATGAACTAGCAATGGTTCGCGAATATACGCAGTATTCTATTCCAAGCATACCCGTAAGAGATGTTATTACAAGTTTTGCAGGTATCAGGGCGCATAGCACCAAAGATGATTTTACGATTGAACCTTCTTCAAAGAATCCGCATTTTATAAATGTTGCAGGCATTGAATCTCCGGGTCTTTCGGCGGCTCCCGCAATTGCAGAATATGTCGAAGAGATTATGCTTAAGGCAACGGGTGGTATGACAGAAAAAGTTAAATGGAATCCGAATAGGCAGGAACCTGTCAGATTCAGGGAACTCAGCTCTATTGAGCGCAAAGAGCTTATTAAGCAGAATCCGCTTTATGGTCAGATTGTCTGTCGCTGTGAAACAGTTACGGAAGGCGAAATTGTTGACTCCATTCATTCCGTAATCGGCGCAGTTGATGTGGACGGAGTTAAACGTCGTACACGTTCAGGAATGGGAAGATGTCAGGGCGGTTTCTGTGGTTCCAAGGTTGTGGAAATCCTTGCGAGGGAACTGGGTAAAGATATTGATGAAATAACAAAATTCGGCGGCGGCTCTAAAATAGTTGTCGGCAAAACGAAGTGAGGTGCAGGCTGATGGAAAAATATGATTTAGTTGTAGTAGGCGGCGGTCCTGCCGGAATGGCGGCGGCTTTAAAAGCAAAAGAATGCGGCGTTGAAAAAATCCTTATTTGCGAGCGCGCCGAAACGCTCGGTGGTATTCTTGAGCAGTGTATACATACAGGATTCGGCTTGCATTATTTTGGCGAAGAACTTTCAGGGCCAGAATATGCCGCAAGATTTATTGAGATGATAGATCAGACGGATATTGACGTTAAACTGAACACAATGGTGCTTGATATATCGTCAAACAATCTGGTTACCGCTATCAATACAGAAAATGGGTTAATGGAAATTTCGGCAACTGCTGTTATTCTTGCAATGGGATGCCGTGAGCGTCCACGCGGCGCAATTTCAATTCCGGGAACGCGTCCATCTGGCGTTATGACTGCCGGTACAGCGCAGAAATATGCGAATATTGAAGGTTATCTTCCCGGTAAAAAAGTTGTTATTCTAGGTTCGGGTGATATCGGGCTTATTATGGCAAGAAGAATGACTTTAGAAGGCGCCGAAGTAAAAATGGTATGCGAACTGATGCCGTATTCAAGTGGATTAAACAGAAATATTGTGCAGTGTTTGAACGACTATAATATTCCACTCAAACTCAGCCATACCGTTGTTCGGATTCACGGCAAAGAAAGATTGGAAGGGGTTACCGTTGCAGAGGTTGATGCCAATCATAAAACCATTCCCGGTACAGAGGAATATGTTGCGTGTGATACGCTTATGCTTTCAGTCGGTCTTTTGCCTGAAAATGAACTTTCACGTTCGGTAGGTATTTCGCTTGATCCGGTTACCGGCGGTGCTATTGTTGATGAAAACAGGGAAACTGACCACGAGGGCATTTTTGCTTGTGGAAATGTTCTTCATGTTCACGATCTTGTTGATTTCGTCACACTTGAAAGTCAGGCAGCAGGTGAAGGCGCGGCAAATTATATCCAGGGAAAAAAGGATTATGCTGCGGTGTATGTAAACACAAAGGGAATCAATGGAATAAGATATGTTGTTCCGCAGAAAATAAATATTCATTCACAGGAGGATGTTAAATTATATTTCCGCGTTGGAAGTGTCTTTCAAAATGTAAATGTTAAAGTGACTTATAACGGAGAAGTGGTGTATTCGAAAAGAAAAAGAAAGCTTGCTCCGGGTGAGATGGAGAATATCATTATAAAAGCTGACGATTTTCAGCGGTTTGCTCCCGGTTCCGAACTGCTTATTCAAGTGGAGGTCTGAAAATGGAAATTAGAGAAATGACTTGTATCGCCTGTCCGATGGGATGTGCGTTAACCGTATCTCTTGACGGCGGAGAAATTATATCAGTGGCAGGCAACACCTGCCCACGTGGTGAAAAATATGCTAAGACTGAATGTACGCATCCTACAAGATCGCTTACAACAACCGTTAAGGTTGAGAACGGCATGCATCCGGTTGTACCTGTGAAATCTGACGGAGCGGTTCCGAAAGAGAAGATACTTGACTGTGTCGAAGCGCTGAAGCATATTACGGTTAAAGCTCCTGTTAAAATTGGAGATGTAGTTGCAGAAGATATCTGCGGCACAGGAATAAACATTGTTGCAACAAATATTTGCTGATAAGAAAAATTGTTATCAAAAATAAGGGTAAATCATCCATTTATTTCTATTTGGTTGTGTTTGCTCAGGCAGACAGGACTTGAATTGAATCTTTTCAAGTCCTGTTGTTTCAATAGTGGCTTACCTCATTATTCAATTTTGCACAAGACAGTGTTCGCTGTGTGAGTAATCAGAGGGAATAAATTTTTCAACTGTTTTGTTGGAAATGAAGCACGCCTGCTAGAGGCGTGCCACCTTTGCTTAAGGTAAAACAGAAAGATTTGCATTTGGTACGCTGCATTACATCTGCCGAAAAGTAAGGGAATTGTGTCAAGTTTAATCGGAGAGTAGGTTGCATATGTTTAAAGGAAGGCTTAGAATTTGTATTGCGTTGCTGCTGTGTGTAATTATTACAGCGGTTTCCGTAATCTGCGCTTTTTCAGCCGAATATGATAATACCGAAGCTGTGATTTATTTTACTTGTGATAATCATGGTTTTTCGGAGCAACTTACCTATGTTAAAACACTTAAGGAAAAGACGGATAACGCACTACTGGTTAATTGCGGAAATTTTACAAAAGGCAGTATTGAATCGTCTCTTTCAAATGGAAAATATTCATCCATGCTTATGAAAGAAGCAGGGTACGACATTGTTTCGGTCGGAAATGATGATTTTACTTATGGATACCGTGCTTTTTTGCGTATTAAAGATTATATCGGAGCTGATGTTTTATCGGCGAATGTAAAATACGACGATTCTCTCATTGCGGAGCAAAATGTTATTAAAACAGTAAACGGCGTTAAATTTGGATTTTTTGGCATAACATCAGCAGGTGCCTATTCTCATATTCCGACTGCAAGGAGAGAAGGGTATAGTTTTGATGATGAAATCAAAACTGCAAATGCACAGATTGCCGCGCTGAACGGACGGTGTGATTATATTATTTGTATGGCAAATTTCACGCCGTGGGAAAATTCTGTTGATTATAAATCGTTTGCGGAAGCGTTATCGGGCGTTGATGCCCTAATATGCAGCGGTACAGGAGGTGAAATCCAGGAAAAAATCGGAGATACTCTTGTTGTTTCTGCAGGGGAAGATCTGCAAAGTGTAGGGCGCATATCTGTTGCTGACGGTATGCTAAAATATAATTTACTCCCTGAATATCTTTACGATGAAAACGGAAAATCCAAGGAAGAAACGAAAGGCACATACCGTGAATACGGAATTGATCTTGCCTATCAGGATGTTAGAAAAGAATTATCGGAGCAGTTTGACAAAACTGTTTCAGACGCCTTTTCGGCGACCAAATCGGTTCTATACAGCGGCTTGGAAGACTTCCGATCGTCACTTGTAGAGGAAACCCCGATGGGGGATATAGCTGCGGACGCAATTGAATTATCTTGTGAAAAGGTAAAGGCAGGCAATGATAAATATAAAGACTATATTACCGCCGCGTTTTTAAACGGTACGGTTCTGGTTTCGAATATAAATGCCGGAGATATTGCTCTGCGTGAAACGTTTTATGTTTTCAGCCAGGCGAATAATCTTTATTATTATGAAACGGACGGCGCTTTTTTGTATAAAATTCTTGAAAAATCTGTAGCACAGGCAAAGTTTTCGCCAAAAACTGGATTTGTTTCAGGCGAATCTGATTTATTCCTACAAATTTCGGGAATAAACATTGAGATTGATACATCTAAAAAGCCGGGGAAACGCATTGTTTCCATGTATTACACTGATATAAACGGCGATATACAACCAATAAAGAATAACGGTTCGTCGAAAATTCTCCTTGCGGTCAACGAAGAGCTTGCAGACGGCTCAGCCGGTTATGATGATTTTCTTTCACTTCAACCTGCATATACGGGAGATATGCTTTCAAATGCGTTGCGGACATATATCGCTGCAAATACATCGGAAGGGTATTTTTCCAGTTTTGGAACGGACGGCAGAATCAAATATACAAAAACGTCTGAACTCGAGCCGAACGGAAATGCTTGGATTACCGTTGATAAAAAATATGAATCATATGTCGATACGGACATTTTGCTTGATACTATTGATAATATTGACTGTTTGCAGGCGGATAAAAACGGCGAGGTGCGTATATGCGTCAATCTCGGGGCTCACGGCGTGTCTGTAAACGGAGATGATACTTATGTAAGCACCGTTACAGGTGTGGGAATTAAAAAGGATTCAATCACTCCTGTCGTTTATTACGGGCTTTATTATGACACGTTGAATAAAGCTTATGATATCAATGAAGAAGAATATGACGAACGAGCTGTCGAAGGTTATAAACAATATCTATCGCTTGCATATGTTGAAACACAGCTTACTGAAGAAGATAAAGTTGTTTCCGCAACGCAGGATGTGCTGGATATTATAGATAAATTTGAAGAAAATCCGAATCAGTTTATAAAAGACGAAGATGAAGATGAAAGTGAAGAGGATAGCTATTATTTTAATGAGCTCAGTATAGACGATTTTGATGTTGATATTGATTTCCGTTCAAATGTGTTTACAAACCAGCCTCATACTTCAACATCTGTAAAAAGCAATGCGTCTCAAACTGAAAAAAATACTTCTGAAAATTCTTCGGACACCGGAGATAATTATTATCGTTTGCTTTTAATTGTAAGTATAGTTTTTATTGTAGGCGCTGTGTGCATCGCGTCGTCTGTAGTTATTGATATAAAAAAACTAAAATGTATCAGCAGAAAGTGAGGAGAAAGGGTGAAAAAATTAACCGTTAAACAACTTCTTTGTTTCGGCATCGGCGCATTCGGAATAGATTTGAGTTACGGTTTGGTTAACAGCTATTTTTTCAAATATTACAACACCAGGCTCGGAGTAAGTGCAACATTTATCACAATTGTTATGGTTCTCTGCCGGATTTGGGACGGAATCAACGATCCCATGATGGGCACAATTGTAGATAATACCAAAACCAAATATGGCAAATTCAGGCCGTGGATTATGATGGGTGTAACACTAAATGCAGTCGTGCTTGTATTTATGTTTATAAATCCTGCCTTTCTCGGTATAACCGGTAAAACTGGACTTTATATATACCTTGCTGTTTTATATTTGCTATGGGGTATGACGTATACGATGGTTGATATCCCTTATTGGTCTATGATCCCTACACTTACAAACGATTCTGCACAGAGAAATATTGTTTCTGCTGTTCCGAGATTTTTTTCAGGACTGGCACAGTTTATAATTGCAGGGGCAACGCTTATCGCTGTTAATTACCTCGGTGGATATAATTCCGGAGAAAATGCAGGCGATTTGTCTGTAGCACAGCAAAAAGGTTATCCGATTTGGGCGGCTATTCTTGCATTTTTCTTTATTTTAGGTTTATACATAACTTGCTTTACAACAAAAGAGCGCATTATAAGTCCTAAAACGGACAGCTTTTCGCTTGTCAGGACTTTTCGTATTGTAAAGTCTAACGATCAGTTGATTGCATTTATTTTAACTGCCTTTACTTTTAATACCGGATGGTATTTAATGAGTGCGCTCGGCACCTATTTTTTTGAAATCGTTGCAGGCAGGGAGATTCTTGTTACTTATTTTGCGGCGATTTGCGGCTTTGGACAGGTTATGGGACTTTTGATAATGCCTAAAATATCCGGAAAATTTGGTAAAAAAAAGGTAATTCAAACTGCTTTTTCATTAACAATCACAGGCGATATCATTATGCTGCTTTTGTCGTTTGTGTATCTTAAAATAGATCCTTTAAGCAATGCAGGATATTATATGTTTATACCTTTTGCCATATTTGCATTCATTTCCTGTATCGGCATTGGAATGAGTTTTACCTGTCAAACCGTTATGCTTGCTGATATCGTGGATTACGGCGAATATAAGCTCGGAAAAAGAACGGACTCAACAGTTTTTTCAATGAAGAGTTTTCTTCTTAAATTTGCCCTCACAGCACAGGTAGCGATAACGGGAATTGGGCTTTCGATTTCAAAAACCGACGTGGTTTACAAGAAACTTTCAGGGTCTTCAATCGAAAATTTTGCTCCGTATTTCAGTGATTCGCAGAAAATTACAGTTTCGATGATGATGTTTGCAATTCCGCCCGTGCTTGCAGTAATTGCTTTGATTATTTTTAATAAGAAATATAAGCTTTACGGTGAACTTGAAAAGAAAGTTAATGAATTTGTGCGCGCAAAGCATGCCTGCGATTTTATGGTCAGCGCAGATTCAGCAAACGTTAAAAAAATAGATAAGGATTAAATTATTCTTGAATGGAGGATGTATGAGTAAAAATAACAGTAAATTGATGAAATGGGGATATGCTTTCGGGGGCATCGGCAAGGATATGTGTTACGCTCTGGTTGCAAATTTCTTGATGTATTACTGCACAGAGAATCTCGGAATAAGTTCTGTGTTTATGGGAATATTGTTTTTTGTTGCACGTATCTGGGATGCAGTTAATGACCCAATGATGGGTACAATAGTAGATAATACCAATATTAAATTCGGGCGTTATCGATTTTGGATTTTGCTGGGAACGCTTGCAAACGCGGTTGCCGTTGTATTCCTGTTCAATCCCTACATCGCGATGAAAACAGGTTCTCCGTCTGCTTACATAGCTGTTTTATACATAGTATGGGGTATGACGTATACGATGGTAGATGTGCCTTTCTGGTCCTTTAATTCCAATATTACGGATGACAGAAAAGAACGTGAGAACGTTGCCACGCTTGCAAGGCTTTTTGCAAGCGCAGGAAACCTTTTAACGCAGATGTTAACCCTTACCATGGTCGGAAAGCTTGCGCTTGTCAAGTCTTCCGAACCGCATAATGAAAAAGGATATTTTTTGTGGGCATGCATAGTTTCTATAATGTTCATTGCAACGATTCTTGTAACAACTTTCAGCATTAAAGAGAGAAAAGTTGTTAGTAATGCAAACTCTGAACATTTTGGGCTTAGGGAAGCATTCAGAGTGCTTTATAAGAACGATCAGCTTATGGTAGCCGTTGTAACTTTTATCCTCTTAAATCTGGGTATGAACAGTGCAATGAGCATAGCAATTTATTATTTCAAATATGTTTGGGGAAACGAAAAGCTTTATCAGACTTTTGCTGTTGTGCTTGGCGTAACTGTCGGACTTGGACTTATTACGTTTCCATTGCTTTCAAAGTTCCTCAAAAGACGCCAACTCTTCCTATTTTCAACTCTGTTGCCGACAGCAGGATTTGTTATCATATTTATTTTTAATAACTTCATCACCAGATCCATGGCGGAAAACACAAGGTTCATTATTTTCTGTGTTATCGGATTGATATTCTTCGTAGGCTTTGGCTCCATGAATATCCTTTTGACGATAGTTATGGGTGATTGTGTTGATTACGGGGAATGGAAACTTGGAAGACGAACTGAAAACGTTGTTTTCTCTATGCAGACTTTTCTCGTAAAATTTGCGACGGCCTTATCCGGAATCATTACGGGTGTAGGTCTTAAAATAGGCGGTTATGTCGGCAACAGTTTTGACAGCAATACCGTTGCAATGACTGTTGTTCCAGAATCGCTTGTTTGGGCTCTGAACATCATGATGTTCGTTATTCCGCCTGCCTGCTTTATAATTGCCGTTATTATATTTGTTACAAAATATAAACTTGACAAACCCGGTACAATGGAAGAAATACAGCACGATCTTCACGAGAGACGCGGCGGTATCAGTGAATAAAATATATTAGGCAAAAATCTTCCCCGTCTCTTAAGGCTGAAGCCTTCATTCCTAAATTAGCGGAGTGATACAATCCTGCTCCGATTTCTCATACAGCTAACGGCTGATCTCTGCCGTGTTGAATGACAGAGAAAGCCTTTTTGTAAAATATAAAAGCTGCCTTAAACGGCAGCTTTTGGTTTATAGATGATTATTCTTATAATATTTTATCTTTTTCATAAGACGCTTTTACAGCGTGTTCAATTATTCCGTAAAAATTTTCTCGGTCAAGAGATTTAACACCTTCAATGGTAGTGCCGCCGGGAGAGCATACGCGGTTGATAAGTTCCTGAGGGTTTTCACTTGAATTTTCCAACTGAACGGCGCTTCCTTTGACAGCTTGCACAGCGCAGTTAAGGGCCTGAGAAGGATTTAAACCGAATTTTTCACCGGCTTTTGAAAGGGCGTTTATAAACATAAAAACAAATGCCGGAGAACATCCGGAAACCGCACTGAATGCCGAAAAATCTTCTTCGGGAACTGATATCGTTTTTCCAACGGAATTAAAAAGTGTTTCAGCTGTTCTGCGGTCATTTTCGGTGACCGTACTGCTGAAACAATATGCACTCATAGCTTCAAGCACAGTTGCATTTAAATTCGGCATAACGCGTATTATTTTTGTTGATTCACCCAAAAAATCAGCGATATATTTTATCGTTTTGCCCGCTGCGATTGAAATAATCAATTTGCCTGTTCCTGCAATATACGGCTTAATCAGAGGCAACACATCGGGAAATATTTGAGGCTTTATACTCAGCACAATGATTTCGCTTGAATTAACCGTCTGCACAAGATTGGTTTCAGCTTTGATACCGCTTGTTTTTGCAAAGGCGAACAGCTTTTCTTTATTCGTATCATTGGCAACAATTTCGGATTCTTTAAAAATCCCGCTTTTAATTGCGCCTTGTATAATTGCCTGTGCCATATTTCCACATCCGATAAAACTGATATTCACATTTAACACGTCCTTTTTTATTTGGGTTAAAGGAAACAGAAAGCAACCAGGTCATGATGCATTTTGTCCCCTATAATCATTGTTCCTTATGGGCTTAAACCTTTTTAATTATATATCAAATTTAATTATTCTTCAATATTTTCTTTATAATGCTTGTATTTGTTTTTTGTTGCTTCGCCGCCCCTGATATGCCGTTCGGCTTTGTTAATGTCGAGAATTTCACGTACTTCTTTATAAAGTCCCGGATTTATATTCCTTAACCTTGTTGTAACGTCCATATGTACTGTAGATTTGGATATTCCGAATTGTTTTGCCGCCGTGCGAACCGTTGAATTTGTTCTGATAATATATTTTCCAAGTTCTACGGCACGTTCTTCAACTATACCTTTCATTATTGGGAGCCTCCAAAAAAGTTACTGATAAATTATATTCTGCTGGATTACGGAATATACATAAAGAAACATATTGACATTTCATTTATTTTATATATAATTAAATATGTGTTAATATTTATTATTATATAGATATGTTGTTGTCTAAAAAAGTTAGGAGGAAAACTATATGCCAGAATTCAAGTATGAAATCGTTGAAACAATCGGTGTTCTTTCCGAAACCCCAAAAGGCTGGACTAAGGAAATTAACAGAATCAGCTGGAATGAGCGCGCACCCAAATACGATATTCGTGAATGGTCGCCGAATCACGAAAAAATGGGCAAGGGTGTTACTTTGTCAGACGAAGAAACAGCAGAATTAAAGGTTCTTTTAAACAAAGATAAAAATCTTTAATTCCTATACTCGAAGGGCTTCCGTGTGAAGCCCTCGGTATTTATTTGCATAATGAATCTAATTTCGGAGTAAATTACAAAATTTTGCTTTAATTTGAGATTTGTTCTGCGGTGAGGTATTTTTGAAATGGCTAAGGCAAAGAAAAAGCATGCTTCCGGCGGTGGTGAGAAAGTTAAAAAGAAAATGAGCAAACCGGCTATTGTAATACTCGGTTTTTTTCTCGTTTTGCTTATAACTGCAATAGTCGTCGTTACAAGCGTTTTAATCTATTGCATTGCCTATGTCAAAGGTGACTGTGCAATCAATCTTGACGAATATAAGGAAACACAGAACCAGACTTCATTTATCTATGCTTATGATTCAAAGGGCAATGAAGTGGAAGTGAACAGGCTCTACGGCTCGATTAACCGTGTTTGGGTGGATATTGAGGACACAAATGATTATATCGCAAAATGTTTTATAGCTCTTGAAGACAAGAGATTTTATAAGCATAACGGTGTAGACTGGACACGGACTGTTTCTGTTATGCTCCAAGCCAACGGTCAGGGCGGTTCAACGATTACGCAACAGCTTATAAAGAATCTTACCGACGAGGATGAAGTAACTTTTGTGAGAAAATTCAAGGAAATACTCAATGCGTTGAATCTTGAACGGTATTATGAAAAGGAAGATATCCTTGAAGCGTATATCAATACCGTTTATTTAAGTCATGGGTGTTATGGCGTTAAAACGGCGGCGGAAATGTATTTCGGCAAGGATATTTCAAAGCTGAATCTTGCCGAATCAGCTTCACTGGCCGCAATCACCAAATATCCCTCTGATTATGATCCTATTCTAAATCCCGATAAAAATAAGGAACGCCAGGAATGGTGTCTTCAAGAAATGCTTTCACAAGGTATGATAACGCAGGAGGAATACGACGAAGCCGTTGCTTATAAGCTTAATTTTCAGCTGAATGAAACACAGACGGCGGAGAGCCAAAAGCCATATAGTTGGTATACCGATGCGCTTATAAATCAGGTTGTAAAAGATTTGATGTCCAAATACGGTTATACTGAGAAAAAGGCGTCGAAGATGATCAATTATAACGGTCTGCGTATATATAGTGCCGTTGATCTTGATATTCAGAAAGATATTGACAGTATTTTTGCCAATCGGAATTATGTAGGAGACGGTACCGTGCAGGCTTCTATGGCCATTCTCGGATATGACGGCAGAGTGGTCGGAATATCCGGTGGCATAGGGAAGAAAACAGGGCGTCTTGAACTTAACAGAGCAACTGATTCTCCTCGTCAGCCGGGTTCAACAATTAAACCAATTTCGGTATATGGGCCTGCGATAGATACGGGTTCTGCATATTGGTCAAAATTATATCAAAACAGCGCGAGTATGGAAGTTGACGGCGAGGCTTGGCCTAAAAATGAAGGCGGGATGGGTGACGGAAGATATGTAACCGTTCAGTACGGTCTCTCGCAGTCTCTTAATACAATTTCCGCGAGAACCCTTATAGATTTGGGAATTGATAAGAGTTACGAATATGTCACCAAAAAATTTATGCTCTCCCATGTAACAGAAGATGACAAAAACTATTCGGCTCTTGCCGTAGGCGGTATGACTTACGGCGCAACAACGCTTGAAATGGCAGCTGCGTTTCAGGCTTACGGAAACGGCGGAACTTACAATCAGCCCTATTTCTATTACAAAGTAACCGATGCAGATGGTAAAGTTTTGCTGGACAGAAGCAATTACGATACCCATCAGGCAGTCAGTGCTTCTACGGCGGAGATAATGAATAAATTGTTGCGTACTGTTATGCAGAGCGGAACAGGTACACCTTATAACGTAAGCGGGCAGACTACTTTCGGCAAAACCGGTACTACCGACGATAATAAAGACAGATGGTTCGTCGGAGGCACGCCTTATTACGTAGGCGCAGTTTGGTACGGATATGATACTCCACGTGAAATATATTATTATAATAACAATCCGGCCGGAAATCTTTTCAAATATGTTATGGATAAGGTTCATTCAGGTCTTGAGCAGAAGGATTTCCCGAGTGCGTCGTCCGGAGTTACAACTGCATATTACTGTACAAGTACGGGCTTGCTTGCAAGCAACGGATGTTCGTCTGCTTTGGGATATTACAGAAGCGACAATATGCCGGGCTATTGCTACGGCGCTCATGGTTACAGTTACGGAAATAATTCATCTGGAAACGGAAATTCTTCCGGTTCAAGTAGTTCTGAGACCACTTCAGAAGATGCAGAGAGCTCATCGTCCGATGTAACTGAGAATTCTGATTCCACATCTACAACTTCCGCGCCGAGCGATGAATCGAGTGCAGTAGGATAGAATTTTGATGTTTCAGGGCAGTTTTTAACTGCCCTGCATTTTAAGTGGTTGGACTGAATTCCTTTTAATCAGGCACTGAAGAAACCAATGAAAGAATTTTTCAGGGTTTGTTCGATAAAGAAGTTTTCCAAAGCTGATGATGCCGACTTCTGTCTTTGACCGAAAGAATGGAAAAATAGATATATGTTTTTAGATAGGCTGTGAATAAACACTGTACTTTGCCTGTTATTGTGGTTGATGCGTTACGGAGATAAATCCGAGCGGGGGAATCTTTTCCATCCCTCCCTGAGTTGTTCCCAAATAAATTCCGTATATGCAGATTGAACCACATAATTCGTTCCTTTGGCTAGAAAAAATATGGAAATATTTATAAACGTATGCTATCGCTCGTCCTTTCTCAAACAGAACTGTACGATGAAAAAACTTGTTCTTGTAGCGCATGAATGTGCGATTAAAGTAGCCTTATGTGTTGGCGAACGGACTTTTTTCTCCTTTCAATTCTGTGAAGTGGCGTGATAATACCGATCTGAACGTGATATAATTTGAAAACTGGTACCAAAAGTGATTCTGAAGAATGATGTTTCTCATTCACACGTAGAGACTGATCATATCAGCAGGCAAAATGTTGGATTTGGGAGTATAAATAATATGATTATTATCGGAATTGATTACGGTGATGCAAGAACGGGTGTTTCTGTGTGCGATAAAAATGAAATGATTGCCGTTCCGGTTACGGTGATTAAAGAGAGGAATCCTTCTGTTCTTATTCAAAAAATTTTGGACATTGCAGTGCAACATAAAGCGGAAATGATTGTAGTCGGAAAACCGCTGAATATGAACGGAAGTTGCGGAAGCCGGGCGCAAAAATGCATGAATTTTGCACAAAAAATAGAAGCAAAAACCGGGATAAAAACAGATGTCTTTGATGAACGGATGACTACACAAATAGCACACAGAGCTTTGAATTTCACCAATACACGGGGAAATGCCAGAAAAACTGTTGTGGATGCTCTTTCCGCACAGATTATTCTTCAGGATTTTATTGATGCAAAGAAAAAATAACTATTGCTTTTTTTTTAATATTTGAGTATAATGTTTTAGCACTTGCCGGTGTGATGGAATTGGCAGACGTGCCGGACTCAAAATCCGGTGGTGGCGACACCGTACCGGTTCGACCCCGGTCACCGGCACCAAAAAACCTCCGAACTGTAATATAAGGTCGGAGGTTTTTTATATAACTTAAGTTTTTATCATGTTTGACTTAAATCCATAATGGAAGTTAAGCAATCGGTTTTGTTTTATTTTTAAGACTCAATCTTAAAAAACGTGAATATTCTCATATATTTTATGTAAATTGTATTGTATTTTTTTGGGTATAGTGCTATTATAATATAATAATATATAGGGGGTAAACTGTTTTTTCTATGATTATTTTAGGTATAGATCCGGGTTATGCGATAGTCGGTTGGGGCATAGTTGAATATGCGGGCAATCGCTTCCGCGTTATAGATTACGGTGCCGTGACAACACAGCCAGGAGAATCTTTCCCGAACAGACTTGAATGTATATACGATGAATTGAATTTGCTGATTCAAAAATACAATCCGCAGGTAATGAGCATAGAAAAAATCTTTTATAACAGCAACGCCAAAACGGTCATTGACGTCAGTCAAGCGAGGGGAGTTATAACTCTTGTGGCCAAGAAAAACAATCTGGAGTTCTGTGAATATACGCCTCTTCAGGTTAAGCAAAGCGTGGTAGGATACGGCAGAGCAGAGAAAAAGCAGGTGCAGCAGATGACGAAAACAATATTGAATCTTGACAGTATACCGAAACCTGACGATACTGCAGACGCACTGGCGCTTGCAATTTGTCATGCGCATTCTTCAGGTTCGATTCTTTCAGCAACTAAAGGTAGGTTTAGATAATGATATACAGCATAAAAGGGAAATTATTGCTTACGGATTTCAACTCGGCAGTGATTGAAACAGGGGGAATCTCATTTAGATGTTATACTACTGTGAATACCCTTCGTAAAATCGGTCAAGCGGGAAATGAAGTTTTACTTTTCACCTATCTTAATGTTAAAGAAGACGCTCTTGATTTATTCGGCTTTAAAGAAACGGTTGAACTTGATTGTTTTAAACTGTTGCTGTCTGTTTCGGGAGTAGGTCCAAAAGCAGCACTCAGTATTCTTTCTCAGCTTTCACCGGATAAACTTGCCATTGCTGTTGCAGCAAAGGATGTTAAAGCAATTTCGGCTGCACAGGGCGTGGGCAAGAAGACGGCGGAAAGAATTGTTCTTGAACTGAAAGATAAGCTTGCCGATGTTTCCGGCACTGAAAGCAGTGCTGAGCTTGAAGAAATATCTATTGTTTCCCAAAACGATGCTTTTAATGATGCTGTTGCTGCCCTCATTTCTCTCGGCTATTCACAGTCTGACACGGCGCGCGTTCTTGCAAAAGCAGATAAGAATCTAAATACGGAACAACTTATAAAATTTGCTTTAAAAAATTTTATGTAGGTGAATTATGAATTACGATGAATACGATGAACGCCTTATAAGCGGTGAATTTACCGCAGATGATAACGATATTGAAATTTCGCTCCGACCTAAATCACTTAATGATTATATCGGTCAGGAAAAAGTGAAAGAAAATCTGAAAATTTATATTGAAGCAGCTAAAAAGCGCAGTGAACCGCTTGACCATGTTTTGCTTTATGGTCCTCCGGGGCTTGGCAAAACTACGCTTGCCGGAATCATAGCGAATGAAATGGGAGTAAACATTCGGGTAACCTCCGGACCCGCTATTGAAAAAGCCGGCGATTTGGCCGCTCTTTTAACAAATCTGGATGAGGGCGACGTGCTTTTTATAGACGAGATTCATCGTCTGAATAGAAGCGTTGAGGAAGTTCTTTATCCGGCTATGGAAGACCAGGCGATTGATATTATTATCGGGAAAGGTCCCTCGGCAAGGTCAATCAGGCTGGATTTGCACAGATTTACACTTGTCGGAGCTACAACACGCGCAGGACAACTCAGCGCTCCGTTGCGTGACCGTTTTGGAGTCATATTGAGGCTGGAACTATATTCGCCGGAACAGCTTTCGAAAATCGTAAAAAGAAGTGCGGGAATACTTGATATAGATATTGATGACGATGGCGCGCTTGAAATTGCTTCACGTTCAAGAGGAACGCCGAGAATCGCAAACAGGCTTTTAAAGCGTGCGCGTGATTTTGCCGAAGTAATCGATGATGGAGTAATCACTGAAAAAAGCGCGATGCAAGCGCTCTCTAGAATGGATATTGATGAGCTCGGACTGGATGAGATAGATAGGATTCTGCTTGCGACTATGATAAAAAATTATAATGGTGGACCTGTTGGACTGGATACGATAGCCGCAGCTATAGGCGAAGAAGCCGTTACGATTGAGGACGTTTATGAACCTTACCTGATGCAGATCGGTTTTTTATCACGCACACCGCGCGGCAGATGCGTTACGTCGCTGGCATACAGGCACCTCGGAATGGAGCAGGACGGACAACAGAGTCTTTAAATTCGTTTTTTGTAATGTTTTCGGCAGACAACCTGCCCGATTTTGATGAATCTAGATGATATATGAAGGAATATTATGGGAAAATTATTTGGAACTGACGGTGTAAGAGGTGTGGCAAACAGTGAGCTTACACCTGAATTGGCAATGAATATCGGCAGAGCTACGGCAGAGGTTTTGATTTCCACTGAAACTAAAAAGCCAAAAGTTATGATAGGGAAAGATACAAGAAAGAGTTCGGATATGCTGGAATGCGCGCTTGCGGCGGGATTATGTAGCGTTGGCGCCGATGTTTTGATTCTCGGAGCAATCCCGACTCCTGCCGTTGCTTTTCTTGTTAAAGAATATGGTTACGATGCAGGTGTGATGATTTCTGCTTCGCACAATCCCTGCGAGTATAATGGGATTAAAATTTTTCAGGGTACAGGATATAAGCTTCCCGATGAAGTAGAGGCAACAATTGAAGATATTATTTTGAATGATGCGGATAGCCGTAAATGCAAGACGGGCGGCGACGTAGGAAAAGTATATTATGCGGATAAAGCTGTTGATGATTACATCAATCATATAGCAAGCGCCCGGCAGGCTGATTTTTCCGGGCTGAAAGTTGCTTTTGATTGCGCAAACGGTTCATCAAGCGTAACTGCAAAAAAACTGTTCGGTAGTTTCGGAATTAACGGTGTTTATATAAGTTGTGAGCCGGATGGCATCAATATAAACGATAACTGCGGTTCTACTCATATGGAAAGCTTACAGAAGCTTGTTCTTAAAGAAAAATGCGATCTCGGGTTTGCTTTTGACGGTGATGCAGACAGAATGCTTGCTGTTGACGGAGACGGAAATGTTATTGACGGTGATCGAATCATTGCCATATGTGCCAAATATATGAAGAATAATGGAGAGTTGGCAAAAGATACCGCGGTTGTTACCGTAATGAGCAATATGGGATTTTTCAAATTCTGTGATGAAAACGGAATTCGTTGCGAAAAAACAAAGGTCGGCGACAGGTATGTGCTTGAAAATATGCTTAAAAACGGATATGACATCGGCGGGGAACAGTCGGGACATATCATTTTTACTGATTTTGCCACGACGGGAGACGGTCAGCTTTCTGCTGTAAAACTTTTAAATGTTATTAAAAGTACCGGCAAATCGTTAAAAGACCTTGGCTCTGAAATGAAAGTATATCCGCAGGTACTCTTGAATGTCAGGGTTACTCCCGAAGGTAAGGCAAGATATGCTGATGATAAAATTATAAAAGATAAAATGAAACAGATTGAAGATAAGTTAGGAAGCGACGGTAGAGTTCTTGTAAGACTTTCCGGAACAGAGCCACTTTTAAGAATTATGCTTGAGGGAACTGATGAAGAACTTATAGCCGCTTATGCTACTGAAATTGCAGATGTTGTTAAGGAAAGACTTGCGTAATGAGATATTCCGATAATTGGAGTCAGTATGAACTTGTAGATTGTTCCTGTGGCGAACGTCTTGAACGGTGGGGAGATATTGTTCTGATCCGTCCCGATCCGCAGGTTATATGGAAAACGCCGAAAACAAATCCTCTATGGGAAGAGGCGCATGCACGTTATGAGCGTTCTCCATCCGGAGGAGGCAGATGGATTATTTATAAGAACCTGCCTAAACGCTGGAATGTTTCATATCGCAATTTAACCTTCAATGTGAAGGCAATGGGCTTTAAGCATACAGGCGTTTTTCCAGAGCAGGCAGTGAATTGGGATATGCTGACTGACAGGATAACTTCTTCCGATAAGGAATGCAAAGTTTTAAATCTTTTTGGTTATACGGGTTGTGCTACCGTTGCGTGTTTAAAAGCTGGAGCGTCTGTATGTCATGTGGACGCATCAAAAGGTATGGTGCAATGGGCAAAGGAAAATGCGGAATCTTCAGGAGTAATCGGGAAACCCGTAAGATGGATTGTTGATGATTGCATAAAATTTGTTCAGCGGGAGATAAGGCGCGAACATTTTTATGATATTATCATTATGGATCCGCCTTCTTACGGTAGGGGACCTAATAAGGAAATATGGAAACTTGAGGATTCGCTGTATGATTTCGTTACGCTTTGTTCACATATCATGTATGATGATTCTTCTGCCCTTTTTCTCAACTCTTATACTTCCGGATTATCTTCAAGCGTTATGGAGTATATTCTCGGTACGGTAATAAAAGCTCAATTCGGCGGCAGAGTTTTTTCAGATGAAATAGGTATTCCGGTTAGCAATACTAAAATGGTGCTTCCGTGCGGAGCGACAGCTGTTTGGAGCAAAAAATGAGTTTTATTGAATTTCATGCTGTTTCCTATTCATATGATGAAGAAAGCAGCAGTGTTATAAACAATCTGAATCTTAAAATAGAAGATGGAACTTTTTTGGCCGTTTTAGGGAGAAACGGTTCCGGAAAATCAACTTTTGCAAAGCTGATAAACGGTTCGCTTGTTCCGGACAGCGGAAAGGTGCTTGTTGACGGTATTGAGACTGCTTCCGAGGAAGAACGGATTGAAATTCTCAAACGCGTTGGTATGATTTTTCAGAATCCAGATAATCAGATTGTTGCGTCCGTGGTGGAAGAAGATGTTGCGTTCGGGCCAGAAAATCTCGGCGTACAGCCTGATGAGATACGCTTGAGAGTGGATGAAGCTCTAAAAGCCGTAGGTATGTACGAACAAAGAAAAAGCGAGCCTCATAATCTTTCGGGAGGTCAGAAACAGCGTGTTGCTATCGCAGGGATACTTGCAATGAAAACAAAGTGTATTGTTATGGATGAATCGACTGCAATGCTTGATCCTTCGGGCAGGCGGGAGGTTATGGACACCGTTAAAATGCTGAACAGGGAGAAAGGAATTACGGTTATATATATCACTCATTTTATGGAGGAAGCCATTTCGGCAGATAGAGTTTTGGTTATGGATGAAGGCAGGTTCCTGCTTGACGGCACGCCGAAAGAGGTTTTTTCAGAATATGATTTAATCAGAAAATGCGGACTTGACGTTCCACAGACTTATGAACTTATGAAAAAGCTGAATTACGGTAAATGCATTTTGAGTGTTGAAGAATGCACGGAAGCACTGGAAGGATTATTAAATAATGTCGATACTGGACGTTAAAAACTTAACTTATGTATATTCTAAAAAAACACCTTTTGAACACAGAGCAATAAAAAATGTTTCGTTTGAGATAAATCAGGGCGAAATCGTTGCACTGATCGGTCACACGGGTTCGGGGAAATCAACGCTTATTCAGCATTTGAACGGTCTTTTCAAAGCCGACGAGGGAGCGGTTTATTTCCGAGGCAAAGATATTTGGGAGGATAAGAAGAATATCCGAAATATCCGATTCAAAATCGGTCTTTGCTTTCAGTATCCCGAATATCAGTTGTTTGAGGAAACGGTTTTTGCCGATATTTGCTACGGACCTAAAAATATGAATCTTTCTGAGCAGGAAGTAAAAGGACGCGCTGTCAAAGCAGCTAAATATATGCGTATACCAAAGGAATATCTTAATAAATCACCTTTTGATTTGTCTGGTGGAGAAAAGCGAAAAGTTGCCATGGCAGGCATTCTTGCCGTTGAGCCTGAAATCCTTGTCTTGGATGAACCCACGGCGGGACTCGATCCATCTGGCAGAGATAATTTGTTTTCGATTATTAGGGAATACAGAGATAAAACAAATACAACGATTGTTTTGGTTTCTCACAGTATGGAGGACGTTGCGAAAATAGCCGACCGCGTGATTGTTATGAATAGCGGAGCGGTGGTTATGGACGGAACAGTTGATGAAGTTTTTTCAAGAGCAGATGAGCTTGTTGCAATGGGACTGAACGTTCCGATGATTACAAGGGTATTCATATCGCTCAAAAAAAAAGGCTATGATGTCAGCACCTCTATATATACAGCAGATAAAGCTGTAGAGGAGATTAACAGACTGTTAGGGGGGTTGCCCCGTTGATTTCAAATATAACTTTTGGTCAGTATTTTCCCTCCGATTCACTGCTTCACAGGCTGGACCCGAGATTCAAAATTGTTTTAATCATAACTTTTGTAGTTTCAATATTTTTGTGCAAAAGCGCAGTTTCACTTGGATTTGTGGTTTTATTTGTGTTTACGCTGGTTTTGATTTCAAGAATTCCGTTAAAAACATTTTTAGGAAACATTAAACCGCTGATTCCGATTATAATTTTAACAATTATTTTGAATCTGTTTTATATTGACGGCAGGGAACTGTTTCACATATGGAAACTTACCGTTACCGACCAGGGCGTAAAAACCTCTGTTTTTATATCTGTTAGGATAGTATGCTTTATCGTGGTCAGTTCACTCCTCACTTATACGACTACTCCGAATGCTTTAACATCTGCGCTTGAAGACTTACTCGGTTGGATGAAATATATAAAAATTGATATTCACTCACTCGCTATGATGATGACGATTGCATTGAGGTTTATTCCTTTACTTGTTGATGAAATCAATAAGATTATGAATGCGCAAAAAGCGAGAGGTGCAGACCTTGATTCCGGTGGGCTAATAAAAAAAGCCAAAGCAATGATTCCGGTGCTTATACCTCTTTTTGTTTCTTCTTTTCGTAGGGCTTACGAACTTGCAAATGCAATGGAATGTAGGTGCTACAGCGGTGGAAAAGGCAGAACGAAAATGAAAAGATATACTACTTCGGTGAAAGATTATGTTTCTTTGTTTGTAATTGTTGCCGCAGTTGCCGCAATTATTCTTTTAAATCGAGTGCTTATTATCGGTGGATTTTGATGCCCAATCTTCTTCTAAAAATTAAATATGACGGCACTGAATATCACGGCTGGCAGGTTCAGGCGAATGCGATAACAGTTCAGCAGAAAGTGCAGGATGCGGTTGAAAAAATATACGGCAATCGTATTGATATTAAGGGTTGTAGCCGAACAGACGCAGGGGTTCACGCTGCGATGTATTGCTTTAGTTTCAAGGCTCCATATTATAAAGATGCTTACCATACCTTATCGGCTTTTAACAGTTATCTGCCGTCTGATATAAGAGCATTTGGTTGTATGGTAGTGCCTGATGATTTTCATGCCAGATATTCCTGCACGGGAAAAGAATATATATATTATATTTACGATGCAAAATTCGCAAATCCCTTTATCGATAAATATGTTTACCATTCGAAGAAACCCATTGATGAAAATCTGCTGAATACGGCGGCAAAATCTTTTATCGGCACACATGATTTTAAATCGTTTTGTACTTTGAAGCGCGGTTCCGATGATACAGTGAGAACAATATATGATTTTTCTGTTATAAGACGCGGAGATTTTGTTATTCTTACTGTTTCGGGGAACGGATTCCTTTACAATATGGTAAGGATTATGGTTGGCACATTACTGAGAGTAAACAGCGGGAAAATTTCAGTTTCCGATTTACCTGATATTATAAGTAGCAAAAACAGAGACGTAGCAGGGCAGACTGCTCCTGCAAAAGGTTTGTTTTTGAACAGAGTTTTTTATCGGGAGGTGGAATGATTGGGAAAAAGCGAAAAGAAGATGCAACGCATTGTTAAAAAGCGCGAAATAGAAGATAAAAAATACGAACAATACAAGAAGAATCGTTCCAAGAGAAAAAAACGTACGGCAATCATGAGCCGAATCTTTCTGCTTATTCTCGTTTTAATTCTGTTTATTTTCTGCGTTACCAATTTGAATTACCTTACACCCGGAAAAATAGGTGAACGTTTCGGCGCAATATTTGCTGATATGGGTTCGGGAGACGGTTTCCCACATACGTTTGATTCAGGAAATATTCTTTCTTTCGATAAATTTAACGACAAAGACTACGTGGTTCTTACAAATACAAAAATAATAATCCTCAATTCATCATGTAAAGAAGTGCTTAATTATACGCACGGTATGGCAAATCCAATTATGCATACTTCCATTGACAGAATCCTTTTGTACGATCAAGGCGGCAATGAATTATTCGTAATTAATCAAAAAGGTGTTTTGCTTGACGTTCCAGTATCAGATGATATCATATGTGCTGATATCTGCAAAGACGGTAAATTTATTGTTGCTTTAAACAGTGATACCCTTAAAAAGACAGTGAATGTATATTCGAGAAAAGGCGGAAAAGTATTTACATGGATGAGCGGAAGCGGCTATATTGTTGATGTCGGACTCAATGACGGAGGTTCCCTTGCGGCAGTCGGAATCATTGATACCGATGGTGCTGTTTCCGAAAGCGAAATTCACACTTTCAGTGTTTCTTCCGCTGAACAGAAAGGCAGTTATGTTTTTTCAGGCTCTTTGATTACCGATACTGCGTTTGGATCTGCTAATAATGTAATCGTTATGCTTAATGATAAAATTGCAAAACTAAACGCAAAATGTGCGTTAAACAAAGAAATGGATTTACCCTCACACAATAATTATCAGTTGTATATGGATGCTTCCGGGAATATAATAAATTTGTACTCTCTTTACAATAACTCCGATTATAAGATTGATGTTTATAATTCTTCTTTGAAATTGAAATACACCAAGGAATGCGGAGGAAACGTTTTGTGGACGTATTCGGACGGCGGATCAATTGCCGTACTGTATAACGAAAATCGTGTTGAAATCAATAAAATAGGTGGGAAAGTTACATATTCCGCTCAACTTTCCGATGATTTTGAAAAGATAATATGCAAAAACAATACTGCTTATTTATGCAGAAACGGTTATCTTGAAAAAGTTAAGGTGAAACGGCAGTGACAGCTCATCTTCTGGATATTATTATTTTGTCCGTATTTGTTATATTTACGATTGTTTCGTATAAACGCGGATTTCTCAAAGTGTTCATCGGTGCGTTTGCGTGGTTGATTGCACTCGTTGCCGCTTTGCTGGCATGCAAACCTATTTCGGATTATTTTGGACTGTTAGAGGAATATGAAATCTTTTTGGTATTTATAGGTTCATTCATAGTCGGCTGGATTTTAATCAAACTGCTCTCCTCGTTTCTGAGCAAAAAAGTCAAGAAAATCTGCATTGTGGGTACAGCAAACAAAATAGGCGGTGCAGCAATAGGATTGATTGAAGCGGCGGCTTTGAATGCAACTGTGGTGTTCGGATTTATCTGCTTTTCACCCGAAACCGTAAAAACTTCGTTAATATTAAAATGGCTTTTCGATTTTTTCGGAAAACCGATGAATTTTTAAAAGGTTAAGCCAAGTTTTAAACCAATAATCACAGAAAGGAATTATGGATAATGGAACAGATTAAAAAATATCTGAAGCAGGCAAAAACTATCCCGAATATATTGTCTTTTATCAGGATAGCGCTGATTCCTGTATTTACTGTGCTTTTGATGCAGGCAAGACAAGGCAATACTCTTATAATAAAAAAGCTCATCATCGGTGTTATTGTTTTCGCTGTGGCAGGTACAACCGATTTATTTGACGGAAAAATTGCAAGAAAATTCAATCAGGTAACGGATCTTGGGAAAATTCTTGATCCTGTTGCAGATAAACTTACACAATTTGCCATTGCCGTGATTTTAATGAATTGGTTCTGGAGAGACTGGTTGTTTATCGGTATGTTTTCCGTTTATATTATAAAAGAAGTCCTTCAGCTTATCGCGGGATTCATTATGATGCGGCGCTGGGATCATGCGGTTGCGGCAAGAATGTGGGGAAAAGTCAATACGGTTGTGTTTTACATAGCTATGATTATACTGTTTTTTACAAGTGAAAAAGGTATCATTCATCAGCTTTATGTGCAGAATATAATAACGTTTGATTTTGTCATGCCTAAAATCATTCTTTATATTATTGTAGGAATAACAATGATATTTATGTTTCTTGCGTTTTACAGCTATATTCCGGATTACGTTAAGGCTATGAATAAAACAAATCAGCGAGGCGTTGAAGAAGTTATAATAGGTATACTTATGCTTTTGATTGCGGCTTTTCTGATTTTTGTAGGCAGACAGGAAAGCAATGCCGTATTCGGATATATTGCTTCCGCTTTGATAGGCGGAACGGTTGTTGTTGAAATTATAGGCATTTACAGGCTCATAAAAACATCAAAAATGCCGAAACATATTCTTGAAGAAAATAAAGAAATTGGAGAATAACAAATGGGAATCTTATGTTCGAGATGTAAAAAAAGACCGGCGGTTATTTTTATATCAAAGCCCGGCAATTCGCCGGATAATAAACCGGAGGGGCTTTGCCTTACTTGCGCAAAAGAATTAAATATCGGTCCTGTAAAGCAAATGATGGAGCAGATGGGAATTTCCGATGAAGAAATGGAACTTGCGCAGGATCAGATGGCACAGCTTATGGAAGGTGACGGAGATTTCGAGTTTGGGGGTGCTCAGGCTATGCCTTTTATGCAACTGATGAACGATTCTGACAATCAGCTCGATTTGAAGAATAATGAATCAGAGTCAGATTCGGAGGATAAAAAACCGGACCGTAAAAAACAGCGCTCTAAAAGAAAATTTTTAAACAATTATTGCACGGATTTGACGAAGAAAGCAAAACTCGGAGAAATCGACAGAATTATCGGAAGAGAAAAAGAGATTGAAAGAGTTATACAGATTCTTTGCCGCAGAACCAAAAACAATCCATGCCTGATAGGCGAACCCGGCGTTGGCAAAACCGCGATAGCAGAAGGAGTAGCACTTAAAATTGCTGCGGGCACGATTCCGGCCAAGATTGCCAACAAGGAAATTTTTCTCCTTGATTTAACTGCACTGGTTGCGGGAACACAGTTCAGAGGTCAGTTCGAAAGCAGAATCAAAGGGCTGGTTGATGAAGTGAAAGCTGAAGGGAATATTATTTTGTTTATTGATGAAGTGCATAATCTTGTCGGTTCAGGTGGTGACAGCGAGGGCACAATGAACGCGGCAAATCTTATGAAGCCCGCACTTTCACGCGGTGAAATTCAGGTTATCGGCGCAACAACTTTTGTGGAGTACAGAAAATATATAGAAAAAGATACTGCGCTTGAACGTCGTTTCCAGCCGGTTAAAGTTGAAGAACCCTCTATTGATGATACAACACAGATGCTTCTTGGGATAAAAGATTATTATGAAAACTTCCATAAAGTTTCAATGTCTGATTCTCTGGTAAGGCAGGCCGTAGTTCTTTCGGAGAGATATATCAACGACAGATTTCTGCCCGATAAGGCAATAGATTTGCTTGATGAGGCTTGTACCTGCGCCAATTTGCGCAATAAGGCGATAAGCCGTCTTCAGCTTGCTGAAGAAAAACTGGAAGCCTTAAATAAGGAAAAAGAAGACCTGGAGGATGTTGAACAGGGTAAGGAAATTGATTATGAAGCTTTGCTGAATGTGAAAAATGAAATTTCGCAACTTGAATCATCGCTTCCGGAGATTAAAAAGCTTGCCGCCGATAATCAGGTGCTGGAAGATGATCTCGCGAAGGTTATTCACCTGTGGACAGGGATACCGACGGCAAAAATACAAATGTCCGATTTGCAGAATCTTGCGAATATGGAAAAAGAGATTAAATCCAAAATAATCGGTCAGGACGAAGCAGTTGACGCACTGTGCAGAGCTATTAGAAGAAGCCGTGTGCAGATAAGTCCGAGAAGGCGTCCGGCATCGTTTATATTTGTTGGTCCCACGGGCGTTGGTAAAACCGAGCTTGTAAAACAGCTTTCGTATCAACTTTTCTCCACTCCCGAAACACTTATACGCCTTGATATGAGTGAGTTTATGGAAAAACATTCCGTCTCGAGAATTATCGGTTCTCCTCCCGGATATGTTGGATATGACGAAGCGGGACAGCTTACCGAAAAAGTAAGAAGAAAACCGTATTCGGTAATCCTATTTGATGAAATTGAGAAAGCCCATCCTGATGTTATGAATATTCTCCTGCAGATTTTGGATGAGGGGAAAATAACCGATTCACACGGAAGAACTGTTGCGTTTGACAACACGGTTATTGTGATGACTTCAAATGCGGGTAGCAGTTACAGGGATACAACACTCGGGTTTGCAAAGAACAGCGCTGATGTCTCGAAAGAGCGTGCTTTAAAAGCACTGGAAAAATTCTTAAAGCCGGAGTTTTTAGGCAGGGTTGACGAAATTATTGTATTTAATCCGCTAAGTTTTGATTCCTATAAAAAAATCGCCGAACTGCTTTTGAACGAACTCGTTGAACCGCTGAAAGACAAGGGAATTCTTTTGAACTGGACAGATGAGGCAGTATCACTTCTTGCTGAAAAATCACGCGGTGGTCAACGGGGCGCACGAGATTTAACAAATACGATTAGGCGTGAAGTGGAAGATGCAATTGCCTTGATTATTGTGGAGAATTGCGAAAATCCTGTTTCTGCTATTAAAATAGATGCACTGGATGGTGAAATATCAGTGAAAGCAATTTAGGAGAGAAGAATATGAAAAAACTGTTTTCAATGTTTCTTGCAATTGTAATGGTTTTCAGTGTCTGCTTTATTTCTTATTCTAAAGAAGTATTATCATGCGGGGACTGGGATTATGTATTGAACGGTGAATCCGCAAAAATTGTCAGATATCACGGCGTATCTTCTGTTGTTACCGTACCTGCGAAAATTAATGGTTACACCGTTTCGGAGATGGAAGGTTATGTCTTTTCCGATACGACGGCAGTAACGGTAAATGTGCCTACTGCTGTAATCAAAATCGGATCTTATGTTTTCTCTGATTCCGAAAAACTTGCAAATGTTTTTGTGCCGTTTACAACAAAAACTGTTTCTGAAGATGCTTTTTTCGGTACGATTAAGGGATTTACGCTTTATACAATAACCAACAGCACGGCTTCGGCAGTAGCAACCAAAAAGGGGATAAATGTTGTTTCCCTTATTTCAAAGGCTTTGATAAATCTTGGGGTGAAAGAAACATCTTATGCAGTTAAATTTGCAGAGGGTTCTGCCTTTAAAGCAAGGAACTCCTATGTTTCCGTTACCTCAAGCGGTAAAATAACTGCATTGAAGCAGGGAAAAGGCGTTATAGACGTTTCTCTCTCTAACGGAATTACTTCTTATATGAATGTTCAGGTTAAAAAGGCACCTTCAAAAATTACCGGAGTGCCCGCGTCTTTAAAATTATATACTGGTCTTTCTTACAATTTGAAGCCGGCTCTTTTATCTGAAGAATATGCTTCGACTTTTACATATTCTTCATCAAAGCCGTCAGCCGTAAGCGTTTCGTCCGATGGGGTAATTACTGCTATCGGCGCAGGTACCGCTGTTATTACAACCAAGGTTTATAATGGCGTTGCGGCAAAAACAACAGTTTCGGCTGGAACAGAAGCTTCATCCGTTCAATTTACACAAACAAGCATTACAGTGGCAGTAGGTGAAAAAACCACACTCACATATAAATTTGGCAACGGTGAAATATCAAAATCTGTTTCTTTTTCGTCATCTTCTTCCTGCGCTTCTGTTAATTCATCGGGAGTCCTGTCGGGAGAAAAAATCGGCAAAGCTAAAATAACCATTAACACTTACGGCGGTTGTACAGATATAATAGATGTTAAAGTTGTTTCAGCTCCATCATCAGTTAAGCTGAACAGAGGGTCCATGACAATGGGCGTCAAAGAAAGCGTTGCACTAAATGCTTCCGTTAAAGGCGGATCGGGGCTTACTGCGGTAACATGGAGCACTTCATCCGCTAAAATCGCCAAAGTTTCAAAAAATGGAACAGTAACGGCGGTTGCATCTGGTAAATGCTACATTTATGTAAAAACTTATAATGGCAAAACTGCAAAATGCTTAGTAACAGTTAAAAAAGCGCCCTCATCTGTAAAACTTAATAAAACTTCCATAATATTGGGAGTAGGCGAAAAATTTGATTTCAATACTTCTCTGCCTGCCGGGACGGCATCGTGCAGTATTAAAGCTTCACTTTCAAAATCGGGGATTGTATCAGTTGCTCCCTATTTTGTCGTTACAGCTAAAACCGTTGGAAAAACAACACTTACCGTGAAAACATACAACGGCAAAACGGCATCGTGCGTTATAACTGTAAAAAAGGCGCCTTCAAATGTCGTATGTTCTCCGTCAACTGTTACGATTCCTGCAACAAAATCTTATAAACTTTCTCCGAAAGTTAACTCCGGCGCGGCATGTTATAAGTACACTTATAAGTCGTCAAATACAAAAATCTGTAAAGTTACTTCATCGGGAACGGTTAAAGCCTATAAAAACGGAGATTGCAAAATTTATGTTTATGCTTATAACCATAAGTCCGGCAAACCTGTTTATACAAAGGTTCAATTCAAAGTCAGAGGTATCGCAAATAAAGTGGCTTCGTATACCACATATTTCAGTACTTCTTCAAATGTAGGAAAATGTACGAATTTGAAACTGGCGTGCAAATATATAAACGGAAGTACCTACGGTTACGTTTTGATGCCGGGAGAAACTTTTTCATTTAATAAAGCTGTCGGTATAAGAACAAGGGCGCGTGGTTTTGTGAATGGACTTGTTGTTTCGGGCAACGGATACACTCCGGGAATCGGAGGCGGTATTTGTCAGGCGGCAACCACTGTTTTCAATACGGTTTTATATTCAAATCTCCAGATTACCGAAAGGCATAATCATACTCTGAAATCCGGCTATGTTCCGAACGGACGCGATGCTACGATTTCCTGGGGAGCCGAGGATTTTAAGTTCAAAAATAATTACAATACGCCGATAAGGCTAAGAATGACCTATAATTCCAACGGGTCTATAACAGCAACGATATTTTCTCTAAATAAAGTTAAAAAGCCTAAAATCAGTTTGAAAGTTAATTATTCGGGTGGATGTTACACACTTAAAAGATATGCAAACGGCAAATGCAATTACACCTGCTCCAGCCGTTACAGAAACTAAAAGGGAAGTGGTTATTGATGAAAAGAATACTCTCAGCATTCATTTCAGCAGTTATAGTAATTGTTTCACTGCCTGTGTTTACTGCAGCGGAGGAAACTCTTGTGTACGGTGATTTTTCTTACATTATCAGGGATAACAGTGCTGTTATTACCGCATATAACGGTAAGAGCGAAATAATTGTTTTGCCGGAAGAAATCAATGAATATACTGTTACTGAAATATCAGATGATGTTTTTTCACAGTGTGAATTTATTTCAAATATCGTGCTTCCTTCCGGGATATTGAAAATCGGAAGCGGCGCGTTTTCCGCATGCAGTAACCTGGAAAGTATTGTTTTTCCTCAGTCTCTTGAGATGATAGGCGATATCGCATTTTTTGGCTGTATTCTTTTGACTGATATTACTTTTTCAGGGCTTAAAACCGTAATAGGGGAAGATGCATTTTTTGGTGTGCCGGAGAAGGCATCGGTTCATTTTTCCTGCCTTGCGCAAGGGGCAAAATCCTATTTTTCCAATTCGGGTCTGACATTGGATATCAATCATAATTGGAGCGATTGGGAAACAACAGTCTCTCCATCGTGCACACAGATGGGAGAGGAACAGAGATTTTGTGCAGACTGTGGAGAAATTCAGACCGAAAAGCTGCCGTGCAGTACGCATAATTTGAGCTTAATTTTTTCACACGACGGCGAGTATGCTTATAACTGTTCGTTGTGCGGCAATATTGTCATTAAAAGTGATACTGTTGAGAATATGGCTGCATGGGGAATTTTAGGAGATAATGTATATTATTACATTGAAGACGTAACCTATGTTATGCATGTTTTCGGTTCCGGAAAAATGTATTCATTTTATGATATGGAAGACGAACCAGAATATATTAATTTTCAGTCTTTAATACGGAAAATTCTTATTTCAGACGGTGTAACAAATGTCGGGAATTCGGTTTTTCAGGGGTGTGAAGGTCTGTTTGAAGTCAGTCTTCCGCAGTCCGTATCTGAAATCGGTGAGAACGCATTTAATTCCTGTACTTTAATGGCTAAAATTGATATGCCGGGAGTAAAGGAGATTGGGGATTATGCGTTTTATTCCTGTTTTTCTTTAAAACAGGTCGTGATTCCTGCTTCACTGGAATCAACAGGCTATGCTTCTTTTGCCGGTTGCGAGAGTATTTCGCAGTTTTCTGTAAGCGAGTCTAATTCGTATTTTGCTTCACCAAACGGCGTTTTGTATTCAAAAGATTATAAAAATCTGATTGCATATCCTGCAGGGCGAACTGATAAATCGTTCTTATCAAGAGAAGATACATTGACTATATCTGATTTTGCTTTCAGTTCTGCATCGAACCTGGAAAATGTTGAACTCACAAGCAATATAAAGCTTATTGGTGATTTTGCTTTTGAACTTTGCTCCTCACTTAAATCCGTATTGCTTCCCGAAACACTTGAGTATATCGGTGAAAGTATTTTTGATTATGCCGGTGAAGATATCGTAGCACAGGTGTATGAAAACACTTACGCTCAGCGTTACTGCATGGCAAACAATATTAAATACGAAATACAGACTCCGGTTGTAAAACCGATTCTCACCGTGAAAGCGGAGGGAGGGAACGGAAGCGTAACGCTGAGCTGGAATAA
>CAZURV010000010.1:0-63720 GCA_964623515.1 uncultured Eubacteriales bacterium | reverse complement strand
TTGCTGCCGAGCTTCTTCAGTTCGGTGATTCAGCATCGGCATATTTCGCTTAATCATTTAGCATGAAATCCTTAATATGTTTAGATATTCGTTATTTCGGCGGGCGGGCATATCCGTCTGCCCGCCGAAAAATAATTCTTGACATATTATATTCGTTATGTTATACTGAACATAATATTTATTTTAGTATATTGTGAACAGGAGGGAAAATCAATGAAATATGAAATCCCGTCAGCTGAATTATTAAAATTTGAAACAGAGGATGTTATCCGTGCTTCTGCTGATATATCAGAAAGCAGCACCGGAACAACAATGGCTAATACTACGCCTCCGGTTTGGTTTGACTAATCAGTTGCATTGAATATTTCAATAAATGCGGCAGGGCTTAAATTCCCTGCTGCTTTTATTTATTCAGATTAAAACCTCATTGCATAAATTATCAAATGATGTTAGTATTTAAATCGGAGCAGTGCTCCATCAAGCTTGCTTGAAACGGGGCTTGCGAACGATTGCAACCTGCGCAGGGAGCGTTCGCTCCTCATGGTTTTAGCAGGAAGTTATCACTCCCGCTGAAATTCTGAAGTGGACTCCGCCTAAGAGGGGGACATTGGCGAATAGGTTATATTATAGTTTTATATTATTAGGAGGCAGATATGAAATACGAGATCCCCACAGTCGAGTTGTTGGAATTTGAAACAGAGGATGTTATCCGCGCATCCGCAGATGTATCGGAATCAACTGAAACCACAACGAAAATTCATACAACCCCGATCGTTTGGTTTTGATGGATTAGGGTAACTGAAAGCAGAAAAAGCAGATGCGTGCAATGCATCTGCTTTTTTTGCCGATTGAATGCCTTTATCGGCAGGGATTTGTCCGGGCGCTTTCTTTTTTATGCCTCTTTCCATTATTTTTAAATCGGAGCAGTGCTCCATCAAGCTTGCTTGAAACGGGGGTTGCGAATGATTGCAACCTGTGCAGAGAGCGTTCGCTCCTCAGGGTTTCAGCAGGCGGTTATCACTCCCGCTGAAATTCTGAAATGGACCCCGCCTTTTAGGCGGGGTCCATCGCGGATAGGTTATATTGATACTGTATAGCAATGTTTATACGATTTTACATCCGAAATAGGTTGGCCTGCACATAAAGGTTTCTTCATATTCCGTTTTCAGTTGTTCATATGCTCTTGCGCAGTCATTTTCCGTTCGGAAAATCCCGAAAACAGTAGGTCCGCTTCCGCTCATGCAGGAACCGACTGCACCGTTTGCGCGCATAATTGCTTTAATATGCGGCCGTGCCGGAACTTCGATAAACTGTTCAAAAACATTTTCCATAAGCCGGGCGGTTTCGTTGAGGTTTTTCAGCTTAATTGCTTTCACAATTCCCTTTTGATCCGGCTTTCTTCTCCGTCCATACTTATCATATTCTGCATATGCTTCTGCCGTGGATACGGAGCAATTCGGTTTCACCAACAGAATAAAGCAGTTTTCAATCGGCCTGATAAGTTCCATCTTTTCGCCGATTCCCGTGCATACGCGCGTTTTCCCGCATATGCAGAACGGAACATCGGCTCCGGCCTGAACACCGATTCTGCACAGCTCATCAAGCTTATAACCGGTGTTATAAAGCTCGTTAAGCGCTGTTATAACGGCGGCGCCGTCCGCACTTCCTCCCGCAAGCCCCGCCGCAGACGGAATGTGTTTTTCAATGTGTATTTTAGCTCCACCGCAGATGCCGGAATGTTTAAAAAACGCGTTGGCCGCTTTGTGGGCAATATTTCTTTTATCTGTCGGTATGGTATTGTCCGAACAGGAAATATAAATTCTTTTCCGTTTTTCAACTGTAACGAAATCACATAGGTCAACGCTCTGCATAACCATAAACAAATCATGGTATCCGTTGCTTCGCCGGCCCGTAATATCAAGCATCAGATTGATTTTTGCACATGCCTGAACTTTAATCATTTTTTTAATTCCTCTAAAAATTCCGCAATTCTCTGCACAGCTGTTTTCAGATGATCAATGCTGTAACAGTAGCTGATTCTGACATAGCCTTCTCCGCATTCTCCGAATGCTGTTCCGGGAACTACGGCAACTTTCTTTTCTTTAATCAGCCTTTCACAGAATTCGGACGAGCTCATTCCGGTTGATTTTATGCACGGGAAACAGTAAAACGCACCTTTCGGCTCAAAGCAATTTAGCCCGATTTTGTTCATTTCGTGAACGATATAACGGCGTCTCCCGTCATATTCAAATTTCATATTTTCTATATCTGAAGAGCCGTCTCTGAGTGCTTTTATTGCGCCGTATTGTGAGGTTGTGGGCGCGCTCATAATCGCAAACTGGTGAAGCTTAAGCATTTGCCGGATAATTTCTTTCGGACCTGCCGCATAGCCGAGCCTCCAGCCCGTCATGGAATATGTTTTTGAAAAACCGTTTATCACGATTGTTCTTTCATACATTCCGTTTACAGAAGCTATAGAAACATGCGGATTGTCTCCGTAAGTCAGCTCGGAATATATTTCATCCGAAAGCACAATAATATTCGTCCCGCGCAGAACGGCGGCGATTTCTTCCAGATCCTCTTTTTCCATTATCGCACCGGTCGGATTATTCGGGAACGGCATAATGAGCGCTTTGGTTTTATCGGTTATTTTTTCTTTCAGCGCTTCCGCCGTGAGCCGGAATTGATGTTCTTCCGTTGTAACAAGTTTAACCGGAATCCCGCCGCACATTGTAACGATGGGATCGTAACATACAAAGCATGGCTCGGGTATGATAACTTCATCTCCGGGATTTACAATGCTTCTTAGGCATAAATCAATTCCCTCAGAACCGCCGACTGTAACAATAATTTGCGATTCGGGGTCATAGTTGAGCTTGTATTTAGAGTCTAAGAATTTGCTGATTTCTTCTCTCAGAAGCGCAAGCCCGGCATTTGCCGTATAGCGTGTTTTTCCTTTTTCGAGCGCGTCAACGCCTGCGCGCCGTATATGCCACGGAGTTAAAAAATCAGGTTCGCCGACGCCGAGTGAGATAACGTCATCCATTTCGGCGGCAAGGTCAAAAAATTTTCTGATTCCCGATGGTTTTATCGCTTTTATATTATTATTAAGGATTGTTTCGTAATCTATCATAACGAGTATGTGCTCCTGTCGTCTTCATCTTTCTGTGCCATAATAATGCCGTCTTCCTTATATCTCTTCAAAACAAAATGCGTGGTGGTGGAAATAACCGATTCGATGGCGGAGAGGCGCGTTGCCACAAAAATCGCAATATCCTGGAAAGATTTTCCGCGCATTTTAATCCCGAGATCATAACCGCCGCTCATAAGATAAACGCTTTCAACCTCGTCTATCAGGCTCATTTTATATGCAACCTCGTCGAATCCTTTGCCGAGCTTAGGCTGCACTTTAACGTCGATATACGCGCATACATGGTTTCCGAATTCAACATTATCCCAGTTGATAACGCTTTTAACGCCCATATAGATGCCGTCCGAACGCAGTTTATCAAGCATTTCTGCAGTTTCTTTGATGTCTGTGCCGAGCATTACCGCGGTTTCTTCAAGGCTGAGAGCCGGATTTGAATCAAGAAGTTTTATAAGTTTTTCCATCATAATCACCTGAAAAATCATTTTTTAATTAGACGTTCTCCGCTCTAATCAATTCTATTCTATCACATTATTTTTAAGATTAAAAGATTTTGTTGAATAAACGAAAAAAATCAAGAAAAAATATTAAAAGAGAATTATGAAAAGGAGTTGATAAAATGAATATTATGGATAGAATTGCATTGATTCTTGTTATAATCGGTTCTCTTAACTGGGGTTCAATCGGGCTTTTCAAATTCGATATCGTTGCATGGATATTCGGGGGTCAGGCGGCTGTCGTTTCCCGTATTATTTATATTCTCGTATTTGTGGCCGGACTGTGGTGCATTTCGCTTCTTTTCAGAAGAGATGACAGACCGCAGATAATCAATGAATAAGCAAAAATTGAACAGTAAAAACCTCCCGGTGCGGAAAAACACCGGGAGGTTTTTGTATTCTAAAAAAATTATTTTTTTCTTCTGAAAGCTTTCACAAACACTTTATCTTCGGGTAAAACTCTGTAAGAGTCGCGGATTTTTGATATTGCTTTGTTCTGTGTAAATTCATCAAGAACGTTGGAAGCCAAAAAGGTTTTCCCTTTTTCGGGGTTTTTAATGAATGCGACGGAAACAGCCCATGCGGCGGCCATTTTCACGTAGTATCCGCTATGCGTGATTTCAGAAATAAGCTTCAGCGTTTCATCATAGTATGCGTCCGTTAAATAATAATCCATAAGTAGAACAACTGCAAAGCGCACTTCAAATTCACGGTTGCTTTTCAGATACGGTAAAATAAACGTGTGCATATCGGTTAAATCATTTTTAACAAATTTAAGATTTCCGCAGCAAGTGTCGCAGACTGCCCATGAATCAATTCTCGGTATGAATTTTTTCAGATAATATCTTCGTTCTTCGGGAGAAAGCTTTGCATATCCGATAACAAGTCCTTCTATAACCCGTTCCTCATATGAATTTCCTTTTATCGAATCAAGATATTCGCGTACATCGGCGCCGGCTGCAATTTGTTTTGCAATTTTTCTTAAATCGGGCATGCGCACGCCGATGATGTTATCCGCACCGGGGCAGAGCGAGGCGTGAAAATTTTTGTATTGTTCATCTGCATATGATTTTAATAAAGTTTTTATATCAGTCATAGTCCGGCAGTTCCGATTTTTCCAAAAAATCAGGATTGTTTATTGTATAGTAACTAAGCACGCCGTCTTTAAACACAAGCTGAACCATCGCCTGCTGTTCGCCGCCCATCCAGCCGTAATAATAGATTTCAAGTGGCTTTCCGTTTTCTGAAGTTACAACGTTATAAACGTAATTTTCATGATTAAAACATTTGAGAACATCTTCCTCTGCCATACCGATTTTAATTTGTTCTTCATTAAAACCGGATATGGTCGATTGTTCGTTTTTATTAAAATTTTTGCTGTAGCTTTTATAAGTTATTTTACCGGATGCGTCTGTTTTAATCGTTATTGTGTCATCCTGAGATGAATAAGTTATCGTTTTGTTCCCTTTTTCGTCTTCCGATTCGTTTTTTTCGTAGCCGCTGAGCGATTCGCCGACTTCATCGGCGGAAGTATTTTTATTTACCGCTATGGAAGCATAGGTTTCGTTTAATTCCGCTGTCACGTTTTTATATGCATTTCTGCTGTTAAAAATGCAGAATAAGACAACCGCCGCAACGATTACGGCGCATAGTATGCAAGCAAAAATGAAACGTTTTTTCATTGTAATTTTTTTGGTAATCTCTTTCATATGCATTCACCGTTTATATTTTATCACATTTTGTTTTTTATAGCAATGTTTACTATTTTATTTGGGTATGTTATAATAACCTCACGAAACATACACAAAATCGAAGATTTTGACTGTTTCGGAGAACATTGCAACATCAATTGATGTATAAATTCGGTAAATGAAGGAAAGAATATGAAAAAATTTTTAGTTGTATTTCTTCTGCTGATTTTAACAGCCGGAGCAGTGACAGGCTATGTCGTATATAAACCCTATTCCGATGATAAAAACGGGAAGAATCAAGAAGATAACGAAATCAATTTTTCCGTTTCCGAGGGAGAAGGGTACTGGACGGTTGCTGAAAATATGCAGAGTCAGGGAATCATAAAATCGGCAAAGATGTTCGTAAAATTTATGCAGAAAACCTATGGAAGTGATTTTTCATATCAAGCCGGAACTTATATTATTAATTCCAATATGCCATTTGACGAACTCGGCAAGCATATGCAGGAACCGGATTACAAATACATAAGCGTTACCATTCCGGAAGGATTTCGGATTGTGGATATTGCCGAAAGGCTTCAGGAACTGGGTTTGTGCGCAAAACAGGATTTTATAAACGCGCAGAATAATGATGATTTCGATTATGATTTTATTAGCTCTATAGATAATCCGGAACAGCGGGGCTACAGGCTCGAAGGCTATCTTTTCCCCGCAACGTATACAATTAAAGAGGGAACTTCGGCGCACGATATCATAGATGAGATGCTCAAAACAACAGATGAATATATCACTTCGGATATATATGCCGCTTGCAAAAAGCTCGGAATCAGTATTGACGACGCACTCTGTATGGCGAGCATACTTGAAAAAGAGGCAGGAGGAGCGCCGGAAGAAATAAAAAAAGTTTCTTCAGTATTTTGGAACAGGCTGAATAATCCGTATGAATTCGGAACGCCTACACTTGGCTCCGATCCCACGGTTCAATATGCAGATATGCTTGAGGATAACGGATTCTCCAAAGCGATTTGGAAATCGTATTCAACATATTCAACTTCGGGGCTTCCGACCGGACCGATATGCAGTCCCGGGCTTACGGCAATTCAAGCGGCGGTATCTCCTGAAACAACGGATTATTATTTCTTCTTCACTGATAAAAACGGGAATTTTTATTATTTTCAAACCAATTCGGAATTTCAAAACAAATGGAATGAGCTTGTATCACAGGGAAAGGCAGGGTAGGCGCAGGGAAAAGGACATGAATATGCCCGGTCTGTTCTTTCAACAGATGTTCACTTTTTAATGCTTGCGGGCATAATTCCATACGCCGCTTCAAAAGCAAAATTCAAAAAAGTCCTGTCTTCAGGCGCAAAGCAGTTTAAAACAGGTAATTTTTCGTTCAAACAAGGCAGAAATTTGTCGTATGGCGGAATTTTGAACAACGCTTTGGCGGGAATATGCCATAAACCATACCGGCTTAAACTTTCCTATGTGAACTTTTGACCGATGTGAAGATTTATTACTGCTTTTTTTCTTACCTTGACTTATATATAAATATACTATAAAATAATAAATAGTTTAGAGCAGAGCAACCACCGGTGGTGCGGGGTTAAGTGAGATGAACAAATTTATAAGTTTGATTTTCGTTCCGATTCTCCTATTTCATTTTTCGGTTTCGGGTTATGCCGTCAACTATACTTCTCCTGTATATTGGGCAGAGGCTGAGAGATATAAATTCAAAATTAACGATAAATGCGGGCTTAAAAACACCGCCTATTCCTATGCGGAAGATACAAGCGGCAGAAACTTTTATTTTATGTTCTGCACGGAGGATAGCAATTACAGCAAGGCAAATGCTACTAATTTTAGTATTCATTTTGAGATCTATTCATCTGCGGCAGACAAAAAAGAGAATTTTACTATTCATTTGTCGAATGATGATCTTGCTTATGAAGGCGAAAATGGGCTTTGCAGTGTTGCGGCTTCCTGGGATCATCACGGAGGGGTTGTCGCCGGGTATTTCAAAATTTACGGATTCGGTGACAAAGCAATGACTGAACCGATTACCGTTAAAACATTTTTGAAAAGCACTTCTTTCACAGCCTCAGGCATGCCGGACGATAATGTTCTGGTATATAACAAATCCTATAACAAATCCGAGTCTGTTTCCGATAATTTGCAGAGTACTGCAAAGGCAACGAATCAGGCAGGCGGAAGCAAAACAAATACAACGAAAAAGAAAATTTATTCTTCGGGCACCGGGTCATATGCGGGTACGGAACGTAAAATTTCTTCGGGGAACGGAAAAATCTCTTCTTCGTCTGTCGGTGTTTTGGAAAGTGAAAATGATACCAATCCAAACGCTCTCACAATAAAAGAAGACAATGCGGAAGATACGATAGTCCTTTCTAAAAACAAAGTTATTGCGGCAGCCGTTTCGGCGGTTATTGCAGGCGCGGCGGCGGCCATGATAATTTCTGTTGTGATCCGCAATAAAAAAGCAAAATCTGCGGGAATCCATATTCCCGAAAACAATAAAAAACAATAAAGGACGGTCTTTTATAAATGGATAATCTGAACAAAGAAAATTTAGAAGAAACCGAAAAGGCTATGCAGGAAAAGAAAACCGAAGCAACCGTCGATTTGGAGGACGAGAGCATAAAGTCTGCAAATGAGATTATGGACGCACCAAAACCGTTCGCGGATGATGCTGACGCCCATGACGTTTTATCGGCATGCGCTTCGGATTCGGAAGAGCCCGGGAAACCGGAGGGCGAAGAAGACATAGAACTTGCTACTTATATGGCTGAGTGTGATTCCTGCGCAATGAGGATTTATTTTGAAAAAGACGATTTGAATGAGAACGGGAATCTTGACTGTCCAAACTGTGAAGAGGAAGTTGAGATTAATTCGGATAATCTTGATTTATATCTCGTTGAAAAAGACGATGAAGAAGATAATGAGGATTATGTGGTCGACTGCCCCGATTGCGAACATCTTGTTCATTTTAAATTATCAGATATCAAGGAAGACGGAGCAGTCAAATGCGATCAGTGCGGCGCAGATATTGAGATTGAAACAGACGTTCTTGATGCATACAAAGCTTTCGACGAAAAGGCTGTGTTGAAAAAAAGGAAGATAAAGAAAACGGTGCTTGCTTCTGTATGCGGAGTTATAGCAGGTATTGCTGTCGCTTTACTGATTGTATGCCTTATAGGGATGAACAGCGTGATCAAGGTGAACGGAGTCAGCGTGCCTTACAGTGTATATAAATGCGTATATTATTATGAAAATGCCTATCAGGCAACCTCATCGGGATTCAATCCTGAAAAAAGTGCGCATTCTCAGGAGTTCCCATCTGATCAGATGGGAACGGACGAGGGCGCTTATGAAACATGGCATGATTATTTTAAAGAACAGACAGAAAACGGACTGAAAGCCTATTATGCGATTTATGCCGATGCTTTGGATAACAACTATATATTGGAGGAGGACGCGGTTCAGGATATCGACTTGTATATTGAGCAGTTTGAAAAAGAGGCGGAAGACAGCGGTATGAGCGTTCGGGAATATACAAAAAAGTATCTGGGTGCTTCAATCAGCCTGAAAGAACTCCGTGAGTATTTCACAATCAGGCAGACTGTAAGTTATTATTTCAGACATCGTATGTCATCTTATGTTACCGATGAGGATATACAAAAACTGTATAATGAGAATCCCGATCAGTATACAACTGCAACCTTCGGATATTTTCAGCGCTCAATAGACAGTGATTTTACCGAAAAAGATGCGCAGAAGGCCGTTGAAGCTTTTTCCAAGGTGAAATCAATCGAGGAATTTTATAAGATTTATCCCGATTATTCAAGCGAGGAAACGGTTCAGCAGCTTATAAGTCAGGATTCGGTTATAGCAAAAGATATTTCCAAAACGCAGATTGAGGAGCGACCTGTAATCAAGGATTTGCTTCTGAATGAAAAAGCCGTTAAGAATCAGGTAAGCGCGGGAATGGATGAGGAAAAAACGTATTGCGAAGCGGTAATCGTGATTGAACCTCTTCATAAGAATATTGACGCTGCAAGAGAGGATGCAATTTCAAACGCTGCAGATGAACACGGTAATGATTTCATTGAAAAATTACAGGGAGACGCTGTGAGCGAGAACGGCATCGGCATGATGTTAACCATGTTTTTCTGATAAATTAAAGTATGATTGATTACGGGGCAAATTATTGTTTGCCCTGTAACGGTTTTTTGCGGGGTTTCATGAAAGATAAAAACAGATCACGGACTGAATTTTCCGTTATAAATATTTTTACCGGCGTAGTGGGCTATATAATAAACACGATTATGGGTTTTGTCTGCCGCGTTGTTTTTGTTCGTTGCCTTTCGGATGATTATTTGGGGCTTACAAGTTCTATTCAGAATTTTTTAGGGCTTCTTTCTCTTACTGAGCTTGGCGTAGGTACGGCCATTATATATGAATTGTACAAGCCGATTGCGGAGAACAATCATCAAAAAATATCTTCTTTGATGCGTTTGTATGCCAAAGCGTACCGTATCATCGGAACGGTTATTTTTATTTTCGGCATTGCGTTTCTGCCCTTATTCAAAATCATTGTCGGGGATATGGGTGATGTTAAAGAAAGTCTTTATGTTATTTACGGATTGTTTTTAATCAATACGGCAGGATCCTATTTCTTTAGCTACAGGACTTCGTTAGTGTGCGCTTACCAGTACAATTATGTGGTTTTGGGATTAAGCTATTTGATTTCTATTGTTCAAAGCATTGTTCAGATTATTATTTTATTGACAGTGGATGAATATTTGCCGTATCTTCTTGTTTTAACGGTAGGAACATTTGCATATAACATTATCATCACGGTTTACGCCAAAAAGAAGTTCCCGTTTATAGATGATAAACATGCCGGGAATTTATCAAAGGAGGAAAAACGCGGACTTTTTAAAAATATAAAGGCGCTTACAATCCGTCAGCTCAGCGGCGTGCTTGTGAATCATACGGACAATCTGGTTATTACCTATTTTACCGATCTCGGGATAACCGGTCTGGCTTCTAACTATTCCTTGCTTTCAACCACTCTGAGTTCTTTGATTTACAAGCTGTTTTCAGCGCTTACTCCGAGCGTGGGAAATCTGAATGCTTCCGAAGATATTGAGCATCAGTTCAGCTTTTTCAAAACAATGAATCTTGCAAATTTTTGGGCTTTCGGATGGGGAGCCATCGGAATTGCATTTGTGTCAAGTGATTTGGTTCAGCTGCTCTACGGTGCGGATTATGTTATGCCCTTTTCCATTCCGCTGATTATAGCCGTTAATTTTTATATGGATGGTATGGGAAATGCAATAAGAGTAGCGATAAACACAAAAGGTCTGTTCAAATACGATCAGTATGTGCTCCTCACAACGGCGGTGCTCAATATTGTTTTGGATATCGTTATGGGAAAGCTGTGGGGCGTATTCGGCATATATCTTGCAACGGCGATTTCAAGGCTTTTAACAAACGTTTGGTATGAGCCTTATATTATATATAAAAAGGCATATTTTAAAAATCCGATGGATTACCTTATTAAATATCTTTATTTTGCCGCAGTTCTTATCGTTTCCGGAGGCATATGTTATTTCCTTTGCAGTTTGTTGCATTTTGATCTGCTGGTAAATGTGATAATAAAAATTCTGATATGTTCGGTGGTTCCGAATGCGGTATTTGTTCTGGCATTTTTTAAAATGTCGGAGTTCGAATATGTAAAAAATATATGCAAAAATTCCGTTAAATTCATAAAGAGAAGCATATTGCGTAAAAACAGTTAAATCGTTTTTTGGGAGGATAGAAATTGAGTGAATTGAACTATATGACATTGGAAGAAATTCAGAATACGGAAAAGCAAATATTAAGCATCGTTGTTGATTTTTGTGAAGAGCATTCGCTCAGGTATTATCTTGCTTACGGTACTTTGCTTGGTGCAGTCCGGCACAAAGATATTATCCCTTGGGATAAAGATATTGATATTTTTATGCCGCGTCCTGATTTTGAAAAATTTTTGGAATTAACTCAAAATGCGGATATAAAAGAAAATATAAAATCTTTTTCATGGAAAAACACGAAAAATTATTATCTGCCGTGGATAAAAGTGTGCGATATGAATACAAGGCTCGTTATAACGCGTACCACAAGTAACATCCCATTTGGCGTCTGGCTTGATATTTTCCCGCTTGACGCTCTTCCGGAGGATCAAAACGAAACAGCGAAGCTTGAAAACATTTTTAAAAGCGGGTTAAAAGATTGTTTGCTGTCTGTATCTCATTTGAGTTTAAAAGAGAAAATTGTTAATTTTCAGAAGCTTGGTTATATAAGAAAATACGGACAGAGTAAAGTTATGAACGATATATCCGAGGTTGCGGCGAAGACGGATTATGACAGGGCGGAATATATTGCCGATATGCAGGACCTTCAGTATAATAAAAGTATGGATCAAGTTAAAATTGAGCGTTCTGTTTATGAAGAAATAACAGAGATTGAGTTTGGCGGCAGAAAATACAAATGTCCGAAGGATTATGATTACGTACTGAGGAAAGCTTACGGCAATTATATGGAACTTCCTCCGGAAGATGAGCGTATCGTGCCGAATTTCAGAGCATATCGGGTTTAAATTCTATGAAAAAGTGATAAAAACGTTCGGGGAATGATTCCGAGTGTTTTTTGGATAAAAGGTTAAGACGGTTAAGGATTAAAGGGCTTCTCCTTCCCGTTTGTGTTAAACCAATCAAGGAAAATAAGTTCAAGCTTTTTGAACTGAAAGGTGGAAAATAATCAATGGCAAAAAAACAACTCAGTGAGGCTGAAAAGTACAGGCTCGAAAGAAAAAAGCGTATTGCAAAGGAAAAGAAAAAGAAAAACAGTTATATAAACCGCAATCGTGAAAAGGTTAACCGTGCTGAAAAGATTGTCGGCATTGTTGTGGGAGTTGCGGCGGTTCTTGCAATAACTTTCGGTTTGCTGTCGTATTTCGGGGTATTTGCAAAAACTTTAACGGCAGTTAAGGTTGGAGATAAAAATATTTCCGCAGTTGTTCTGGACTGCGCTTATGCGCAGGTAAAAAATCAAGTTTATTCCGCGAGCCAGCAGTATTCTGAGCAGTATAATTATTCTTTTTATTCTCAGGATACGCCCAGCACAGATCCCTGCGTGTACGATCAGGAAAAAACATGGGGAGAATATTTTGAAGAAAGCGCAAAAGAACTCGTTCAGGATGTTTACACTTTCAAAGATGCGGAGGGCAATGAACTGACTGAAGACCAGATTAAAGAAATTGATGAGTCCATATCATCGCTTTCGGAATCAGCGGAGGAAAACGGATATTCTCTTAACGCGTATCTTCTTGCGTCTTACGGTAACGGCGTTACTGAAAAAGTGCTTCGCACATGGCTTGAGGATTGCTATAAGGCGGAAAACGCAAAGGAGCATATTTCCGAGGTGTATGAAGAGGGACTCAAGGATTCGGATATTCAGCAATATTACAAGGATAATATTCAGAACTATAAAACTGCAGGAATAAAATATTATCAGTTCACTATTGATACTTCTTCCGTTTCCGAAAAGCTTGAAAACGATGAACTTACAAATGCCCAAATTGATAAGATTGTGGCAAGCGCTGCAAAAACAGTTAAAGCAGACGCCGATAAAATTTATAATAGTGTTAAAGCGAATCCCTCAAAATTTGCAAGTCTTGTTTCCGCATATGATAAGAAAAACGGCGGAGAGGGTAAAACAAGTGATGATGTAACGGCTTCCGGTCTTGTAAGCAATATGTCCGGTATCGGAACAAGCGCACAGCAATGGGTTGCTTCCGGCGCTTCAAAAGGCTCGTTAAAACTTGTGTACAGCGCGGATTATGAGAACAAGATTTTTTCTTACGATCTTGTTCTGATTGAAACACAGGCCAAGGTGTTCAATACGATAAACGTCAGGCATATCCTGATTCAGCCCGAGTCGGAAAGCGGAAGCGAAACCTATACTGATGAAGAATGGGCAGCGGCAAAAACCAAGGCTGAAGAGATTTATGCACAATGGAAAAAGAATCCCACGGAAGAGAATTTTTCATCTCTCGTAGCAGATAATTCAGCGGATACCGGTTCTACCGATAACGGCGGACTTTATGAAAACGTAAAGCCGGGAGATATGGTTACGGAATTTAACGACTGGTGCTTTGCATCCGGAAGGAAACCCGGCGATCATGCTATCGTTAAAACGGATTACGGTTATCATATCATGTATTTTGTGAAAGCCAACGGTCCGTTCTGGAAAACAGATATTCCCGAACAAATGTCGTCCGAATATCTTGAAACAACTGTAAACAATACACTTGAAAGCAAAGAACATGAATTGACTGTAAAAAAACTCGGCTGGAGTCTCGTTGCGGGAGTAAAAGAGTATAAAAAAGCGCAGAAGAGCACAACCACTACCACAACAACTGCCGCTTCAACAACCAAAGCATCGGATTCAGAAAATAATTAAATGCACAGCATTGCATAAAATGTGATTTTCCGCGCCGTTCGGCGGGGCGCAGCGAAAAAATTTGGCTGTGTTTGTGGATAACATCCGCGATAAAGGTATTTCCCGATGTTTGAAACATAAATATTTTGTTTAAGTCAAAACAGCCGGTCAGGGCGATTCCTCTTGGTGAAATCCGCCGTATTACTGTCCGGTTGTTTCTTTTTAAGGAGGGGAAATATGAGAATCGGTCAGGGCTACGATGTGCATAAGCTTGTATCCGGAAGGAAGTTGATTATCGGCGGTGTAGATATACCGTATGATAAAGGTCTGCTCGGACATTCAGATGCGGACGTTCTGCTTCATGCAGTGAGCGATGCACTTTTAGGTGCGGCGGCGCTCGGAGATATAGGGAAGCTTTTTCCCGATACAGATGAAAAATTCAGCGGTGCAGACAGTCTGGGATTACTCAAAACAGTTGTGCAGAAAGTAAATGAAAAAGGATATAAGGTTATAAATATTGATTCTGTGATTATTGCACAAGCGCCGAAAATGGCGGAATATATCGGGCAGATGAGGAAGAATATAGCCGAAGCATGCGGCATAAGTGCCGATTCTGTAAACGTTAAGGCAACAACTGAGGAAAAACTCGGTTTTACTGGCAGGGGCGAGGGCATAAGTGCGAGCGCAGTAGCGCTAATTGATTAAAAAGTTTAGATAAAGGTTACAAATTTTTTACATTTTATTAACTATATGATGTATTTTTTGCAAATGCGGAAGAATTATGTTATCATTTTCTAATAGGAGAATAGCAGGACGATAAGGTTTACCGCCGTCGGAACGTAAACATTTTTGTAGTGGATGGTTTTCACTCAGGATAAAACTGCCGCTTTTCGATTTTTGTTGAACAGATAAGGAGAAGTAAAATGAAGTTAAAAAAATCAATTTCGTTTATTTTGGCCGTCGCTGTAGTTTTAACCGCTGTATTGATACCTGTTGCATCAGCTGATAATTTTGACGCTGTATTAAAACAATTTCCGTCATCGTATCGTGCCGGGCTGAAGGCACTCCATGCGGCTCATCCGAATTGGACGTTTAAACGTCTTACCGTCGGCATTGATTTTAATACGGCGATAGATGCCGAGCATAATTGCCGCAGGCAACTTTGTACGGTTCAGAATGTGTCTGCCACCGATCCGAAAGCTTGTTCGTCAAGCTGTAAAAACGCAGCGTTTCATGTGTTAAGTTCGGTTGACAGATGCGCCAGCCGTGATTATATTGCAGAATGTATGGATCCTGTAAATTATCTGAATGACAGCGATATATTTCAATTTGAATATCTCACAAACAAGTCGTATTATACGGTTGCTGATATTCAGAAAGTGCTGAAAGACAAATCATCTTTTATGGCTAATCTTTCATACACCAATTCAAGCGGCGTGACCGCAAGTTATGCCAAAATAATCCTTGCGGCAGCAAAAAAATATAACGTTGACGCTTTGTTTATCGTTTCCAGAATAACAAAAGAGGTGGGCGCTTCCAATCCGTCGAGTATCGCGCTGGGCAAATATAAAGGCTATGAAGGGTATTACAACTTTTTTAACATTGGCGGAACTGTAGCAGGGTCTGCAAAGTATGCCAAAAATCAAAATTGGAAAACGCCCTATCTTGCGATGATGGGCGGCGTTGAATTTATATCGAAATATTATATTTCAAGTTCAAAAAAAGATCAATCACCATGGCAGTATACTTCCTATCTGCAAAAATTTCAGGTTCATCCTTACTCCATGTATCAGGCATACGATCATCAGTATATGCAGACGGTTGACGGCGTAATTGCCGAATCTTCCTATACATATTCAAGTTACAGCAAGCTCGGATATCTCGATAAAACTCATACGTTTGTTATCCCTGTTTACAATAATATGGATAAAGTTTCGTATAGTTCAAGCACCCTTCATTTTGACAGCTTAGGAACAAGCTCAAATATAGGATATGTGAACAGCAGTGCTTCGAACCTGAATATACGTTCCTCGGCAAGCACTTCATCGTCTGTTGTAACCACGGTTCCTTCCGGTACGATTGTTTTGACGGGTACCAGAAAGAACGGCTGGGTTTATCTGAAAATTATCAGTGGAAGCAAAATGAAAACTTACGGCTGGGCTATGGCGGCATATATTGATATGTGCGCGGGGGTTTCTTTAAAAGTCGGTTCAAAAATTACCCTTAAGCCGAAAACTTCGGATAAGGTGAAGTATACATCCGTCAAAACCACCGGCGCGGGCGTTGTAAGTGTTTCGGGCAATACGTTAACCGGTAAAACCGCCGGCACCGTTGTTCTCAAGGCAACTTCCTCCAAGGGAGCGACAAGTTATATCTGCGCAGTTGTGAGCAAAGCGGCGGCGGCAGTGAAAAAGGGAACGGTAACGGCTTCAAGCCTGAATGTGAGGAAATCAGCTTCAACATCGGCAAAAGTTCTTGCCGTAATTAAGAAAAATCAGAGTGTTAACATATTGGGAACGAGCGGAAGCTGGTATAAAATTTCCGTTTCGGTCAATAAAAAGACGATAACCGGATATGTTTCCAAGAGCTATATAAAAACGACGTCATCTTCATCTTCATCTTCATCTTCATCTTCTGCGTCGTCTGCTAAAAAAGGCAAGGTGAATACCGCAAACCTGAATATGAGGAAGTCTGCGTCGTCAAATGCAAGCATTCTCACGGTGTTGAAGAGTGGCAAACTGGTTAATATTTTGGGGACAAGCGGAAACTGGTACAAGATTTCCGTTTCCGTAAATAATAAGACACTAACAGGATATGTGAACAAAAAATATATAACCGTTCTTTCTTACGGGAAAGTATATGACGCGAGTTCGCTCAATATCAGAAAATCAGCAAGCACGGGCTCGGCGGTTCTCGTTAAAATCCCGAGCGGAACCAAAGTGTTGCTGTATTCCTCCACCGGAAATTGGTATCGCGTTATATTCACATACAAGGGCAAGAGTTATAACGGCTTCGCCTCAAAGGATTATATAAAGAAAGTATAATCTACGAAATATTTGAAAAGGCTATGTAATTCAAATCAAACTATTTCGGAAAAATAGTTTTTAAAAGAAACGGTGTCCAGATTAAAGACGGGCACCGTTTTAATCAGCTAAAAGCTAAGGATCTGACAAGTAAGCTCCTTATTAATTATAAACTATTCGCCAATGTCCCCGCCTCTTAGGCGGCGGGGATATTTCAAAATTTCAGTGTGTGAGTGACAATCTCCCACTAAAGCCCTGAGGAGCGAACGCTCCCTGCGCAGGTTACAATCGTTCGCAAGCCCCATCAAGCGAGTTTAGTGGAGCACTGCTCTGATTGAAATTTAAAACCGTATGAAATGATTACGCTTGCAAATACAAACAATTGTTTTTACTGTGATTTAATTCCAAAGGATAACAAAGCTATACGTTGTTAGTATCTAAAAATAGCATGTTTTCGATACTGCTTTTAAAATCTACAGGTATTGGGTATTTTAAGCTACGCTAAACATGTTTGCGGTTTTCACTTGATTTTAACACGGCAATATGTTTTAATATTTTTATAGCATAAAAGGATGTGTTAAAAATGAATAAATTAAAATATGTGATGTGCGGTGTTATTGCGATGGCAATGCTTATGTGTTTCGGGTGCTCCAAGGATAACGGTGACTCAAAAAACATTTCGGCGGGCAATTCTTCAGAGTCGGTCAGTGATTCGGCTGTTGTTTCCGATAACGAGGGCAGTGCAGTTGCTGATAAAACAACAAAGAGTTCGACTGCAAAGGCCGAAAATAAAACGACTGCATCTAAAAACAGTTCATCAGCTTCAACAACTAAAAAGCAAACTGCTTCGGAGAAAACAACAACTAAAAAGCAGACTGAAAAAACTACCGCTAAAGAAACAGACACCATATCCAAAGGTTCGACCAAAGCGAACACAACACCTATTGTTTGGTTTTGATTTATAACTCGTAAAATAGCGTCTCCCGCATTAGCCGGAATATTTAGCTAATGCGGGAGATTTTTTGTTTCTGGTTTATGCCTGCGGCAATTCGGGCTGTTTTTTATGAAAAACAGCAAAGAAAATCAGGTTTTGAATTTTTGAAAACAATCCTTTTTTGATATATTAAAATATTATTTCAGCAAAAAGAAACAAATAGCCGAAGCGGCGGCCAAAGCAATCACCACCGAAATGGCAAGCATTATACCTTTACGATGCTTTTTGGATTGCCTTTTGGCGATGAGGTCTGAATATTTTTCCATATAAAATTCATCGTCTGCATTTTCTGTATATCCGCTGTTTACAGGAGTCTCTATGTTTTCAAAAACTTCTTCAATTGCTATAACATTGTCTGCGGAGTATTTTTTCTCTGTTTCAACTCCGATTTCCGTACTGTAAATATCCTCGTAAGTTTCCGGTATTTGGGTATTGGAAAAATCGGGCTTACTTATTTTTGAAGGTTCCGGATTTTCGGCTTTCTTGTTTTTGCCGTTGCCGATATGAAACATGATCGTTTTTTCTTCGGTATTTTCTGTTTTATCAAGCAAAGCATTATTGTTCTTGTTTTCCATAAATATCTCCCACAAAATACTTTCTTAATTTTAGCAAAAAACACACGTTCTGTCAATAATCGGCTTAAACTGAACCCGGTGTGGTTTAGAATGGCATTTTTCTGTTTTAACCTTTTTTCTTTCACATCAGCACATAAACAAGCGCAAGGAGCAGAATGGAATCTGTATTTTCGCGGCTTAAAAGGAGTATGATTGCCATAAGAAGCGCAGAATCACCGTTCATAAGTCCGCCCGGAGAAAAAGGATTCTTCGGTTTTGCTATATTTGCAGGCATCGGCGTATGTTTTGCTTTTGGTATTTCTTCGCTTTTATTATTTTTTGATAATTTTTCATTTATCTGTTTGGCCGTATGGCGCTCACTTTCGTTAATTTGCTTTACCCGCCGCATGGCCTCGTTTTCAAGTCTTACCAGTTCATCATATGAAAAGTTCATTCGTTATCCTCCAAAAAACCTTTTAGAAGCCCCGAATCGCGGATTAAGGGCAGAATCCGGAATAAACGTAGCATTTTGATTGCTTCATCGGCTTTCCTCTGCTTTGAGGGGGAAAGCATGGGCTTGAGCGCTTTAATCAGTTTTGTTCTGTCATCTTCGCCTTTCACGGTATTCATAATCTGCCCGATTTGGGCAAAATTTATATTAGACAGGTCGCCGGAAGCGCTGTTTTCCTTATTCGGTTCGGCATTTTCTCCGCCGAAGATGTTCTGCGCCATATTTTTCAGATTATCAATATCCTTATCGCTTAAATTTGCAATGATATCATGCAAACTGTCATTGATGTTTTCCATTTTGTTTTCCCCTTAGTTTTTTTATTAAATCCTGCGCTTCCTTGGATTGCATAATAGCGTCTATTTTGTGTTTGTCGGATAGAATTTCTTTAAACTGCTTTTGCTTTTCGGAATCAAGATGTTTGTCGGCAAATTTCTTCAAATTTTGATTGTTAAGGTTATTTATAAGGTTGTCAATTTCTTTACTGTTCATTGACTTTCCTCCTCTAACAGTTATAATATTAAATAATATGTGAGAAGAAAGAAGTGTATGAATGAAAATAATTGTGATGTCAGACAGTCACGGTTCTCTGAATACGGTATCCGATATTCTTGATTTGCATCATGATGCGGACGCTGTTATTGTTTTGGGAGATGGATTAAATGATTATTCGGGAAGAGAATCGGCAAATGAAAATCAAAAATTCTTTTTTGTGAGCGGAAACTGTGATTTTTACAGTGTATATCAAGAGGAAGAATTTCGTGAATTTGCGGGCAAAAAGATTTTTTTCTGTCATGGGCATAAATATGGCGTCAAGCACGGATATGATGATATTAAAGCAAGAGCTGAAAAGCTTGGTGCGGATATATGTCTGTTTGGGCATACGCATATCTCTTATTCCGATTACTGCGGCGGAATATATTATTTGAATCCCGGTGCCGTTTGCCACGGGGAATTTGGGATCATAACCATTAAGAACGGACAGATTTTAACAAGCCTCGGAAGCCTGAAATGAGTGTGGCAGAGAGAAAAATGTGCTTTGTGTAAATCTTTCAGATATGATGCTGTAAAGCGTTCACCGTTTTTTCAAAAAATATTTTCTATAAATGAAAAAAAGTTCTTCATCCGAAGAACTTTTTTACTGCCGAGAAGAAGTATTATATTTAATAACTTATTCGCCGATGTCCCCGCCTCTTAGGCGGCAGGGTCCATTTCAGAATTTCAGTTGAAGAGATAATTTCCCGCTGAAACCCTGAGGAGCTGACGCTCCCTGCGAAGGTTGCAATCGTTCGCAAGCTCCATTTCCAGCGAGCCTAATGGAGCACCGCTCCGATTTAAATATGAAATCCGGATAAAAGTCAATAACAGTATTTGCGTTCCCGCGACTTGTCCCGACTGAAATAATTTGACAGCGTGTTTTTAAAGAAGCGATTTTTTTCTGCTCATAATGAAAACAGCAAGCGAAAACACCAGTGCAACGGAAAAAGGATATCCCGAATAAGTCGGAATGACTTCCGTTCCCGGAGCAAATACCGAGATTGCTTCGGGAAAGAGCGTGAGAAGTATTTCCGTAAACAACACGCACAATCCGGCATTGAGCAAACGAACGGCAAAATATTCGTATGTTTTTATTCCGATGCAGTTCAGATATTCCTTTATCTGGAAATGTACGCTAATTCCCCCGAATCCGAGTATTGCCGCAAGTGCGGCGGGGTTTCCCGCATTGAGCGTACATCCCATTGTAACCTCAAAAATTCCCGATAGGATTTGATTTGCGTATTCCGGTATATTGAGATTGGCTATCAGGGAGTAAAGCATGGAAAAAAAGAGTATCCATGCGCATATTTTTAACATTGCATAGGTGCTTTTTTCTATTGCGGCAATAAAAGCAGAGGAAAAAGTTGCCTTTTCGCTGTTAAGCGGTTCTGCTTTACAGCTACTTTCTCCGTGTGAAACGGGCGCCAGCACAAATCCTGTTAAAAGCGTTGATACAACCGTTGACGCAAACAGAATAAGCCCTGTATTCCTTGAGCCGCACAGGTGCATTCCTACTGCCGCAACCGAAAATGCAGGACCGGAGTTACAGCAGAAAAGAGCTGTATATTTTGCCTGTGTTCTGCTTATTTTTTTGCTTTTATAAAGTTCCGCCGCCATTGCGGGACCTATGGGATAACCTCCCGTAAGTCCGAAAAAAACCGGTAAAACCGTGCATGAAGGCAGGCGGAAAATTCTTTGATGCAGTTTGGCGATAAAACGCGGTATGATGATTTCCGAACTCAAAAGAACACACAGATTTGAAAAACACAAAAAAGGGAACAGGGAGGGGATAATGGTACTGCCGCAAATTTCAAGGCCTTTGCTGATTCCGCTCCTGCATACTGCGGAAAACCAAATCAGTATAAAACCTCCTGCAAGCATCGCAAACGGTATGGATAATTTAAATATCCTTATTTTTTTCATAAAAACACCTCTAAGAATCATATTATTAAATCGGTGATAATATGAAAAAGGATAAACTGATTTCAGCGTTTAGCATGCCGGTTCTTTCTGCGGGAGATAATCCCCATTTTGAGTTTAACGGAAACAGTGAACTGCTCGTTGACGGCTGTGAAGGGATTTTACATTACAGCGATAGGAAAATACAGCTTAACTGCGGAAAATACGCGGTGGAAATCATAGGCTTTTCGCTTCAGCTTGAACATCTCGGAGATAAGGAGGCGACGGTGAGAGGGGAAATAACCTCTTTTTGTTTCATATGAATTTGATTGGATTATTCAGATATATAAGAGGAGAAATCCTTTTTCAAGCAAGAGGAGGGTTCCCCGAAAGATTTTTTAATTTGTGCAGAGTACACAAGATTAAAATTTGGGATATACGTCAGAACGGCGAGTGTTTTACCGCGCATACTTCAATTTCAGGATACAGGGAGATTCCCGAGGCCGCAAGAAAAAGCGGTATGCGCGTTAAAATAATAAAAAAAATCGGAGTGCCGTTTTTTATAAGAAAGATTGATGAGCGTAAAGGGCTGATAGCCGGAGTCGTTGTCGCATGCTTCCTTATTGTGCTTTATACAAAGTCTGTTTGGGTGATTGATGTAGAAGGCAATTCAAAAATATCCGATTCCAAAATTATGGATGTGCTTGAAGAAAACGGCTTAAAAAAGGGAACGCTGAAAAAGGACATAGATTATGAAAAGTATAAATTTTTGCTTTATCAGAATATTCCGGGCATATCGTGGGCGAATCTTCAGATTGACGGTGCAAGAATGGTTGTGGAAATAACCGAGGTTACGCAGGCGCCAGAAAACGCGGAGAAAAAGATATGCAATATCATAGCTTCGCATGACGGAATTATAGAAAACCAGGTTGTATCAGCCGGAGAAAGTATGGTGAAATCCGGTGAAGCAGTTAAAAAAGGGGATTTGCTTGTGTCCGGAGTAACCTTTAACGATAAAGCGCAGGCAACACAGTTCTGGGCGTCGCGCGCAGTTGTGAATGCATCCACAAAGCGTGTTTTCAAAGCGGAGATTGCAAAAAAACAAACGAAAACGATTTATACGGGAAGAGAAAAAAGCCGGAATCAGCTGGAATTTTTCAGGCTGAAAATTCCGCTTTATATAATGAACACGTCTTTTAAAAATTATAAGTGCGAAGAAAGCGAAACTTCACCGGTAATCTGCGGAACAGAACTACCTGTGAAGTTGAAAAGAAAAGTGCTCAAAGAAATTCGAACCGAGTCTTATACGGCAGACAAAAAAACCGCAGAAAAACTGGTGCAGGCCGAGAAGAATAAATTTGAAAAATCTTTCTCCGCCGGAACAAAGATAAAAAGCGTTGATAAAAAAATTTCCGAAACAGCGTCCTTTTATATTTTTATCTATACTTACAGTTTGACTGAAAATATAGCGCAGGAAAGTCCGATTACGGTTAAAAACGAAAAGTCGGAAAAAGGGAATATAACCGAAGGGAACTGATGTATTAAATTATCTGTAGATTTTAGCTCCGAGTGGTGTTATAATAATGATTATGGAAGAAAAAATTATAGATATTGAAAGAATTGAACATACCGTAAGCCTTTTCGGAAAATTTGACGAAAATATAGGACTTATCGAAAAAGAGTGCGGCGTTAAAATCGTAATGCGCGGCGGCGAAATAAAAATTATCGGAGAGCCTGAAAACAACGCAAAAGCAGAGCGCGCGATTAACAGTCTCCTCACGCTTATCGTTTCGGGAGAAAACCTGAATAACCAAAATATACGGTATACGCTTGATTTGGTAAGTTCAAACAGCGAGGAAAATATATCCAGGCTTGTCGGAGATGCTGTTTGCATCACCGCTTCGGGAAAGCCTGTCAAACCCAAAACGATCGGCCAGAAGGATTATATTGAAGCAATTGAGAACAATACTGTGGTAATCGGAGTAGGGCCTGCCGGAACGGGGAAAACTTATCTTGCCGTTGCAATGGCGGTCAAAGCGTTTAGGGCAAAAGAGGTTAACAGAATTATTCTTACCCGACCTGCGGTTGAAGCCGGTGAAAAGCTCGGATTCCTGCCGGGCGATTTGCAGCAAAAAGTCGATCCTTATCTGCGTCCGCTTTATGATGCTCTTTTTGATATGCTCGGAGCGGAAAATTTTCAGCGGTATCAGGAGCGCGGAAATATCGAAGTTGCACCGCTTGCATATATGAGGGGACGTACGCTCGATGATTCCTTTATCATCCTTGATGAGGCGCAGAATACGACTTCGGAACAGATGAAAATGTTTTTAACAAGGCTCGGATTTAATTCAAAAATCGTGGTAACGGGCGATATCACACAGGTGGATTTGCCGGATGGCAAAAAATCGGGACTGGTTCAGGTGATTAAAATTTTGAAAAACGTTGAAGATATTGATATCATAAGATTTACGGAAAAAGACGTTGTGCGCCATAAACTTGTACAGGCTATAATAAAGGCGTACGAGCGCTTTGAGGCTAAGAAAAAATGATAAACGTTCATCTGATTTATGCAAATGAGCAGAATAAAACGGATATAACCGATGAAATGCTTGAAACCGTGAAAAAGTGCTGTGAAAGTGTGCTTGCAACTGAGGGGCTGGACGGCTCTTTTGAAATCAGCTTTACGCTTACCGATAACGAATGTATCAGAGAACTGAATCATAATTTCCGTGCATTAAACAAATCGACGGACGTTCTTTCTTTTCCGATGAGCGATGATGGGGATTTTCCGGTTAATATGGATTCGGGTGATTATATTCTCGGAGATATTGTCATTTCCGCCGAAACAGCGCAGAAACAGGCGGAGGAGTATGGTCATTCGCTGAAAAGGGAAATCGGATTTCTCACGGTCCATTCGGTGCTTCATCTTTTGGGATACGATCATGTGCACAGTGAAGAGGAAGCAAAAGCAATGCGTGTGCGGGAAAAGGAAGTTCTGCATGCAATCGGGCTTGAAAGAAAATGATAAGCTGAGCTCCTTGCTTAATATAAGTATGATTTGGTGGTAAAATGAAAGAAAGAAACACATTTTTAAAATTTATCAAAGGCTTTTCTTATGCGTTTCAGGGTCTGGCTTATGCTGTTAAGACGCAGCGGAATTTAAGGATACATATAACCGTAAGCGCATTTATGTTTTTCTTTCTTTTACGATATGATTTTTTTGAAATATCAAAATCACAGTTTGCAATTCTCGCTTTAACGTGCGGGCTTGTGATTGCGCTGGAGCTTCTGAATACCGCCTTGGAAAGCGTTGTGGATTTAGTCAGCCCGGAGTACAGTCGGCTTGCCAAAATTGCAAAGGATACGGCGGCGGGAGCTGTGCTCGTATGCGCGGTAGCGGCAGTGGCAGTCGGGCTTATCCTTATGCTTCAGCCTCGGGCATTTGCGGAAATGGCTGCTTTTTATAAAACGCATCTGCCGGAACTTGCGGCAGTTCTGATTTGTATAGCCGTTGCCCTGGTATGGATTTTTATGCCCTCAAAAAAGCAGAAATAACTTAGGCAAAGATGTCTCTCTCCTTTAAGGTGATGGGGTAAAGTCTATCCGGTTTAAACCTTAATTTAGTGAAATTTAAAACGGAGTAAAGAATGAGTAAAACTTCATTTATAGGAATTGTCGGCAAACCGAATGCCGGTAAATCTTCAATACTTAATCGTCTTCTCGGCAGTAAAATAGCTATTATTTCTTCAAAACCGCAGACCACGAGAACAAAAATTATGGGCGTGCTGACGCAGGATGATACACAGCTTGTGTTTATTGATACGCCCGGTTTTCATCATCCCAAAACAAAACTCGGTGAAAATATGATGCAGGCGGTAGGAGAAAGCATTAACGGGGCTGATGCTGCGCTTTTTGTTGCGGAAGCAAAAGGCAGGATTCAGGATATTGAAAAAGAATTGCTGGAGAAACTGAAAAAACTTCATATTCCGGTTATCCTCGCAATCAATAAAATCGATATGCTTAAAGATAAGGAACTTTTGCTTTCAAGAATTTCAGAGTTTTCCGAGTTGTTTGATTTTACCGCCGTTGTGCCTGTTTCCGCAACGGAAAATCTCGGTATGAAAGATCTGAAATCAGAGCTTATGAATCTTGCGGTGGAAAGTCCATTTTTCTTTCCTGAAGACACGCTGACCGATCAACCGGAGCGTGTTTTGGCAAGTGAAATTATCCGCGAAAAAGCTCTGAGACTTTTAAGTGATGAAATCCCGCACGGGATTGCCGTAAGCATAGAAAAAATGAGAGAGAGAGAGAATAAAGATATTCTTGATATTGAAGCGCTTATTTACTGCGAAAAAGAAAGCCATAAGGGAATCCTGATTGGCAAAAAAGGCAGTATGCTTAAAAAAATAAGTACCTATGCAAGGCAGGATATTGAAAAATTTTTCGGTTGCCGCGTGAATTTGCAAACATGGGTAAAAGTAAAGGAAGACTGGCGCAATAAACAGGGTTTAATTCATAATTTCGGGCTTGAATGCAAATAAAAATCGTACTAAAAATTTCCTCGGTTATTAAAAATGAAATCTCATACTATATAATTGAGGTGGTTGAATGGCCCTTGATGATGCAGACCGTTTATGGAATTATTTTAAAGAGACGGGCAGTATAAAAGCTTATTTGGAATTTTGCGAAAAACGCAAGGAAAATGCAAACAAGAATGTTAATTAAAACAAGCGGTATAGTGATTAAAGAGAATAATGTCGGAGAACAGGACAGGCTGATTACAATTTTAACAGAAAAACTCGGCGTAATCAAAGCCTTTGCAAGGGGTGCCCGCAATATCAAAAGCAAGTCCCTTTCAGCCACCCGCCTTTTTTGTTATTCCGACATTACGCTTTCCTGCACCAAGGATAAATATGTTATCCGCGAAACGGAGGCAAAGAAAAATTTTTTTAATATTGGCAGTGATATTGAAAAAATAGCTTTATGCCAGTATTTTTCACAACTTATTATGGAGCTTGCTCCCGCAGAGGAAAACGCCAAAGACTATCTCAGGCTGATGCTCAATGCGGTGAATTATATTTGTAAAGGCACAAAGCCGGCCCGTCAGATAAAAGCAGTGTTTGAAATGCGGCTGCTGTCTATGGCGGGCTATATGCCTGATTTGCAGGCTTGCGCGTTGTGTGGTGCGTTTGAAAGCCCGGAAATGTTTTTTAATACATATACCGGTGAACTTTATTGCTCAGAATGCGGGGGAAGCGGAAGCAGAATAGATATAAATATCGTAACTGCCCTTCGTTACATAATTTACAGCGATTTTGAAAAGCTGTTTGCTTTTTCTGTCAGTGATAAATGCCTGGACGGCCTTTACAGAGTAAGTGAAAAATTTCTTGTTCATCAAACCCAGAGGAACTATACGACTTTGGATTTTTATCATTCATTACATACGGTTTAAACCATACAGGGATTCTCAAAAGGTTTTGGCACGGGAAATTTCATTGTGTGACTTAAACCAAGGTTTCATTTAAATGGAGAAATATCTTAAATCTATTGAACTTGACAAAGTGTTGGATATGCTCGCAACCGAAACACAGTGCGCCGAAACTGCCCGGCGCGCGGCTGAACTGCGTCCGTCCCCAAACATTGAATTTGTGAACGCAATGCTTAATCAGACGGGTGACGCTTATGTTCTGCTGGCAAAATTCGGTTCTCCCGCATTTCGAGGCATAAAAAATGTGAACGGTCATGTTACAAGAGCTGTCGCAGGCGGTGTTCTGAATATGAAAGAACTGCTGGACATCGCGCATATGCTGCGCGGTATAAGGACGCTTATTGAATGGCGTTCGCACTGTGAGGGTATGCATACATGCCTTGATAATATTTTTCACGGTCTTACCGCAAATCGCTATCTTGAAGATAAAATTTTTTCTTCCGTTATTTCGGAGGATGAGATGGCCGATAACGCTTCGCACACGCTGTATGAAATACGGTCGAAAATTCGCGAAACATCTTCAAAAATCAGAATTTCTCTCGACAGAATGATAAGATCTTCTTCCTATAAGAAGTATTTGCAGGAAGACGTTGTAACTTTCCGCGGCGGAAGATTTGTCGTTCCGGTCAAAAGTGAGTATCGGGCGAATGTACCCGGTCTGATACATGATACGTCTGCTACCGGTGCAACTGTTTTCATAGAGCCGGAGAGCGTTGTTAATCTTAACAATGAAATCAAAATCCTTCAGGGGCGCGAAAGCGAGGAAATAGAAAGAATTTTAGAGGAACTTTCTTCCGAAACCGCTTCTTTTGCGGATCACATTACGGCAAGCTTCGAAAATGCAGTGGAGCTGGATTTGATTTTTGCAAAAGCACAATTGGCTTTCAAGATGAAAGCCTCTATGCCTATCGTAAATAACGAAGGTATTATAGATATAGGAAAAGCGCGTCATCCGCTGATTGATAAAAATAAAGTTGTGCCTATTGATATTGTGCTCGGCAAGGGTTTTTCAACGCTTATGGTAACGGGGCCGAATACGGGAGGAAAAACAGTTTCAATCAAAACTATCGGTCTGTTTTGCGCAATGACGATGTGCGGACTGATGCTCCCGTGTGCAGATGAAAGCCAAATATCGGTTTTCGATAAAATACTTGTTGATATAGGTGATGAGCAGAGTATTGAACAGTCACTTTCAACTTTCAGCGGTCATATAACAAATATTATTTCAATTATGAAACAGGCGGATAATAAATCTCTTGTACTGATTGACGAACTCGGCGCAGGCACAGATCCGGTTGAGGGTGCGGCGCTTGCTATGGCAATACTGGAACATCTCCGTGCCAAGGGAGCTGAGATTGCCGCAACAACGCATTATGCGGAAGTTAAGCAGTATGCTTTGGATACGGACGGTGTTGAAAACGCCTGCTGTGAGTTTGATGTTCAGACACTCAGTCCGACTTACAGGCTTTTGATGGGCGTGCCGGGGCGTTCGAATGCATTTGCGGTTTCGTCAAGGCTCGGAATGGAACCATCGGTTATAAAAAGGGCGGAAAATCTTGTAGATTCGGAAAACAGAAAATTTGAAAATGTGGTTCAGAATCTTGAAAAAAGCCGTAAGGAATATGAAATCAAAACCGAAGAAGCCCGAATGCTTACAAGCCGAGCAAGGAAAGACAGCGACGAGGCAAAGCGTATAAAAACGGAAATTTTCGAGCTTCGCGATAAAGAGCTTGAAAAAGCAAGGGCAGAGGCAGTAAGAATAACCGATCAGGCAAAACGTGAGGCAAACACATTGCTGGAACAGCTTAATGCCTTGAAAAAAAGTGAAAAAACCGCGGAAGAAAAGGCAAGGCTTGCAAAACAGAAGATTAAAAAAAGTTTCGGAAAGCTTGACGATTTAACGCAGGAAGACTATAATCTATTAGACGAAGAATTTAAGGATTATAAACTTCCGCGTGCTCTCAAGGAGGGCGACAGCGTTTATTGTCGTGAATGGAGGCAAAAAGGCGTTGTGATTGCTCCTAAGAATTCACAGGGACTTGTTGAAGTAAGAATAGGCGCCATGAAAACAAGGCTTAAGGAAGACTCCCTTGTTCTTGCCGATTCGCCGGAAAAACCGGATAATCGCAGAAAAAAATCGGTAAATTACCGCTCTTATGATGAAAAGTTGAACAGTTCGGTTAATAACAAATGTGATTTGCGGGGTATGACTGCCGATGAGGCGATTGACGCTGTTGATTTATTTCTAGACCGCGCGATTATGGACGATTTGGAAGAAGTTACTATTGTGCACGGAAAAGGTACAGGCGTTCTGCGTTCCGCTGTTCAGAGTTATTTAAAAGGCAATAAGCGCATAAAGTCATACAGACTCGGGCGTTACGGTGAAGGTGAAACGGGAGTAACAATTGTAACGCTTAAATAACTGCTCGTAGCATAGCTGGATAATGCATCAGACTCCGACTCTGAAGATCGGTGGTTCGAATCCACTCGGGCAGGCCAAAAAAAGCACAAACCAAAAGGTTTGTGCTTTTTGCATGTGCGGATTCGAAAGCCCATGAATAAGAAGTCCGGTGGACTGCTTTTAGGGCATGGATTTTCAGAAACGGCGATAAAAAGTGAACATAAAAATGCGGCAGTCATTGTTAACATTCGCTTCTATCGCTTAGGCATGTCCAAAACGGAAAGCCGCGTCAGCGGCTTTTTTTACTTTTATTTTTTTTGTGTTTTGCTCTTTGACAACTTCTGCCATAAAAGCCTTGACAATAAAATATTTGAAGCTATAATATATAAATTAATTACCCTTTTCAGGGTATATTTTATGGTGTGCAGATACGGAAATGAAAAATATCCGATGCTGTGGTTTTGATGCTTATTGTGCGTAACAGCCAATTTTAGAGAATCTGCAGGAATACCTTTATATGTCTGCGGATATATTGCAGAATATGAATGAAATCATCGCCACCGATGAAAGTGAAATGCTGCCTTTTGCGTAATTGCGAATGGACAACCGATGAAAGTACAGGAGCTCTCAGGCAGGATACTATCCACTCCGGGACTGCCGAATTAGGCTATATTATATTTAGGAAAGAATATTGGCGACAGCGTGTTGCTTCAAAGGCAGTGCATCTAATATGCAGCACATATTGATAATACAGATATAACCTATTCGCCGATGTCCCCCGCCTCTTGGGGGTGGGATTCGTTTCAGAATTTCAGTGAGAGTGACAATCTTCCGCTGAAACCATGAGGAGCGAACGATCCCTGCGCAGGTTGCAATCGTTCACAAGCCCCGTTTCAGCGAACTTGATGGAGCACTGTTCCGATTCAAATCAGAATCTCTGCAAAGCTTTTCAATTTTAATATGACGTCCTGCGGACTTAAAAAAACAGGCTTTTCTTTAGAGTATCTGATGAAGAATAACGCCGTAAACAACAGAAAATTTTCAACATGAAAATGTATTCACGGATGAAACGCAATTGACTGCTTATTTAAAAAGTGTTATGATGTGCGTGTGGTATAAAAAGCATTCTATATTCAAGAGAGGGTTATGGTGAAATGGAAATTAAAATTTCAGATTCAGTAAAATATATAGGGGCGGATGATAAAACGCTCGATTTGTTTGAGAGCCAGTATATTATTCCGAACGGAATTTCGTATAATTCTTATTTGATTGAGGATGAAAAACTCTGCATTATGGATACGATTGATCCCAGAGCTGAGGACGAATGGTTCGTAAATCTTGAAAAGGCGCTTGACGGCAGAACTCCGGATTATCTTGTTATAAGTCATATGGAACCCGACCATGCTTCCAATATATCTTCGGTATGCAGAAAATATCCGAATCTGAAAGTTATCGGCAATGCAAAAACATTTCAGATGTATAATCAATTTTTTGATTATGATATTTCAAAGCGAAGCATAACCGTTAAAGAGGGAAATATCGTCAGCCTCGGAAAACACACGCTTACTTTTTATATGGCTCCGATGGTACATTGGCCGGAGGTTATGGTTACTTATGACAGCTATGACAAAATCCTTTTTTCCGCGGACGGTTTCGGTAAATTCGGTGCGCTTGATACCGATGAGGACTGGGCATGCGAGGCCAGAAGATATTATTTTAATATTGTTGGCAAATACGGAGCGCAGGTTCAGGCTCTGCTTAAAAAGGTAACAGCTCTTGAAATTAAAACAATATGTCCGCTTCACGGACCGGTCCTCAGAGACAATCTCGATTATTATATCGGCTTATACGATACTTGGAGCAAATACGAGCCTGAAGTTGACGGAATTTTTGTTGCATATGCCTCCATTCATGGGAATACTAAAAAGGCGGCGGAAAAAATCGTTGCAACTTTAAAAAGCAAAACAGACCTTGAAATTTCCTGCGCTGATTTGGCGCGTGAAGATTTTGCGGAGTGCGTTGAGGACGCTTTCAAATATTCAAAAATGATTGTGGCATGCCCCACTTATGACGCGGGGATTTTTCCGTGTGTTGAAGATTTTCTCGCGCATCTCAAGGCAAAGAATTATAAAAATCGCAGAGTCGGAATTGTTGAAAACGGTTCATGGGCGCCTATGTCCGGCAAGCTGATACGTGATTGTTTTGAAAAGATGAATAATATAGATATTTGTGAAAATACGGTTTCCATTCGTTCGGCGCTTAATGATAAAAATATTGAAGAAATCAACGCTTTATGCGATGAAATTCTTAAATAATATGATTTCGGAGTGAAGGATATGAATACAAATGCATTATTTAATATTGGTTATGGCTTATATATTTTAACCGCAAGGGAAGGGGAAAGAGACAACGGATGTATTATCAACACCGTCGTTCAGTTAACGAGTACCCCTCTGCGTATAGGTGTGTGTGTAAATAAAGATAATTATACGCACGATATGATTGAAAATACAGGTATTTTCAATTTATCGGTTTTAACTGAAAAAACTCCCTTTGACGTTTTTAAGCATTACGGTTTTCAGAGCGGAAAAGATGTTGATAAATTCAAGGATACGTCTGCCGAGGGAAGAAGTGAAAACGGTGTTCTGTATTCAAAATATTTTTCGAATGCGTATATCAGCGGTAAAGTTGTGAATAGTGTGGATATGGGAACGCATACGATGTTTATTGCCGATGTTACGGACTGTGAGGTTTTCAGCGGCGAGCCGTCTGTTACGTATACGTATTATTTTAATCATATTAAGCCTAAACCCGAAGAAAAAAAACGTGGCTGGGTATGCAGAATATGCGGTTATGTTTATGAGGGAGAGGAACTCCCGGAGGATTTTATCTGCCCTGTGTGCAAGCACGGTGCGGAGGATTTTGATAAACTTTAATTTATGTATATCCGCTTTTTGTGCGGTTACATACAGAACGGGATTATGCCATGCCGAACGGCACGGATTCCCGTGAATTGATATTTGGTTTAAGGAGGAAACGGAAATGAAATATGTATGCTCTGTATGCGGGTATGTTTATGATGAAGCCGAGGGCGCACCGGAGGCAGGCGTAGCCGCAGGTACAAAATGGGAAGATGTGCCCGGGGATTTTGTTTGTCCGCTTTGCGGCGTAGGCAAAGATCAGTTTGAAGCTGAATAATTTTCATCGTAAATATTTTCAGATGCAACAAGGTTCTGATTTGCAGTGCGCAAGTCAGAACCTTGTTGCTTGTTAATAAGAGCTTACCGGTATTCAACGCGGCAAAGGGTAGCGTCAGCCGTCTGAGAAATCAGAGGGGATTATTATATTCTCTTCTGATTTTCGGAAACGGAGTCTGCAACCTTAGAAGGCGGTGCATCTTTGTTTAAATGATTCTTTCTTCAGTATTTTTATCGAAAAGGTGAATCTTATCCGTGTTTACGGCAAGTGTGATAACGTCTCCTTCCGATGCGGGTGACTCGGGGCTGACTTTCGCTATAACGGGCTGTCCGGCGTAGCGCGTGTGAAGATAAATCTCGCTTCCCATAAGCTCGGCGGCTTCAACCGGAACGTGAATTGCCGCGTTTTTATATTTTTCAAGATAATTTTCATCGTCTCTTAGGTCTTCCGGACGTATGCCGAGAACGATTTCCTTATCGGCATATTTAAAGATATTCACCGGGCATTTGCTTTCCGGAATGTCAATCCTATCTGTTTTGAGCTTCAGAGACCAGCCTTTTTTTGACTTAATTACAGATGCATCTAGGAAATTCATTCTTGGCGTTCCGATAAATCCGGCGGAAAACATATTTTGAGGCTTGTGGTATATTTCCCGGGGCGTATCCGCCTGCATAATACGCCCGTCTTTTATAACAACAATGCGGTCTCCCATTGTCATAGCTTCCGTCTGGTCATGCGTGACGTAAACAAAAGTTGTTTCAAGTTGATTATGGAGTTTTTTAATTTCCGTTCGCATACTTGTGCGGAGCTTTGCGTCTAGATTGGACAGAGGCTCGTCAAGAAGAAAAACACTCGGATTCCGAACCATCGCTCTGCCGAGCGCAACTCTCTGCCGCTGTCCTCCGGAAAGTGCGCGCGGCTTCCTGTTCAGGTATTGTTCAATATCCAGCGTTTTTGCGGCTTCACGCACTCTTCTGTCAATCTCGGTTTTCGGGATTTTTTTCATTTCAAGCGCAAAACTCATATTTTTGTAAACGCTTTTGTGCGGATAGAGGGCGTAGCTCTGAAAAACCATTGCAATGTTTCGGTCTTTCGGCGCAACTTCGTTCATCCTTTTTCCACCTATCAGAAGCTCTCCGCTGCTGATTTCCTCAAGTCCGGCAATCATTCTCAGCGTTGTGCTTTTTCCGCAGCCCGACGGACCGACAAAAACCACAAATTCCTTATCTTTTATTTCAAGGTTGAAATCATGAACCACGGAAATATCGTTTTCGTACGTTTTGCATATGTTTTTTAAGCGAATATCCGCCATTTCAACACCTAACCTTTCACTGCGCCAGAAAGCAGCCCCTTGATAATATATTTCTGCGATAAAGCATAAAAAATGATGATGGGGATTATAGAAAGAACGAGAACCGCCATCATAGCGCCCCAGTCAATCGAACCATAGTTCCCTTTAAGATTTTGCACTGCAATTGTTATAGTGGTATATTTTCTTCTGTCCAAAATCAGATACGGAAGTAGAAAATCGTTCCATATCCACATCGTTTCAAGGATTCCTACGCTCACAGCCGTTGGCCTTAGAACCGGGAAGACAACCTTGAAATAAGTCTGAACCGGATTGCAACCGTCAATCATTGCGGCTTCTTCAATTTCAAGCGGAACGTTTTTCACAAATCCACAGAACATAAAAACCGCAAGCCCCGCGCCGAATCCCAGATACACTATAACTATGCTGACAGGGTTATTCAGCTTAAGGAAATCCGCTGTTTTTGAGAGCGTAAACATAACCATCTGGAACGGAACTATCATACTGAAAATGAAGAGCAGATACAAAAATTTGGTAAATTTTGTTTTTACTCTTGTGATATACCATGCGCACATAGATGTGCACAGGATAATCAGCACAACGGAAAGCACGGTTATAATCAGCGTGTAAAAAACGGCTTTGAGAAAATCAACTTTTTCTATTCCGCTGACGTAATTTTGAAATCCGTTCCATGTTCCGTTGTTCGGCAGGGAAAACGGTTCGGCATTTATAAATGCTTTCTTCTTAAACGAGTTGAAAAAAATAATCACAATGGGGAGCACATAAAAAACGGATATTATGCTGAAAAGCAACGTATAAAGCGCACTTTTTTTCTTCATTATGCCTGCACCTCCCTGTGTCTTGTGATACGTAGCTGAATCAGAGCGATTGCAGCAACAATAACAAAGAATATAACCGCTTTTGCCTGACCGATTCCTTCTGAGCCGATTCTGCCGTAAAACGTATCATAAATATTAAGGGCAAGAAGCTGAGATTTGCCGGATGGCTGACCTGAGGTAAGCGCAAGATTCTGGTCAAAGAGCTTGAAAGAATTGGTAAGCGTTAAAAATACGCTGATTGTAACGGACGGCATAACCATCGGAATCGTTATATTGGTCAGAATCTGCCGCTTGCCTGCGCCGTCAATCATAGCTGCTTCGTAAAGGCTGTCGGGTATAGCCTGGATTCCGGCTATATAAATGATCATCATATATCCTATCTGCTGCCAGCTCATAAGAATCAGAAGTCCCCAAAACCCATAGGTTTCGCTGTATGTCAGGGTTTTTTCAAAATTAGCAAGTATGCCGTTCAGAATCAGTTGCCATATATAGCCGAGTACAATTCCGCCGATAAGATTGGGCATAAAAAACACGGTGCGGAACAGGTTTGTGCCTTTGAAACCTTTTGTTAACAGCAACGCCGCCGTAAACGCCAGCACATTTATAACAATCACTGAAACGGCTGAAAAAAGCACCGTATACCAAAGCGCGTGGAGAAAGCTTTTGTCTGTGAAAGCCGAAAGATAGTTTGAAAAGCCTGTCCACTGCACGTCGCTTACCGTTGTGAAGCGGCAGAACGAGAGATATATTCCCATAATAAACGGTACGGCGAAACCGATGATAAAAGCCAAAAGCGTAGGCAAGGCAAAAACGGGAAAATATTTTTTTAAGTTTTTTTGCATATAATCACCGCGCGTGAAAAGGGATTAGATTTCTTGATAACAAGATAAAATCAAATGGTTTCGGTTTGAAGTGTGCAGATTGGGTTCTTATTTGTGGGCTTCGGCATATTCTGTTTTCCAGCCGTCGACAAATGCTTTTTCAACGCTACTCCAGGCTCCGGTGCCTTGTGCGTACTCGAGCAGAGCGTCGCCCACGTTATCTTTCCATTTTGCGGATGGAATAGTGGTAAATACCCAGCTTACGGAAAATTTATCCGAATTGATATACTCGTTTGCAGCTTTCACAAGAGGACTGTCGGATTCATATTCCTCATCAAATGTTTTGAACGGAGTTGTAAATTTCATTTCTTCCGCCATCATGCGCCTGCCGTAATTGGATGTGATGACCCATTCGAGGAACCTTTCTGTTGCTTTTTTATCCTCTGATGAAGCGTTTTTATTTATACACCAGTAGTTTTCGCTTCCGGTGCAGAGTCCTTGCTTTTCTTCGCCTTCAATGCCCGTGTATATCGGGAGCATACCGATGTCTTCATCTTTTACGGCATTGTCTTTAATATCGTTATAAGCCCATGTTCCGTTTTGATAGAAACAGGCTTTACCGAGTGCAAATTCTCCTGCCGCATCGTCTCCGGTTTTGCTGGAAAGAAGCGACGGAGCTACGGTTGAATTATGGATATACAAATCCCATATATTTTTATAGTTCTTAAGATATGTGCCTTGGATTTCGGAGGCTTCACTGATTTCTTCATCTTTAAATTCATAGTAAAGCGGAATATTCGCAAGTTGTGTTTTAAAGCGCCAGTCGGAACTTGAATCCATTCCTGCCGAAGCAAACGCGCCGGTTATGCCTAGTTCATCCTTTTTCTTCTGCATATCTTCCGCAACAGCTTTTAATTTTTCAAAATTATCAATTTCTTTTGCTTCTTTAATAACCGCTCCGTCCGTTTTACAGTAACGCCTGATGATATCTTTGTTATAGATAATGCCATATGATTCGATAACATATGCAACGGCGAGAACTTTTCCGTCCTCCTCAAGCGCAAAATCTTCACTTTTAAGGTTTCTGAAAACAGCAGTGTCGGATAAATCTTCGCAGTAGTTTTTCCAGGAGGCAAGACCTACGGGACCGTTTACCTGAAAAAGGGTGGGTGCGTTCGATTTTGCCATTTCGGATTTCAGCGTTTCTTCATATGTGCCGGATGCGGCGGTTATAATATCCACGTTTACGCCGGTCTGCTTTTTATAAAGCTCGGCAAGTTCTTTCCACTGCGTGTCCTGTTCGGGTTTGAAATTGAGATAGTAAACTTTTCCTTTTACAACCGTTTGCGTTGTTTCTTTTCCGCAGCCGAAAAGGCAGAAAAGAAGGCTTGCCGCCAACAAAAATGCAATAACTTTTTTCATACATATTTCTCCAGTCATTCTATTTTGTATGTAGGCGGCAGGCCTCATGGGTTAAGCCGAACAGGGAGAAAAGCCTGATAATGATGGATTTTTGTGACAGGCTTCGTTCAAAAAGTTGTCAAGCGTCAGCTTGACTGCGCTTCTTGCCTTCAAAAATTTAATCCCTATCCGGTTTAAACCTTCGTCTGCATTATTAAGTTTTATTCTTAAAGTTTTAGGGAGATTATCAGATGTATTTTATTGTGCTTCGTTTAATCTTCCGTAAATTTTCGTGTATCTTTTTATAATTTCGGCAAGCTCGTTGCTGAGCATGGATTTTTCAATTCTCCAAAGCCAGTTTCCGCTGAGCGTTGACGGCGTATTTATCCTTGCGCTGTCATCAAGTTTTAGCCAGTCCTGAATGGGAATCACCGCGCGGTCTGCTACAGAAGCGAGACAGCCCCTGATAAAGCCGTAAGTTAAATCGGATTTATCTTTAACGCCGAGATATTCCATGGCTAAATTCACTTCATTATCGGATGCCAGTTTTTGCCATCCCTCGGTTGTTGAATTATCGTGCGTACCTGTGTAGCATACGCAATTTTTGGTGTAATTATGCGGAAGATAAGTGCTTTTTTCATCTGTATCAAATGCGAACTGAAGCACTTTCATTCCGGGATAGCCGCTGTCTTTCAGAAGTTGAATCACATCGTCGGTGAGGAATCCCAAATCTTCCGCGATAATATCTGCATTCGGCAGGGCGTTTTTTACGGCGTCAATCAAATCGTTTGACGGACCTGTGCGCCATTCTCCGGTGCGTGCGTTTTCGCTTCCGTACGGAATGGCATAATAGCCCGAAAAGCCTCTAAAATGGTCTATTCTCACAACATCATAAATTTCCGTTGCATGGCGCAGACGTTTTATCCACCAGTCGTATTCCGTTTCTTTGTGGTAATCCCAGTCATAAAGAGGATTTCCCCAAAGCTGACCGTCTTCGCTGAAAGCGTCGGGAGGGCACCCGGCAACATCAATCATTTTTTTGTTTTCATCAACAAGGAAGAGTTCGCTGTGTGCCCACAAATCGGCGGAATCTGGGGAAACATAAATCGGGATGTCGCCGATTATTTTTATGCCGTTTTCATTCGCATATTTTTTAAGATTCTTCCATTGTTTGCTGAAAAAATACTGAACTGCGCGCCAGAAGTGGATTTCTTTTTTGTTTTCAACCCTCGCTTTTTCAAGCGCAACGGGATCCCGTAAGCGAAGTGCTTCGCTGAATTCCGTAAAGGATATGCCGCCGTACTTTTGTTTCAGCGCCATAAATACGGCATAATCGTCCAGCCAGAAAATGTTGTTGGCATTGTAATACTGAAAATCACCATCAAGTTCCGGCAGCCTGGACGCTGCCAGGCGCAAAACGTCAAGGCGCTGATGATACATCAGTTCATAATCGACTTTATTTTCATCTTCGCCCCAGTTTAAATGTTGATATTCATCGGGCAAAAGATAGCCTTCGTGCATCAATATGTCCAAGTCTATAAAATAAGGATTTGCCGCAAAGGCAGAAAAACTTTGATACGGACTGTCGCCGTAGCTCGTGGGACCTATGGGCAGAATCTGCCAGTAAGTCTGACCGCATGCTTTCAGAAAATCAATAAATCTGTATGCTTCTTCACCGATAGAACCTATGCCGTATTTTGACGGCAGTGCGCTTATCGGCATCAAAATACCGCTGTTTCTCATTGCATTCTCCCGAAAATATTCTTTCCTTTATTTTACTACCATATAATGGCAAAGTAAATGTTTTATTTTTAATCTTTTGCCCTGCAGTTTTGCGGCAGCGGATTTACAGAGTCTTAAATCAAATCCTTTGATAACAAGAATATTATTCCGTAAACGGTTAACATTATTCTGCCGAAATGTTTCGGATAAACGCGGATATTGAAAATACAGCCGTATTGTGATAGAATGTATAAAATAGTCGGAGGAGAAGCATTTTGGCTAAGATTGCGGAATTTTTTGTAAAAGAAGACAGCGGCAAGCTTGCAAGGGGACGATACGAGTTTATAGATTTTCTCAAAGGCATTATGATTGCTGGCGTTGTACTCTATCATTTTTTGTGGGATTTATCCGACCTTGCGGGCATTGAGGCGGTGCACAGCTTCCTCGGAACAACTGCGGCATTCTATATGCAGCAGATTATATGCGGAACTTTTATTTTTTGTTCCGGAATATGCTGCCATTTTAGCAGAAACAACATAAAAAACGGCGCACGAATTCTTGCATGGGGTATGGTGATAACCATTGTAACATTTATTGCGGAGCTTATTGCCAACCAAATCGGAATGGGCGGAATTTACATCTATTTCGGCATTCTTCATTTTATCGGCTGTGCGTGTCTGATAACGGGACTTTTGCAAAAATTCCTGGATAAAATTCCGGCGTGGCTGGGTTCGCCTTTAGGATTGCTTTTGTATCTCTTCACAAGAGGCGTTTACAGCGTTTCATCTGATTCTGCGGGTAAAATTCTGCATTATGGCTATATTGGTCTCACTTTCGGCTACGGGGAGGAGCACAGAATCAGGTTCTTTGATTTGCCGGCACAACTTTATCAGCACGTCGGTATGGAATGCCTCGGATTTCCGTCAGCGGATTTCACTTCATCTGATTATTTTCCGATTATACCCTGGATATTCCTTTTCCTTTGCGGATATTATTCCTGGAATTTGATAAAAAACACAAAATGGTTTTCCCGTATTTCTCATTTCGGCATTAAGCCGATTAATGCCGCGGGAAGAAATACTATATGGATATATTTGCTTCATCAGCCTGTTCTGGCTTTGATTACTCTGATTATTGCCGCAGTTTGCGGAAAGCTGTAAATTTATTTTGAACGGCGCAAAGCGCCGGAGGCTTTATTAAGGTTTATACCGTACAGAAGTGCGGTTATAAATATAAAGGTTTATCCCTGTTTGGCTTAAACCTGCACAGGCAGTTCGAAACCATCCTGCCTAAAGTCGGCTTTCGCCGGCTTAAATAAAACTACGGAGGTAAAAAATGAATAGGAAAACAATGTTCCTTGTGCAGTCGGCTGTAATAGCCGCGCTGTACGCCGCGCTTTTTTATGCGCAGAATCTTATCTTGCCGGGTACCGCTTCTTTTGCGGTGCAGGTGAGAATTGCAGAAATTATGTGTGTGTTTGCGTTATGGACGCCTGCGGCGATACCGGGACTCTCGGCCGGATGTATACTTGCAAATATCGCAACGGTTTCAAGTCTACCTTTCGATATGATATTCGGAACAGCGGCAACGCTTCTTGCTTCGGTTTTTATGTACCTTGCAAGGAATGTCAGGATTAAGAAATATCCTGCTTTGAGCCTGTTTATGCCGGTGATTTTCAATGCCGTGTTTGTGGGGCTCGAAATTGAAATCTTTTTGGTTGACGGGGGATTCAGATTTGCTGATTTTCTGATTCAAGGTCTGCTTGTAGGAGCCGGAGAAGTGATTGCGGTCATGATTATGGGCGGAATCCTTGCTTTTGTAATCGAGAAGAAAGGATTACAAAAAAAATTGTTCGGTATATGATTGAACAGGATTGAATTTTTAAATCTGTGTTCAGACGAAAAAACCAGACAGTGCAGGCTGTCTGGTTTTTTTGTATTGTAAACCGTTATTCGTTTTTCTCTGTGTCTTTTAGTGATTCTATTTCAACTTTAACTTTTTCGATTTTCATTTCGTCCATTTCGATTATTGTGAAAATAACGTTTTCAAACTGAACCGTATCGTTCAAATCCGGTATATCTCCGGTAAGGCTCATAATGAATCCCGCGAGCGTGTCATAATCGCCGGCAGGGAATGTTTTTCCGAGCGTTTCTTCAACATCTTCAATATCTGTTGCGCCATCGAATGTATAAAGACCTGCGTCAACTTCAACGTAATCGTCGTCTTCATTATCGTATTCATCCTGAATATCGCCCACAATGCTTTCAATCAAATCTTCAAGGGTGAGCAGTCCGGCTGTTCCGCCGTATTCGTCAACAACAATTGCTATTTGAATCTTTGTTTCACACATTTCTCTGAAAATATCGTCAGCCGGTTTGGTTTCCGGCACGAACAGAGCGGGACGTATCAGCTTTTTAACGGATATGCCTTTGGGTACGCTTTTGCCGACGTACGGAAGCAAATCCTTTACATACACAACGCCCTTTATTGAATCTATATCTTCCTCGTAAACGGCAATCCGCGAACGCCCGCTTTCGCTGGCGGTTTTGATAACTTCGTTTAAATCATCGTTGATTTCCACGCCGACAATTTCCGTTCTGTGTATCATAAGATCGGCAGCATCAATATCGTTGAATTCGAAAACGTTGTTAATCATTTCGTTCTGGCTTTCTTCAATAACGCCTTTTTCTTCACCCACATCAACAAGCATAAGAATTTCTTCCTCGGTTACTTCTTCTCCGTCCGCGTTGGGATCAAGGCCGATAAGCTTTGTAACCGCGTTTGCCGAAACGGAGAGAATTTTTACAACCGGAGTACAGATGAACATAAAGAAGCTGAGTATACCGATGATTGCAAACGATATTTTTTCCGATTTCTGCATACCGAGTTTTTTCGGAACAAGCTCGCCGAGTACCAGTGTAAAATAGCTCATTACGATTGTTACCGCAATCAGAAGCAGAGTATTGATAAGTTTATAGTGTGCATGCGCTTCCGTTATTTTAAGCGCCGTCATAATATATCCAACAAAGCTGTCCGCTGCGAACGCAGATGCAAGGAAACCTGCAAGCGTAACGCCGATTTGAATCGTTGATAAAAATTTGCTTGAGTTTTCCGTGAATTTTAAAACCTGTTTTGCTTTTTTATGACCGTCGGACGCCATTTTTTCTATTTTGTTATTGTTGAGAGTCAGTATAGCGATTTCACCCATGGAAAAAAATCCGTTTATAAAAATGAGCACAAACACCAAAATAATTCTCAAAATAATTGTACCTGCACTCGGAAGTGCGTTGATTGTCCCCGCAACGGGTAGACCGTCCATAATGATTGAATCCTTTCTTTTCGGTATATTAAATTAGGCAAAGATATTTCCCGCTCTCAGGGAGGCGGAATCCATTTCCGGAATCAGCGGAGGGCAACAATCTCTTTCTTATTTTTCAGGTAGCGAACGTTGCCCTTTGCCGTATTGAATAATGGGGCATGCCCCTTATTGAATGCATTGATTTGCCGGATTTTATCAGGTATATATAAACTACGGAAACCTGCCGTTCCAAGGCAGGTTTTAACCGGCTTTATGCTTTCCTGACAACACAATTATATTATAGTCGGACGTATTTGTCAAAATTGCAGAATTTTTGGTAAATTAAAATTTATCATTTACTTGAAAAAAGTAAAGTGCTATAATAGCTGTTGGATTAAATGTTAATAATTATTTATTTGAAAATTTTATATATTTATTTTGGGCGGGGGATAATGTCCGCTCATATAGGAGGAAACAAAAATGGCAAGAAAAAAACTTTCCATGGATGGCAATACCGCAGCAGCGCATGTAAGTTATGCGTTTACTGAAGTTGCAGCTATCTATCCGATCACGCCATCAAGCCCGATGGCAGAAGTAACGGACTCTTGGTCTGCTACGGACCGCAATGTATTCGGAAATCAGCCGGCAAGAAATATTTTCGGCGACCGTGTTAAAATTACTGAAATGCAGTCTGAAGCAGGCGCGGCAGGCGCGGTTCACGGTTCTTTGGCGGCAGGTGCGCTCACCACAACGTATACTGCTTCACAGGGACTTCTCCTGATGATACCCAATATGTATAAAATTGCGGGCGAATTGCTTCCGTCTGTCATTCATGTATCGGCAAGATGCGTCGCTTCCCACGCGCTTAACATTTTCGGCGATCATTCGGACGTTTATGCGTGCCGTCAGACAGGTTACGCTATGCTTTGCGAATCCAACCAGCAGGAAATTATGGACCTTGGCGCTGTTGCGCATCTTTCCACGATTAAAGGGCGCGTTCCGTTTATCAATTTCTTTGACGGTTTCCGTACCTCACATGAAATTCAAAAAATTGAAGTTTGGGATTATGAAGACCTGAAAGAGATGGTTGATATGGACGCTGTAAAAGCATTCCGCAACCGTGCTATTAATCCCGAGCATCCTGTTCTGCGCGGTTCTGCCGAAAACGGAGACATTTTCTTCCAGCATAGAGAAGCCTGCAATAAGTATTATGATGAACTTCCTGCAATTGTTGAAGAATATATGGATAAAGTCAATGCTAAAATCGGTACGGATTATAAACTCTTTAACTATTACGGCGATCCCAACGCTGAAAAAGTTATCGTTGCAATGGGTTCGGTATGTGATGTAACAGAAGAAGTTATCGACTATCTTCGTGCCGCAGGCGAAAAAGTAGGTATCGTTAAAGTAAGGCTTTACAGACCGTTTGTTCCTGAGAAGCTTGCTGAAGCAATTCCGGCTTCCTGTAAAAAAATTGCAGTGCTTGACAGAACAAAAGAGCCCGGTGCTCTCGGCGAGCCTCTTTATCTGGATGTTGTTGCGGCTCTTGCAAAAACAGGCAGATCCGATATCAAGGTTGTAGGCGGACGTTACGGACTTGGTTCAAAAGACACAACGCCTGCATCTATCGTTGCAGTTTACGATAATCTTGCGGAAGACGAGCCTAAAAACAATTTCACAATCGGTATTGTGGATGATGTTACAGGTCATTCTCTTGAAGAAAAATCAGCTCCCGATACAGCGCCTGCCGGTACAATCTCCTGTAAATTCTGGGGACTCGGCGGAGACGGTACAGTCGGTGCGAATAAGAACTCCATCAAAATTATCGGTGACCATACCGATAAATATATTCAGGCATATTTCCAGTATGACTCGAAGAAAACAGGCGGCGTAACGATTTCTCATCTGCGATTCGGCGACAAGGCCATCAAGAGTCCATACTACATTACAAAGGCAGATTTCGTTGCATGCCACAATGTTTCATACATACTCAAAGGCTTCAAAATCGTTCAGGACGTTAAGCCCGGCGGAACATTCCTTCTTGACTGTCAGTGGAGCGAAGATGAACTTTCAGAGCATCTTCCTTCATCGGTTAAGAAATATATTGCCGAAAACAACATCAGTTTCTATACGATTGACGCAACTTCTCTTGCAATCAAGAAGATTGGTAATGCTAAGGTTAAAAATACAATTCTTCAGTCGGCTTTCTTCGCTTTAGCAAAAATTCTTCCCAAGGATGAAGCTGTTGAATATATGAAGAAGATGGCGTATAAGTCTTACAGCAAAAAAGGTCAGGAAATCGTGGATATGAACTATGCGGCTATCGATGCAGGCGCAGATGCTGTTACAGAGATTACAGTTCCGGCAGAGTGGGCGGACTGTGAACCCGATGCTCCCTCTGCGGTCGCAACAGGAAAGAGACCTGAGCTGGTTAAGTTTGTGAATGAAATCGTTACACCGGTAGGGAATATGGACGGAGACAGCCTTCCCGTTTCAAAATTTGTTGATTATGCAGACGGTACGTTGCCGCAGGGTGCCGCAGCATATGAAAAGAGAGGCGTTGCGGTATCGGTTCCCGAATGGAATTCTTCAAATTGCATTCAGTGTAACAACTGTGCGTTCGTTTGTCCGCATGCAACAATCAGACCTTATGCGATGACTGCCGAGGAAGCTGCACAAGCGCCGAAGCAGACAAAGTTTACCGACAGACCTGTTATCAAAACGAATTATAAATTTACCATGGCAGTCAGCCCGATGGACTGTATGGGATGTACGCTTTGCGTTAAGGCTTGTCCGGTTACCGCTAAAGCAATAAAAGACGGTACTCCGGAAAAAGCGGCTCTCACAATGAAACCGCAGGCAACACAGCTTAATCAGCAGCCTGTATTTGATTACTGCGTTGAGAATGTAGCGGAAAAAACAGAGCTTGTTAATACAACGGTTAAGGGCAGTCAGTTTAAACAGCCGCTTCTTGAATTCTCAGGTTCATGTGCAGGCTGTGCGGAAACTTCCTATGCAAGAATTATTACTCAGCTTTTCGGTGAGCAGATGTATATTTCCAATGCAACCGGTTGTTCTTCCATTTGGGGCGGTTCCGCTCCTTCCACACCGTATACCGTTAATCGTGAAAGCGGAAAAGGTCCGGCTTGGGCAAATTCACTCTTTGAAGATAACGCTGAGCATGGCTTAGGTATGTATCTCGGTCAGAAAGCTATCAGAGAAAGAGCAATTGAAAAATTAAAGGCTGTTAACCCCGATAATGAGGAAAGTAAGGCTGTTATTGATAAATATCTTGAAACTGCAAACAGCAGTAAGGCAAATGCAGCTCCCGCGGCGGATCTTATCAAAATGCTTGAAAAAGGCGCTGAAAACGGTTGTGAGACCGCCAAAGAACTCCTCACATATAAGGATTATTTGGCAAAGAAATCCGTTTGGATATTCGGTGGCGACGGCTGGGCATATGATATTGGTTACGGCGGACTTGACCATGTGCTTGCTTCCGGTGAAGACGTTAACGTAATGGTATTTGATACCGAGGTTTATTCAAACACGGGAGGTCAAGCTTCAAAGGCCTCACAACTCGGTCAGGTTGCACAGTTTGCAGCGGCAGGTAAAACAATCGGCAAAAAGAGCCTGTCGGAAATCGCAATGAGTTACGGCTATGTTTACGTTGCGCAGGTTGCTATGGGCGCCGATAAGAATCAAATGCTTAAGGCAATGACAGAGGCTGAAGCTTATCCCGGTCCGTCTCTCATTATCGGTTACGCTCCCTGTGAACTTCACAGAATTAAGAAGGGCGGAATGCAGAACAGCCAGATTGAGATGAAAAAAGCTGTTGACGCCGGCTACTGGAATCTGTTCAGATTTAATCCTGCTCTTAAAGCAGAGGGCAAGAATCCGTTCTCGCTTGACAGCAAAGCTCCAAGTACTTCTTATATCGACTTTATCGAAGGCGAAACAAGATATGCTTCTCTTAAAACCATGTTCCCGGAAAAAGCGGAAAAACTCTTTAAAGAAGCTGCTGATAATTCCATCGAAAAATATAACAGACTGCTCAGGCTTGTTGATTATTATAAGCCTAAGGCTGAATAATATCAGAAAGCAAATTTGAAATTATCGGCTAAAAAAATCAACAAAAACATCATAAAGCTTACGCTTTATGATGTTTTTTGTTTAACGGAAAACTGAAAAAAAACGGATTGACTAATGGTTTAATATGGTATATTATATAGCTTAGGCAAAGATGCCCCTCGCCTAAGGTCGGGCGGATTTCATTTTAAAAATCAGCCGGAAGAATACAGCGCTTCTCTGATTTCTCAGGTGGCTAACACTCTTCTTTGCCGTATGAAATAAATTTTAAATTCGATAAATTTCAATAGAAGTCTTATCGGGCATATTGATTTTATGATTTGTTGATTTTTAGGAGATGAATAAATGAAAGGTATTATTCTTGCGGGAGGAAGCGGAACGAGGCTTTATCCCCTCACAACGGTAACTTCCAAACAGCTTCTTCCTGTTTATGATAAACCTATGATATATTATCCGCTGTCCACGCTTATGCTTGCCGGGATAAAAGATATTCTTATTATTTCAACGCCGGATGATACGCCGAAATTTCAAACCCTTTTCGGGAACGGAAAACAATTCGGCGTAAATCTTTCTTATGCCGTTCAGCCGTGTCCTGACGGCTTGGCACAGGCGTTTATTATCGGCGAAGATTTTATTGGGAATGACAGCGTAGCCATGGTGCTCGGTGATAATATCTTTTACGGCGGCGGTCTCGGTAAACTGCTCAGAGATGCTGCTTCTTCCAAAAAAAAAGCTACGGTTTTTGCTTATTATATGGAAGACCCTTCTTCTTTCGGTGTGGTTGAATTTGATGAAAGGGGTAAGGTCGTCGGTGTTGAGGAAAAACCAAAACATCCGAAATCAAATTATGCAGTAACAGGATTATACTTTTATGATAACCGTGTTGTTGAGATTGCAAAAAATCTGGCACCCAGCGCAAGAGGAGAACTTGAAATAACAGATGTGAACAAAAAATATCTTGAACTTGGTGCTCTTGATGTTAAAACGATGGGCAGAGGTTTTGCCTGGCTTGATACGGGAACAATGGACGATCTTATGGATGCTGCTAATTTTGTGAAAACAATTGAAACCGTTCAGGGTATCAAAATTTCCGTTCCCGAAGAGATTGCCTACAATAACCGTTGGATAACAAAAAAACAGCTTATGGGCAATGCCGACAAATACGGGAAATCTGCTTACGGGCAGCATCTTCTTAAAGTAGCGAACGGCGAAATACTTTATAATAATCCGAACACAAATTCCAGAACCACGCAGGTTAAAAGACCTGTCTGGGGCAGAAACTGAAACGTTTAAATCCTGATTCAATAAAAGACTGCGGATACCTATTGTATCCGCAGTCTTTTTGTATTGTCAGGGATTTAAAAATTCATGCTGATAACGATGAGCATAAGACCTATAAAATAGGTTGAGGAATTACAGCGCAGAAGCGTTTTGCTTTTCGGATAGCCGAATTTGCTTATCATCAGGAAATAATCTGAAATCATAAAGAGAATCAGCCCCAGACCGAAAACAAGTGTTTTTGCATCAGGTGCGTTAACTGCAAGCCCGATACCCATTGTGCCGTGAAGCGTTACCGAAAACAGATATGCAAGCAGGGCGGGACGAAGTTTTCCAAAGTCAAGCTTTTTCTTTTGTGTGATAACAAACATTGTGCCCCAAAGAAGGATAAAAATCGGTATGATGAACCATACTTTTGCAAATGTGAAGTTCATATCAATCATCAGTAGTATGGAATAGATAAAGAACGCTACATTGCCGATAATAAAAAGTATACCTCCCGCATTGAAATCGTAAAGAAGTACAACGTCGCCCAGCCAGCTGAACACCAGAGCAACCATAAAAAGTATATGCCAGCTCTTTATTTCATAGTTCAGGGCGTAAGCGCTGAATCCGTAGCAAAGAAACATCGTGGCGAGTATTACTTTGTTTATCACACGCCGTGGAAAATTATCGCTGGTTTCGCTGAACAGATAGCATATTGTAACAGCAACATACGCAACGCAGAATATGATCGTTATGAAATTCATATGTATACCTCCGGTTATATAAATGAATGAAAAAGTTTTAAGAGCCGACGCCTGATTTTTATTCAGCGCTTGTAACTGTATAGGAAGTTACGTTTTTTATGGTTTCTCCGTCAATCTGAAGTGCGCAGGGCTTGTTGAACCGCACTGTTATTTTTTTCCCTGTGTTGACGCTGACCATTTCGGAATGTTTAATGTGTTCGCCGCTGAATATGGACGGAAATACCATCAGGGTTTTCAGCTTGCCGGAACTGTGCATAACAACGTTTGTAACCGTTCTTTCTGGGTTGAGCCTGTCCTGACCCGGTGATACCATCATACCGCCGCCGTAAAGCCTGCCGTTCATCGTGGGCGCAAGCCAAACTTTTTTATATTCCTTGCGTTTTCCGTCAACGGTAATGACTGCGTTTGCCGGTTTGAATTTGAAAAGAAGTCCTTTTATTGCGATTGTCGTGTAGTTAATGGATTTTTCGCTCTTTGCCTGAAGTCTGTCTCCTTCTTCACAGCAGTAACCGTCAATTCCGAATCCGATACCATTCAGGAATTTGTATTTTTTGCCTTTAATTTCGGCGGTAGGAAGCTTTTCAATATATCTGTTGAGTTCGATATATCCGTTATCATCCGCCGAATCTTCAACATCTTTAAAGAAATCGTTGCCGGTTCCTGCCGGACAGTAAATTATGCGGCAGTTTATGTCTATACCGTCAACATCGTTAACAAAATGATGCAGTGTGCCGTCTCCTCCCAAAAGATAAATTGTATCTTCAGGTGTGATTTTACCGAAGAATGATCTGTAATCTTTCATGTCTATCACGCTTAATTCTTCCGTTTTCTTTCCGCGGAGGATGTTTTTCAGCTTATCAAGCTGTATTTTTGCCTGACCGTTTTTGGAACGTGGATTATAAAGAATATAAATCATAATTATGCTTCCTTTCTCATTTATTTACCTATATTATAACAGTTATAATCCGGCAATGCAATTATTTAATTATTGTCGGTATTGTATTTTTTTTGTTTTTTTGATACGATAGATACAGGTCTGAATGAATAGGAATAAAATATAACCTATTCACCGATGTCTCCCGCCTCTTAGGCGGCGGAGACCATTTCAGAATTTCAGTGAGAGTGATAATCTCCCGCTGAAATCCTGAGGAGCGAACGCTCCCTGCGCAGGTTGCAAGCCCCATTTCAAGCGGGCTTGCTGGAGCACTGCTCCGATTTAAATTTCAAGGCGAAGAGAGGTAAAAAATGAAAGTTATAAAAACAAATATTGCCGGGGTAATGATTATTGAACCGCAGATTTTCGGGGATAATCGGGGCTGGTTTATGGAAACCTACAGTGAACAGAAAATGAAAAAAATCGGAATTGACACAGTATTTATTCAGGATAATCAGTCCTATTCATCGCAGAAGGGAACGCTTCGCGGTCTGCATTTCCAGAAGAATCCCATGGCGCAGGCAAAGCTTGTCAGGTGTACACGCGGCGCAATTATGGATGTCGCAGTGGATATACGCAAAGGAAGTCCCACATATAAAAAATGGGTTTCGGTCGAATTGAGTGCAGATAATAAAAAAATGCTTTATATTCCGAAGGGATTTGCTCATGGTTTTGTTACCTTGACGGATGACGTTGAGGTTCAGTATAAAGTAGATAACTTTTACAGTAAGGAATGTGACAGAAGCGTCAGATTTGACGACCTATCCATCGGCATTGTATGGAATACCGACAATCCCGTGCTGTCGCAGAAAGATATAAACGCTCCGCTTCTTGATGAGAGCGACGCAGATTTTGTTTATGGAGAATAATTTATGGAAGAACATATTCTTGTAACGGGCTGCAACGGTCAGCTCGGACACGATGTAATCGACGAACTCAAAAACAGGGGAATCATCTGCGCCGGCGTGGATATAGATGATTTTGATATGACAAACGCGGTCCAAACCGATGCCTTTATCCGCCGCGCACAGCCGAGTGCCGTGATTCACTGCGCCGCTTATACCGCTGTAGACAAAGCGGAGAGCGAACCCGATGTCTGCCGTAAAGTAAATGCGGAGGGAACGAAAAACATTGCCGAAGTCTGTGCATATCTTAAAGCGAAGCTTGTTTATATAAGTACGGATTATGTTTTCCCCGGAAACGGCGAAACGCCATTCGGAGTGCATGACAAAACAGGACCGCTGAATGTTTACGGAAAAACGAAGCTTGCGGGAGAAAAAGCCGCTTTAAGCATCAATCCGAAAACGTTTATAATCCGAACGTCTTGGGTATACGGAATCAATGGAGGGAATTTTGTTAAGACGATGATTCGCTTGGGTAAAAGCCATGATGAGATTCGTGTCGTAAACGATCAGATAGGATCGCCGACTTACACAAGGGATCTGGCAAGGCTGATATGCGATATGGTTGAAACTGAAAAATACGGGGTTTATCACGCTACAAACGAAGGGTATTGTTCGTGGGCTGAATTTGCCCGGGCTATTCTAAATGAAGCAGATGTCCCGCGATGCAGAATCATACCCGTAACAACAAAGGAATATGGCTTGTCGGCGGCAAAAAGACCTTTTAATTCACGTCTTTCAAAAATAAATCTTGATTTTGCTTCGTTTAAGCGTCTTCCGAATTGGCGGGACGCTCTCGGGCGATATATTGTGGAGCTTGCAACTGCAGGCGAACTGAATTGAATCCGGTTTCGCCGTCTGCAATAGGAACACTCCATATAATGCAGGCAAAGATGCCCCGCCGTCTCTAGTGCGGTCGGGCATCTTATTTTTTCTGTTTCTTCTCGTTTTTCTATTGTATTATTTAACTTAAATAACAGTCCTAAAAAAAGGACTTTAGCCGTGACAATTATCGAACAAATGTATTGACATATCGAATTTTTGTGATATAATATGTGTAAAGATTGAACAAATGTTCGCTTTTGGAGGAGAAAAGATGATTCGTTTAGGCATTGAATTTGTAGTGATTGTTGCTGTAATAGCCGCAATGTGTTTTGATGAAAAAATTGCGAAAGCAGAGAAAAAGATATTCAAATCGATAAAGCTCCGCTTGGGTATCGGTAAAAATGAGAAAATGGAGCAGAGACTGCGCGAAGAACGTTTTGCAAAACAGCAGATGCTTCGTGAGCTCGAGCTTCTTGAACTGGGGTGTGAGCCTGAGAACCAAACGGTTGCAATATCTTCCGGCAGGGCTGCATAAATATACTCTTACAATTTGCTTGGAACGGCATAGCACCGAAAATTTCAGGCACGGGAATAAACAGTCGAAAAAATCAAAAAAGCATTTAATTCGGGGAAATAAAAATTATGGCAGGCAGAAAAAGAAACAGGAGTATTTGAAAATAATTCCCGGGATAGGAAAAATATCGAACAGCATTTACATAATTTCGGAATTGAAACAGTCGAAGACTTAAAAGGAAAAGATCCTGAGGACTTATATTTAAAAGACTGTATGTTTAAAGGACTTCAGGAGGATAGATATATATTATATGTTTATCGGCTTGCCATTTATTATGCAGAGCATGAATCGCCTGAGCCGGAAAAACTGAAGTGGTGGTACTGGAAGGATAAAAAGTATACGCCCGAAACAAAGTAAATACAGGTATAGTCAAATAAGACTGAAGAGCCGTAAAATTTTAAATTGTTTTAAAGCCGTTGGCTTTAAATATATCTCTCACACTGGAGCAAAAGACTGTGCGTAAGTGCAGTCTTTTGCCTTTTATACTTTTTGCTCAGTTCAAATTTTTATGTCCATCGTCTCCGATGTAAATCTATAGTGACTGTTGAACGGCTGAGTGATTGGAGATTATTTACTGTCTATGAATTATAGTATATTTTATGCATATTTATTCATTAAACCTTGACTTTTATACATTTGATGGTATAATTATTTAATATCAATACAATTATAACCTATTATTCGCCGATGTCCCCGGTCTCTTAGGCGGCGGGGTTCATTTCAGAATTTCAGCGGGAGTGATAATCTCCCGCTGAAACCCTGAGGAGCGAACGCTCCCTGCGCAGGTTGCAATTGTTCGCAAGTCTCATTCAAGCGAGCTTGATGGAGCACTGTTCCGATTTAAAGGTTAAGCCAAATAGGGAGCAAACCCCAGATAAGGAAGCTTTTTTGCAATATACTGGTCAAATTTTTTGCTGCACGGCAGTGTATTGCCGCAATTTTGCGCCTTGTCTAACCAAAATTTGTTCGGCAAAAACCGCTTTTTACCAAAAATGCTTGGAATGAAGATGAGTTGTTGCTTCTAAGGCGACTCCGTGAAAGCTGAAACTCGCTGAATCCTTTCATTTTTGGCGTATTGTGTTCGAATTTATCCGTCTTAAGGGGAATTTTTTATTCCAAATCATTCCTCTCTGACTTAAATTTAAGGAGTAAAAAATGAAAAATCTGCTTAAACTTCAGGATTTAACGAAAGAAGAAATAATAGAAATACTTGATCTTGCCGATGATTTGAAAAAGAAAAAAGCCAACGGGATCAAACACGACTATTTAAAGGGAAAAACCCTTGGTATGATTTTTACAAAATCTTCAACACGTACGCGCGTTTCATTTGAAGTCGGTATGTATGACTTGGGAGGTTCGGCGCTGTTCCTCAGCAGTTCCAATACGCAGATGGGACGCGGAGAGCCGACGGAAGATACGGCGCGCGTGCTTTCAAGATATCTTGACGGCATCATGATACGTACATACGAACAGGAGGAGGTTGAAACTTTTGCAAAGTATGCTTCTGTTCCTGTCATAAACGGACTTACCGACTATTGCCATCCGTGTCAGGTGCTTGCCGATTTGCAGACTGTCAGGGAGCGCAAAGGAACGCTTGAGGGCTTGAAGCTTTGTTATATAGGCGACGGAAATAATATGGCAAATTCGCTTATAGTCGGCGCAGTGAAAACAGATATGAAAATAGCTGTTGCGTGCCCCGGCGGATACCGTCCTGATTCCAAAATTTTGAAATGGGCTGAACAGAACGGCAAGGTTACTTGTACCGACGATATTTTTAAAGCTGCGGAAAATGCCGATGTGCTCTATACGGACGTTTGGGCTTCAATGGGACAGGAACAGGAAAAAGCGGAAAGAGAAAAAGTATTCCGTAATTATCAAATAAATAATGAAGTAATGCGCGTTGCCCACGATGCATGCATGGTTCTTCACTGTCTGCCTGCGCACCGCGGGGAGGAAATAACGGCGGAAGTGTTTGAGGAACACAGCAGTGAAATATTTGATGAGGCGGAAAACAGGCTTCACGCACAGAAAGCAGTGCTTGTTAAAACAATGGGATAACGGCGTTGAATAACCGGCAAGCCCCTTATTAAAATTTTCCAATTTGCATTTGTTCTGTTTTTATTGACAGAGTAATACGCGTGTGATACAATAATAAAAATATAACTTTGAGACGGCGAGGCTGTAATCAAAAATCTCCGTAATCGGCTGCATGGAATCGCATCATGCAGAGGCGGATGCGGGAACAGAGTTTTTTGTTTTACGGCGAGGCTTTTTTGGAGGCAATATGCGAGCAATATTAACAGGCAAAGTATATAACAGCGGATTTTTTACCGACGGGAGTATTTTTGTTGACAACGATTTGATTTCAAAATCTTTCGCCCCTGAAAATGCTGTTATTTTTGATTATAAAAATTGTATGATTGTTCCCGGTTTTGCAGATGTTCATGTTCATCTACGCGAGCCGGGTTTTCCTTATAAAGAAACGATTGCTTCCGGTACAGCGGCCGCGGCGCACGGTGGATATACGGCGGTTTGTTCCATGCCGAATCTCAATCCCGCGCCGGACTCGGCGGCGAATCTCGCAGTTCAACTTGAAGCAATTCAAAAAACGGCTCGGATTTCTGTTTATCCGTACGGTACGATAACGAAAGATGAAAAAGGCATAGAGCTTTCCGATATGGAAGATATTGCTTCCAACGTTATTGCTTTTTCGGATGACGGACACGGCGTTCAGAACCAGGAAATGATGCGAAGCGCAATGATTAAGGCAAAATCGCTCGGCAAAATCATTGCTGCGCACTGCGAAGCAAATGAACTTCTTCACGGCGGATATATTCACAAAGGGAATTACGCCCGTGCGCACGGACATCGCGGGATATGCTCCGAAAGTGAATGGAAGCAGATTGAAAGGGATCTGCGTATTGCGGCGGAAACGGGTTGTGCGTATCATGTCTGCCATATTTCCTGCCGGGAAAGTGTGGATTTAATCCGAAAAGCCAAAAAGGCGGGCATCGATGTAAGCTGTGAAACCGCGCCGCATTATCTTGTGCTCACGGAAAATGACTTGCAGGAGGACGGCAGATTCAAAATGAACCCGCCGCTTAGAACGGAGAAGGATCGTCAGGCTCTCATTGAAGGCATTCTGGACGGTACGATAGATATGATTGCAACGGATCATGCACCGCACAGTGCCGGAGAAAAATCACAGGGACTGGAAAAGAGCGCCATGGGTATAACCGGGCTTGAAACGGCTTTTCCCGTTTTATATACGGAACTTGTTAAAAAAAATATTATTTCAATTGAGAAATTGATTGAACTTATGTCTGTTAATCCGAGAAAACGCTTTAAAATTCCGGGCGGATTATCTATCGGCGATGCAGCAGATATAACGGTTATAGATACTGAAAAAAGCAGAATCATAAATCCTGCCGAATTTTTAAGCAAAGGAAAATCCACGCCGTTCGCAGGCAGAAAAGTCTGGGGAGAATGCGTTATGACGATAAGCAAAGGGGAAATAGTATGGCAAGAATGACAAAGGTTTTCAACAGAAAAATAGTTCTGGAGGACGGAAGCGAATATTTTGGATACGGTTTCGGCGAAAATACGGACCGTGTATGTGAAATTGTTTTCAATACGTCTATGGTGGGCTATCAGGAAATTATATCCGATCCGTCGTATACATATCAGATGGTCGTTATGACTTATCCGCTTATCGGTAATTACGGAATCGCTGCCGAAGATTATGAGGCAAAAAATATAAATATAGGCGGACTTGTGGTTGGCGAATACAATGATTTTCCGTCTAATTTTCGCAGTATTGAAACACTTTCCGAAGTGTTTGTGAAAAATCATATTCCCGGCATTGAAGGCGTGGATACCAGAAAGCTTACGCGTTCAATCCGCGATTTGGGTTCGCGGCGCGTTTTGATTACAGATATGGATACTTCGAAAGAAGAAGCTTTGAAAATTATTGCGGAAACGCCTGTTCCGCACGATGCCGTGAATAAAGTGAGCTGTAAAAAAAGATGGTATTCAAGAACGCCGGAACATAAATTTACCGTTGTTGCAGTTGATTGCGGCATTAAGCTGAATATCGTCCGCAGTCTGAACGCAAAGGGCTGCAACGTAATTGTTGTGCCGCATGATATTTCATTTGAAGATATAGTGGATATGAAACCGGACGGCGTATTTCTTTCAAACGGACCGGGCAATCCCGAGGATGTCACCGATGTTATTGAGTTGGTTAAAAAACTGCGCGGGAAATATCCTATTTTCGGAATCTGCCTCGGACATCAGATGATAAGCCTTGCTTACGGTGCAAAAACCTATAAACTGAAATTCGGGCACAGGGGTGGAAATCACCCTGTTAAAAATCTTCAGAACGGAAAAATTGAAATCACAAGTCAAAACCATTCATATGCTGTTGACGCTGATTCGGTCAAGGAAACCGATCTTACGGTAACGCATATGAATATTCTCGATCATACCGTGGAGGGCGTAAAGTGCGATAAGGACAAGGTGTTCAGTGTTCAGTATCATCCGGAAAGCGCCCCGGGTCCGCAGGACAGTTCGTATTTATTCGATATATTTATAAAAAATATGGAGGAGGGACTGAAAAATGCCTAAGAGAACAGATATCAAAAAGGTTATGGTAATCGGTTCCGGACCTATTGTGATAGGGCAGGCGGCGGAATTTGACTATGCCGGCACACAGGCATGCCTTGCTCTGCGCGAAGAGGGTTATGAGGTTGTGCTTGTCAATTCAAATCCTGCCACCATCATGACGGACAAGGCGATTGCCGATAAAATATATATGGAGCCTCTCACGCTCGAATATGTAGCTAAGATTATCAGATATGAACGCCCGGACGCAATCGTGCCCGGTATCGGCGGACAGACAGGACTCAATATAGCGATGCAGTTAGAGAAAAAAGGAGTACTTAAAGAGTGTAACGTTAAACTGCTCGGTACAAATTCCTCCAGCATAGAAAGAGCCGAAGACAGGGAGAAATTCAAAGAACTGTGCGAATCGCTCGGAGAACCTGTGCTTCCCTCGGTTATCACGCATTCCATAGAAGAGGGAATAAATGCCGCTGAAGAAATAGGCTATCCGGTTGTGCTCCGTCCCGCTTTTACACTCGGAGGAACCGGAGGCGGTTTCGCCGATAACGAGGAGGAGCTTCGCGTGATTATGAAAAACGCCATTAAGCTTTCACCTGTCGGTCAGGTGCTCGTTGAAAAAAGCATAAAAGGTTTCAAGGAAATTGAATACGAGGTCATGCGGGATGCCAACGATACGGCTGTCGTAATCTGCAATATGGAAAATCTCGATCCCGTAGGAATACATACAGGGGATTCCATCGTTGTGTGTCCAAGCCAGACCTTGACCAATAAAGAATACCAGATGCTCAGAGACAGCGCGCTGAAAATAATCCGTGCTCTTGAGATTGAGGGAGGATGCAATGTTCAGTTTGCCCTTGATCCGCAGTCGTTTGATTATTATCTCATAGAAGTTAATCCGCGCGTGTCGCGTTCGTCGGCGCTCGCTTCAAAGGCAAGCGGGTATCCGATTGCGCGTGTATCGGCTAAAATCGCGGTGGGTATGCGCCTTGATGAGATTCAGATTGCAAACACGCCCGCCTCGTTCGAGCCTGCGCTTGATTATATTGTAACAAAAATGCCTCGCTTTCCGTTTGATAAATTTATGGATGCCAACAACAGCCTTTCCACACAGATGAAAGCAACGGGAGAGGTTATGAGCATAGGCAGAACAGCGGAGGAAAGTCTGCTTAAAGCCGTGCGTTCGCTGGAAATCGGCGTTTATCACCTTCATATGAACAAGTTTGATTCATGGAGCGAAGACGAAATGCTCGATTATATAAAAATCGGCACGGACGACCGCATTTTTGCGATTGCAGAGCTTATCCGGCGCGGTGTTGACTATTCGTTTATGTATGACGCAACGCATATAGATAATTTCTTCCTTGACAAAATATATAATATTGTTCATCTTGAAAATGAACTTAAAGAGGGCGCAGGCGATTTAAATATTCTCCGCACGGCTAAAAAATACGGTTTCTGCGACAAGGCAATAGGAGATTTCTGGAACATGAGCGAAACCGATATTTATAATATCCGAAAAGAAAACGGAATATTCCCGGTATACAAAATGATTGATACCTGTGCTAGCGAGTTTGAAAGCTATATTCCGTATTTTTATTCCACTTATGCGGATGAAAATGAATCGGTCGTTTCGGATAAAAAGAAAGTGATTGTTCTCGGTTCAGGCCCGATACGTATCGGGCAGGGTGTTGAATTTGACTATTCAACCGTACACGCTGTTATGACTATAAAAAAAGCCGGATATGAAGCGATAATCATAAACAATAATCCCGAAACGGTTTCCACGGATTATACAACGAGCGACAAACTGTATTTTGAGCCTCTCGTAGTTGAAGATGTAATGAATGTGATAGATCTGGAAAAACCGCTGGGCGTTATTGCTTCTCTCGGCGGGCAGACGGCAATCAATCTGGCTGAACCGCTGATGAAGCGCGGCGTTAAGATTATCGGAACGGATTTTGAAGCGATTGACAGGGCCGAAAACAGGAAAAGCTTTGAAAAGCTGCTTAAAGAGCTTAATATTCCCCAGCCGCAAGGCGTTGCCGTAACGAATATTGAAGACGGTGTTACGGCGGCGGAAGAAATCGGCTATCCCGTGCTTGTACGTCCTTCGTTTGTATTGGGCGGACGCGCGATGCAGATTGTTTCCAATGAAGAAGTACTGCGCCATTATCTTCATAATGCGGTCGAGATTGACGAGGACAAGCCTGTTCTCGTGGATAAATACATTGTCGGCAAAGAAGTTGAGGTTGACGCCGTATGTGACGGAACAGACGTTTTTGTGCCGGGAATTATGGAACTTGTTGAAAGAACAGGTATTCATTCCGGCGATTCAATCAGCGTTTATCCGCCTTTTTCAATTTCCTCCAAGGTCAAGGAAACCATACTGGATTATACGAAAAAACTGGGGCTCGGAGTCGGTATTGTAGGCCTTTACAACATTCAGTTTATTGTTGACAAAAATGATGACGTCTACATCATTGAAGTGAATCCGAGATCTTCGCGCACCGTGCCATTCCTGTCTAAATCAACTGGATATTCGCTCGCGGATATAGGAACGCTTGTTATTCTCGGCAAAACCCTGAAAGAACAGGGAATAACGGAGCTTTATCCGAAAGAAAAGGACCGCTGGTATGTTAAAGTTCCCGCATTTTCATTCTCAAAGTTGAGCGGGCTGGATGCGTATCTTTCTCCAGAAATGAAATCAACAGGCGAAGCAATCGGCTATGATAAAAAACGTACAAGGGCGCTTTATAAAGCCCTTCAGGCTTCCGGAATGAGCGTAAAAAACTATGGAACGGTTTTTGCAACGCTTGCCGATGAAGATAAGGAGGAAGCGCTTCCTCTAATCAGAAGATTTTATAATATGGGCTTCAATATTGAAGCCACCGAAGGGACTGCAAATTTCCTTAAGGCCAACGGTATCAGAACGCGTTCCAGAAAACGCGGCAGTGAGGAGATAAACGATGCCATCAGGCAGGGATATATTACTTATGTAATAAATACGCGTGATTCAAAAGGCGAGCTTACGGACGGACAGGAAGTGCGTCAGTGCGCCGTTCAGAATAATGTTACGATGTTCACCGCCCTGGATACCGTCAGCACACTGCTTGACGTGCTTGAGGAAGTTACGATGGGCATTTCGGAAATCTGACGGGAGAGAATATGAAACAAGTAATTTATGGAATACAAACCAATAAAAAAATTGCCGATCGCGTTTTTGAAATGGTGCTTTCGGGTGATACGTCGGAGATAACCCGTCCGGGGCAGTTTGTAAATATTCTTGTGGAAGGAAAATATCTTCGGCGGCCGATTTCCGTATGCGATTGTTCTCCCAGCAGGCTTGTGCTGATTTATAAAATCGCCGGCGAAGGAACAGAGATTTTATCCGGAATGAAAAACGGAGCAAAGCTTGATGTTTTAACAGGGCTTGGGAACGGATATAATATCTCGGTTAGAACAGAAAAGCCGCTTCTTATCGGGGGCGGAGCCGGCGTTCCGCCTATGTTTAATCTGTGCAGAAGGCTGATCAATGCAGGGAAGGACGTAAGTGTGATTCTCGGATTTAATACGGAAGCCGAAGTATTTTATGAATCTGAATTTAAAGCGCTCGGTGCTTCCGTTTACGTTGCAACAGCTGACGGCAGCCGTGGCGAAAAAGGCTTTGTAACCGATGTTATGAAAAAACTGGATTATGATTATTTTTTCACCTGCGGACCTATGCCTATGTTCAGGGCGGTAAACGATATTGCCGTAACGGACGGGCAGTTCAGTTTTGAAGAACGTATGGGCTGCGGTTTCGGTGCTTGTATGGGATGTTCCTGCAAAACAAAGTACGGAAGCAAGCGCATATGCAAAGACGGTCCCGTGCTTTTCAGGGAGGAAATCGTATGGTAAATACAAAAGTGAATCTTTCCGGAATGGAGCTTGACAATCCGGTTATCCCCGCAAGCGGAACGTTCGGCTACGGCAGGGAATACAGCGAATTTTATGATATAAATATTTTGGGTTCATTTTCTTTTAAGGGAACAACGAAAGAACCGCGTTTTGGAAATCCTACTCCGCGAATTGCGGAATGCACGTCGGGTATGATAAATTCCGTAGGACTTCAGAATCCCGGTATAGACGCGGTTATATCGGAGGAACTTCCCGTAATGCGGGATATTTTCCACAAACCTGTTATCGCGAATATCGGCGGCTTTTCCATTGAGGAATATGTTTACTGCGCACAGCGGTTCGATAAGGAAAAAAACATCGGATTGCTTGAAATAAACGTAAGCTGTCCGAACGTACACGGCGGAGGCATTGCTTTCGGCACATCTGCCGAACATGCGGCGGAGGTTACAAAAGCAGTTAAGGCCGTAACAGAAAAACCCGTTTATATAAAGCTTACGCCCAATGTTACCGACATTGTTTCCATCGCCCGGGCCTGTGAACAGGCGGGTGCAGACGGAATAAGCATGATTAATACACTTCTCGGAATGAGAATAGATTTAAAAACCAAAAAGCCGGTGTTAGCCAATAAAACGGGCGGCTTTTCCGGTCCTGCGGTTTTCCCTGTGGCGCTCCGTATGGTTTATCAGGTTTATGAAGCGGTAGATATTCCGATTATGGGAATGGGAGGCGTTTCAAGCGCGAAGGACGTTATAGAAATGATGCTGGCCGGGGCGACCGCTGTTCAGGTCGGCGCCGCAAATCTTGTGAATCCCTTTGCCTGCAAAGATATAATTGAAAATCTGCCGTTTGTTATGAAAAAATACGGCATTGAAAATTTAAGCGATATGATAGGAGGAGCACATCATGGGTAAGGACGTTATCATTGCCTGTGATTTCAGCAGTAAAAGCGAAGTAATGGCTTTTCTGGACAAGTTTACGCAGGATAAGCCGTTTGTTAAAATAGGTATGGAGCTTTATTATGCTGAAGGACCGCAAATTGTAAAGGAAATTAAAGCCAGGGGACACAAAATTTTTCTTGATTTGAAACTTCATGATATACCGAATACCGTCAAAAAATCCATGGCGGTTCTTTCCCGCCTCGACGTTGATATGTGCAATCTGCATGCAGGCGGAACAAAGCCGATGATGGAGGCGGCCCTTGAAGGACTTACGAGGGAAGACGGCACAAGACCTTTGCTGATTGCCGTAACACAGCTCACTTCAACAAGTGCGGAACGCATGAAAGAAGATTTGCTGATAAACGAGCCGATGGACAAAGTCGTTATGCACTATGCAAAATGTGCGGAGGAGGCAGGGCTTGACGGCGTTGTATGCTCTCCGCTTGAAGCGGGAAAGGTGCATGATGTATGCGGCAGTAAATTTATAACGGTAACTCCGGGCGTGCGTTTTGCCAACGGAAACATCGGAGATCAGGTTAGAGTTACAACTCCGGCCGGAGCGAAAAAACTCGGTTCCGATTATATCGTTGTCGGCCGTCCCATAACGGCTTCCGATAATCCTGTTGCCGTATACAGGCGCTGTATTGCGGAGTTTGTGGAATAATCTCATCTTCAGAAAAATCGTGAAAAAATACGACTTAAAAAGGAGAATACTATGGAAATCAAAAAACTTATCGCAAAGGATTTGCTTTCAATCGGTGCGGTTTTTTTCAGGCCGAATGATCCGTTTATATGGGCAAGCGGAATTAAAAGTCCGGTTTACTGCGACAATCGTTTGATTTTAACTGCGCCCGCAGTGAGAAACGATGTTGAAAACGCGCTTGCCGAATTGATAAAAAAAGAATATCCCGAAGCCGAGGTCCTTATGGGAACTTCAACCGCAGGGATTGCGCATGCGGCGATAACCGCGCATATTCTCGGTATACCGATGGGATATGTCCGTTCGGGTCATAAAGACCACGGCAGGCAGAATCAGATTGAGGGAAAGTTGGAAACCGGTCAGAGAGTTGTTGTTGTGGAGGATTTGATTTCAACAGGTGGAAGCGTGCTTGAAGTTGTAAATGTTCTGCGAGAAGCAGGCGCTGAGGTTCTCGGAATTGTAAGCATATTTACTTACGGTATGGAAAAAGGCGTTCAAAGACTTTCAGAGGCAGATGTACGCAACAGCAGTCTTACAAATTTTGATGTTATCGCACAAACAGCTGCGGAAGAGGGATATATACAACAGGACGATATTGAAAGACTCATCCGTTTCCGTAATAATCCTTCGGATGAGAGCTGGATTGGAGTATAAGGATGAAAGATTTGATAAACATTCTTGACTTATCAGTTGAGGATATTGATGAACTCATATCTACGGCAAACGATATTATAGATAATCCTGAAAAGTATGCTGAAAAGTGTAAAGGCAAGAAGCTTGCCACACTTTTTTACGAACCTTCAACGCGTACAAGGCTCAGTTTTGAAGCGGCGATGTATGAACTCGGAGGAAGCGTACTCGGTTTTTCGGAGGCAAACAGTTCTTCATCTGCAAAAGGTGAGAGCGTTGCGGATACGGCGAAAACTGTCAGTTGCTATGCGGATATTATCGCTATGCGCCATCCGAAAGAGGGGGCGCCTCTGGTCGCTTCGATGGCGGCGGGTATTCCGGTTATCAACGCGGGAGACGGCGGGCATAATCATCCAACCCAGACGCTTGCTGATTTGCTTACCATAAACCGTGAAAAAGGTCATTTTGGTGACTTTACAATCGGTTTCTGCGGAGATTTGAAATTCGGTCGTACGGTTCATTCTCTGATTGAAGCGCTTTCAAGATACAGTAATATAAAAGTTGTGCTCATTTCGCCGGTTGAGCTGAAACTGCCGAGTTATATTAAAAAAGATGTTATGACAAAAAACAATATGGAATATAAACAGACAACGGATCTTGAATCGGTTATCGGAGAGCTGGATATTCTGTATATGACCCGTGTTCAGCGGGAACGCTTTTTCAGTGAGGAAGAATATCTGCGCTTGAAAGACAGCTATATTTTGACTCCCGAAAAACTTTCGGGTGCAAAGCAGAACCTTTCCATCATGCATCCTCTGCCGAGGGTGAATGAGATTTCCGTTGCCATTGATGATGACCCGCGCGCCTGTTATTTTGATCAGGTTCTGAACGGAAAATATATGCGTATGGCATTGATTTTAAAATTGCTGGAGGTTAGATGATGAATATAGACTCAATAAGGAACGGAATCGTGATTGACCATATTATGGCAGGCAAAAGTATGGAAATATATGAATTGCTGAATCTTGATGCGCTTGACTGTTCGGTTGCAATCATTAAAAACGTGCAGAGCAAAAAAATGGGCAAAAAAGATATTATCAAAATAGACGCGGATCTGGATGTTGATCTCGACGCTTTAGGTTATATTGATTCAAACATAACCGTTGACATTATAAAAAACGGCAGGCTGGCAGAGAAAAAGCATCTTGAACTTCCACAAACCGTAAAAGGAATCATACAATGTAAAAATCCGCGCTGTATTACAACGCAGGAGCAGGAACTTCCGCATATTTTCAAGCTGACTGACAGAAAGCATAAAATTTATCGATGTCTGTACTGTGAAGCAAGATCGGATTTTAAAATATAACCGGGTTGTGTTGTTCCGGGTCTGCCGGCGGGAGAATTTTTTACAGAGCCGTATGGCGAATATGAAAAACTGCGTGAATGCCTGATAGACTGCATCCCGGATTTTCGGCTACGTCTGAAGGTCAATCCGCAGAATAACAGGCTGGTATTCTCCGCCGATGTGAATTCCGTGTTTGATATTGCGTGGTATGTACTGGCGAGGATGATGTCGGAAGATCCCGCACCGGAGAATTTCGGCAAGGAGGGCGAACGGCCGGAAGGAATCATGATATGCTGCCACCATTGCGGACGATTCTTTATTCGGAATTCAAAGCATCAGCAGTATTGCGACCGCCCGGAATGCCAGAAAGCCCGGAATGCGAAAAATCAGCGGGATTTTCGGC
>CAZURV010000009.1:0-65613 GCA_964623515.1 uncultured Eubacteriales bacterium | reverse complement strand
CATTAAAGTGGAGCTGGTGGACGGACTTGAACCCCCGACCTGCTGATTACAAATCAGCTGCTCTACCAACTGAGCTACACCAGCACAATTTTAACGCTCAATAAATATATCATATAAAACATTTTTAGTCAATACTTTTTTAATTAAATTTTCTAATAGAACGCTTTATGGCGGCGTTCTATTTTTTGATCGGTTGTACCACGAAAAACTACACCAAACATCTTAACGGAGTTCTCTTTACTGTTCCGTGTTACCTGTAAAAACCGATTTATAATCATAATAATTTACGCTGAAGTTATCCAGATTTTTCATAGAAAACTTATCGGAATTACCGTTTGCCGCAGTTATATCCTTTATAACAAGCCTGCCGTTTTCACACATTTTATTATACACGCCCAAAAGCACGATGTATTTATCGTCATCATATGTTTTATTAAACTGCTCCTGCTGTGCAATCAAATTTTCTATTCCTTTTTTTAATGACTCGGAATCCGCTTTAAAATCGCTTTCTTTACCATGAATTTTAAGATTTGATATACGGCTGATATACGGCGCAATTTCGGTTTCAAGCATTTTATATATACTCTCCAGTTTTTCATCTTCAGGGAAAACAGCAGACTGATATTTATTTTCTGTTTCCTTAACCGTCGGAATCGAATCTGCGCTTTCGTCTTTTGCACAACTGAAAACACCCAAGCATATTAAAACAATGAAAACGAACAGTGCAAAAATTTTTTTCATTTTGTAATACCTCTTTATTTAACAGGAATTCGTTATATATTAGGATTTTATCATAATAAAAGAACGGACACAATCCTTTTTGTAAAATTTTACAATATGGTTACAACTTTGATTTTTTATTGATAAATAATCTGCTTTTTTTTATAATTGGTTTAAACCAAATAAAGAATAAAACCTGCCTTACCGGAAAGTGTTGCAGAATGAAAAAAAGACGCACAAGAAATACTTTCAACGATCCCAACCGTGGATTCAATACATTCACAAGAAATATACTGATTGCTTTAATCGCACTGATTTTAACGGCAATGGCGGTAACGTACATATTTGTGGTTTCAAAATACGGAAGCATCGGCAATATGTTTTTGGGAGAAAGCACGTCCCAAACATCATCAAATGAAGCAAACACAACAAAAAAAGAAATAAAAGACATCAGCGGAAGCACAAATATTCTGCTCACGCTGAATTCAAGCGGAGGCACTATTCCGTACGGATTTTTTCTTTTAAAATACGACTTCACAAATAACAATATGTATTTAACCTCGCTTCCGATTTATACAAAAGATGACTCCGGAAAAACGCTGTATGAACAATTTAAAATAGGCGGACCTTCTCAAATCGAACTTTCCGCCGAATCGCTGTTTGATATTGAGATTGACCGTTATATCAGCTTTTCTCAAAGGGGACTGCGTGGAATCATAGCAGAATACGGAGACTCTGTTACATTTGACGTTCCGGAAGACGTTTCGTATTCAACCATAGATTTCAGCATAAGCCTTCCTGCCGGGAAAACAAATTTAAACGGCGATTCTTTTGCAAAGCTTATCCGCTATCCAGAATGGAAAGGCGGCGGCACAAAAATATATACACGTCAGTGCCAGCTTATTGCGGCGGCAATTAATCAATTGTTTATCCCTTCAAATATAACCGGAAATGCAGAAGTGTTTGCAAAAATCTCTGATTATTTCAATTCCACAAATATAACGACGGATGACTATATAGCAAATGTTGATGCCATTCTGTACGCTGCGTCGGCAGATATAAAAGATAAAATCATCGAGGCACAGGGTGTTTATGATTCAGCTTCGGAAACGGCAGTATTTACTTATTCGAATCAATGCATATCGGATATTCATATGTATTTCAGTGAAGCACAACAGACAACAGAATAAAAACGATATATAAAAACCCGCCGACGCTGTTATGTATCGGCGGGTTTGCGTATTCCTTTTTTATTTTGCCAAAACCGTAAAGGTTATAATGATTGCCGCTACCGCTAAAACCGCAATGGCGGCAAAGAGCAATGAATGGGATTTTTTCGTTTTGAACTTCGGCGGTTTCTCTCCGCTTTGATTCAATTTGTTTGCCTCATTCATAAGCTTTGACTGATTTAAATCCGAAAATTCAGGCTTAACTATATATAAAATCCTTTCAAAATACTGACTGTTCGGCTGGCTGACTTCCACCACTTGTCTGTTTACGCCCTTGATCATACATATCCTCCAAAAATTTAAATTCATAATTATTATTATTGAATTTCAACATCTTTATTCTTTGTTAATCAATCTGTGAATGTGGAAAACGTTGTTAAAAATGTTAATAACTTTTTCGTGAAACTATGTATAAAAGGCTGTTCCACAGATTTATTAACATATTCAACAATGCAAAATATGTTGAAAAAAGTTTTAACTCGGATAGGAATAAATTGCTCTTATAGACAAAATGCGAAGTCAAGCATCCTCTTGACAAACATTTTTAACGAAATATTACAACTAACAATCATTATTCGTTTTTTCTCCCTATTTGGCTTAACCCAACGCTGAAAATAAAATATAACGCAAACAAAAACAGCCGTTCTGATTGTTCAGACCTCTGACACGTCCCTTTTCCGCATTGAATAACGGAACAAGCTCTCTTTTGAATTCTATCAGGTGTTTTGAATGGATATTACATATGAAAATGATAAAACAATTATAAAAGCTACGAAATGCACAAATATTGACTTAATTTTTAACTGTGGTCAGGCTTTTCGTTTTGACAAAAACGATTCTGGCGAATGGTGCGGCGTTGCATACGGAAAATATCTGCGGATTCGCCAAAATGAAGATACGATAGAAATGAACGGTGCAAATCAATCCGATTTTGAATCGCTGTGGTTTGATTATTTTGATTTTGGACGCGATTATGATACTCTACTGACCACTTTTGAAAGCGATGAGCTCCTGAAAAAATCGCGGGATGAAAACTACGGCATACGCATTTTAAAACAGGAGCCATGGGAAACGCTCTGTTCTTTTATAATCAGTCAAAACAACAATATTCCGCGAATAAAGGGAATAATCAAAAGGCTGTGTGAAAATTTCGGAGAAAAAGCCGAAGATGATTATACGTTTCCGACTGCTGAAAGACTTGCGGGTCTTTCCTGCGAGGACCTAGCACCGATACGCGCCGGTTTTAGGAATCAATATATTTTAGACGCCGCCCGGAAAACCGCGTCAAAAACGGTTGACTTAGAAAAACTTTTCAGTTTGAGTACCGATGAAGCTCAGCAGGAACTTTTAAACATTAAAGGCGTGGGGTGCAAAGTTGCCCAGTGCGTTCTGCTGTTTGCTTACGGACGTACGGACGCCTTTCCGATAGACGTATGGGTTAAAAGAGTTATGACGCTTTATCCGAACGGACTTCCTGCACAGATTGAACCGTTTAAAGGCATTGCCCAGCAGTATCTTTTTCAGTACATAAGAAAGCATCCTGAAATTGCTGAAAAAATATAACAAAGCAGACTTGTATTTCGTCCGCTTATAGGATATAATAAACTTGCTTAATTAAAAAAAAGGAGACTATTATCAATGCCACTTGTTACAACAAAAGAAATGTTTGAAAAAGCATACAAAGGCGGTTATGCAATCGGCGCCTTTAACGTAAATAATATGGAAATTGTTCAAGCCATAACAAGAGCTGCAAAAAAATTAAATGCCCCTGTTATTCTTCAATGCTCATCAAGCGCGAGAAAATATGCTTCGCATGGTTATCTTACGGCAATGGTTAAAGCCGCTGTGGAAGAAACCGGAATACCTATCGCGCTTCATCTTGACCACGGTCCTGATTTCGAAACCTGCAAATCCTGCATCGATGGCGGCTTCACTTCCGTTATGATTGACGGATCTTCTCTTCCATATGAAGAAAACATTGCGCTGACCAAAAAGGTTGTGGATTATGCGCATGCACACGGCGTTGTTGTTGAAGGAGAACTCGGAACACTTGCAGGTGTAGAAGACGAAGTTTCGGTTGACAGCGACAATGCGTCTTACACACGCCCCGAAGAAGTTGAAGATTTTGTGAAACGCACAGGAGTTGATTCGCTGGCAATTGCAATCGGAACCAGTCACGGCGCTTATAAGTTCAAACCCGGACAGAAACCGCAGCTCAGATTTGATATTCTTGAAGAAGTTTCAAAAAGACTGCCCGGATTTCCAATCGTTCTTCATGGCGCTTCATCTGTCAACCAGGATCATATTAAACTTATCAATGAATATGGCGGAAAAATGCCGGACGCTATTGGTATCCCCGAAGAAATGCTCCGCAAAGCGTCTTCCATGGCAGTTTGTAAAATCAATGTTGATTCCGATATCCGCATTGCCATGACTGCCGCTATACGCAAACATCTTAAAGACAATCCCACGCATTTTGATCCGCGTCAGTATCTCACTCCCGCACGTGATCTTATTGAAGAAGTTGTTGCTCATAAAATTGATGTTGTTTTCGGGTCAACCGGCGCAGCGGAATAAATACTGATTTAAATCGGCTTTATTAAAAAATTAAATCATTAAAAGCAGAACGGAGTACCGTTCTGCTTTTTTGTTCGTTTTAATCAAAGGCGCAATACTCGGAACACTTTCAGCGTGCATAGATGAATATCGTTTCGCTTTTTATATGAGGCTGATTTTATTCATTCCATAATTTTTTTCAAATTCCTTTTGCATTGAAATCTGCGTTTACTGCATTCATCGCCTTAAACAGTTTATATTTATAAATAAAAGGTCCTACGATTATAAGACTTCCGAGAATATCCCAAAGCCAAAAATACGCCGCGCCGAATTTTACTCCCGTACCGCGGCGAGCCGCTTCTGCTCCGAGACGCGAACAAAACTTATGTGTCCATACTATCGTTCCGATTTCAAGTGTTATCGGTCCGACGAGGAAAAATAGAAGATAATAGTTCATCGTCTTTTTACCGTCGTATCTGCTGGCAGTAAGGTTAATCTCGCTGGACATATTGCCGAAACATACTAAAGAATATATGCCCAGTGTTATCAGGGAAAGCAGTATATATTTTACAAGTGATCTGCTATCCTTAAGCTGCCTGGCGTTTCCTGCAGGAAACTGCTGATTCTGAATGTTAACCTGTTCCATAAAAATCCTCCTCCTTTGCTTGGAACATATTATAAGCATTATATACCATTTTGGTATATAAGTCAATATACCATTATGGTATTTCATATAATAAAAGCGGTGATGTTTATGAAACTGCGCTTAAAAGAAATGCGTGAAGACAGAGATATCAAACAAAAGGAACTTGCACTGTATCTGAACTGTTCGCAAGTTTGCTACTCCAGATATGAAAACGCACAAAGAGATATACCTTTGCAAACACTTTGCGATTTAGCCGATTATTTTGACACCAGCACAGATTATATTCTGGGACTCACCTCAAATCCAAAAAAATATAAATAAAACAACATCATCTCATCGGTTTGTAATCACCGATGATGTTGTTTGCAATATTCCAACGGTTGCGCCGCACTGTTTTGCCGATTCGCGTTTCACTCTATGTTTAAGCCTGTTTGATTTCGACTCCCGTCAACGCAAGAACGATGGAATATATTTTTCATCTGCGCTCCCTTCCTCCTGGACAAAACCCTTTATGCCAAGCAGTCCCATATAAGAAGAAACTTTGTAATATTCATCAGCAGTGAGTTCCCTCTGCAGTTTTGGAAAAGCCTTTAAACAGCCATGCGGCGTATACTGGCTCATAAGGGAAAACAGTATTTTTCTTCCGCGGCTGAAATCTGAGAACCAATCGAGAACGCGATACGTATTTTCAAGATGATTCGGTAGAACGAGATGACGGACAAGCAGACCTTTTGTCATCATTCCGTAATTATCAAATGCCACGTCTCCAACCTGACGGTACATTTCGTCAACGGCTGAAACCGCAGTTTGAAAATAACCGTTTACTCCACTGTAAATCTGTGCGAGCGAATCATCGGCATATTTAAAATCGGGAAGATATATATCCACCATACCGGCAAGCGTTTTCAGCGACTGCACTTTATCCCAGCCACCGCTGTTATAAATAACGGGCAGTGTAAAGCTACAGCTTTCAATTACGGAACGAACAACGGGCACATAGTGACTCGGCGTTACAAAATTGATATTATGCACGCCGCTTGCAGCAAGTTTTGCACACCGTCTGCAAAGCTCATCAAAAGAAATTTTCTCTCCCTTGAGCCCTTGCGATATTTCAATATTCTGACAAAACACGCACCGCATACTGCAGCCCGCAAAGAACACAGCGCCCGATCCGTTTTTTCCGCTTATAACAGGTTCTTCCCAATCATGCGGCGCTATGCGAGAAACAATAATATCCTTGCCGACTCCGCAGAAGCCGTTAATTCTATTCCCGCATTCTCTCGGACATATTGAACATACCATCAGTTTTGTTTCCTCACAATCCGATATTCGTCTTTCATCTGAAAATAAGGACAATGACTGAAATCGTTGCTTAAAAAATGATACATTTCATCTTCATCAAGCTCCATACTGCAAACCCAGCAGTCCATATCATAATCATACTCGTAATTATCACAAGCTTCGCAGTTTGTGATTTTCTTTTTTTTCGGCATATTTTTCACCTTCGTTTCCGGCGGATCAACCGCCATGTTTCATTTAAACTGTTCATAGCCGTTAATCAGAAAAATGCATACCGTTCCGGCGTAATATATTTTACGCCGGAAAATATGCAAAATCAAAACATTTACTGCTTTATCGGAGAAGGGTTTAGCCGTATGGAGATAAAAAGTTCTGCTTTACAAAACAGCCCTGCACCTAAAATGCATGAATTTTTGATGACAGATAAGGCAAAAACGCAATTCAACTGACGCTTGACAAGTATTTTTAGCACTGTATATCACCAAAAGGCACATTATCAGGTTTTTCTCCCTATTTGGCTTGAACCCGAATTGCGCCCGCTAAAATTCCCCAAAATTGCAAACCCAGTTTATAAAAACCGTTATGGCTACAAGCAGTAAAACAAGGAGATTGTTATTTTTCAAAGTTTTTTCACTGATATATTTTTTATTCATACTTTTCTCACGTCATATTAAAAAGAAACTCAACCGCTGCTTTACCCAAATCCGTAAGGCTGTATATACGCCATTTCCCGTCTTTTTCGCACCTTGTTACACCCTCATCAGTCAGAATTTTTAAATGATGAGATAACGTTGGCTGCGATATATTCAGTTCATCCATCAAATCGCACGCATTTGTTTCCCCTGTTGCAAGCATTGCGGCAATTCTTAATCTGTTCTCGTCACCAAGCGCTTTAAAAACCCTTGCGCCCGAAACACAGCTTCGGTTTTGAGATGCAGACAATTTTTTCGAATTTCTGTTCATATCTTCCTCATAATTAAATATTACTAATATTATATATCTAAAATTATAAATATGTCAATCTATTTTTTTAAAATTTATTATTAAATTTTTACTTTATTTCCACAATTATTTCAAATTATTAAAATTTATATATTTAAATATATAAATTGTAAATATAAAATTAAACATTTTTATATATTTATAAATATAAATATTTATGTACCTTTTATTTGTTATTCGAAAATCAGAAGCTTGCGCGCTCTGCTTTTTAAACAGACAAGACCTCCGGATAAACCGAAAGTCTTGTCTGTTTATTGTCTGTTTATTTCCTGTTTTTGTAATCTTCGTTTATCTTATTGCTCCAATCATCTGAAATCTGAGAACAGGCACGCATACAGCAAACTGTTTCAGCAACAGTATCATAAACAACACCCGTTCCCTGACTATCGGCATGATAATTCACCGCCCTGTCCTCACCGATGCCCAAGCGGCTTGCTGTTTCAACCGCATCAATATTTGCACCAATAAAAAGAAATTCCCAGCCATACTTTTTCTTTTGACGCTCAATCATTGCTTTAACTTTATCTCTTGTGTAGATATGGCTTGCATTTTCATAACCGTCTGTCATAATCACAAACATTGTATGCTCCGGCACATCCTCATTTCTTGCGTATTTGTGAATATTACCAATGTGGTGAATTGCTCCGCCGACAGCGTCAATCAGTGCCGTGCAACCACGCACATAATAATCCTTGTCGGTCATAGGATTAATGCTTTCAAGTTCAACTCTGTCGTGAATAACGTCGCTGTAATTGTCAAAAAGCACAGTTGAAACATAACACTTGCCGTCCTGCTTTTTCTGTTTTTCAATAAGTGAATTAAAGCCTCCGATTGTGTCGCTCTCAAGTCCGCCCATAGAGCCTGAACGATCAAGGATAAACACCAATTCCGTGATGTTGTTATTTGTCTTTTTCATAGAAAAAACCTCCGTATAATGAATTTATGTTTTGGCTGTTTTCAGCCTTACAAGCTCATTATACAGAGGTTTTAACATCACTTGGTCGCCTGTAATGCGACAAAATTACGCACCAAGCAAGCATTGGTCAAAGGCAAAAAGCGCCTCGTTGATTTCAAAGATATTATAGTTACCCTTACTGATAAAATATTCAATAATAATATCAAACTTGTTGCTGTGCGATAATGCAAATCCCGCTTTCATCAGCATATTTTTCGTTTCATCAAGTGAAAGCTCAAGCGCAATCGCAAAGGCTATTGCCGTTATTTTGCTTGGTTTGTATTGTGGATTACTGCGTATTTTCGAAAACAGCTTTCGATCGATATTCGCTTTTTTATAGCATTCACTGTCAGTCATTCCGTTTTCATCAATCTTGCGCAACAGCATTTGAGAAAAGCTTTCGTCAATCATATTATCAAGTATCTCCTCCAGACCGAGTTTACTTTCACTTTCAAACGGCTGTACAGACAACGCTTCACCAACAGTATCCTGAACTTCAACGTATTTTCTTTCGGAATAAGTCATACTGCACTGTGCCTGACACATTTGCTCATAGTTAATGTCCGTATGCTCAGCTGCATAGTTATCATCTATGTACTCTGCAATGTCTGTAAACAGCTTATTGCCTATATTTACGGCGTTTTTGTTATAAACAACGATATACACAAGCATATCATTATGCAACAGAAATGAGCCGATAGTATCAACTGCGGCTTTCATTGCTTTATCCATAGGATATCCATAAACTCCCGATGAAATTAAAGGAAATGCAACAGACGCACAGTTATTCTCTTTAGCAAGAGCAAGTGAATGATTATAGCAAGATACCAGTAATTCTTTTTCATGATTGTTACCGCCCTTCCATATCGGACCGACAGTATGTATAATATATTTACAAGGTAATTTATATCCTTTTGTTATCTTGGCTTGACCGACTTTACAACCGCCAAGCCTCCTGCATTCCCGCAGTAAGCCCCTGCCTGCTGCCCTATGTATCGCACCGTCGACTCCCCCGCCGCCTAAAAGTGTTGAATTGGCAGCGTTGACAATCGCATCACATTCCATCTTTGTTATATCATTTCTGATTATCTGTAACGGCATAAGCACACCTCACATTCATTTTTAAATCAATAATATATTCTTTTTATAATTTTGTCAAAATTAACGAACCGACCTGCAACTGCAAATCGGTTCTGTTGTTTCAATAATGGGCTTTCCGCTATTCAACGCGGCAAAGAACATCAGCTGTCTGAGAAATCAGATGGAGTTATATCCCTCTGATTTCGAAAACGGCGCCCGCCGCCTTAGAGGCGGGGACATCTTTACATAAGTTACATTTCTTTTTTACGATTTTTCTTTATTACTCTTTGGAAATTTCAGTTCCTTTCGTTTTGCCTCATTTTCGGTTTAATCCTTAATGCGTAAATTGAAAATCTATTCTTTGTGTTCCTCTTTGTGCGGACAGAATGCATAATATATCGGAATGGTTAAAAACACGATCCATCCCCATGCCCATAAATGCAGGAAAAATCCCATACAAAGATAGATAAGAGTCGTAAAAACCGGATAGCAAAAAATATTTGCATTTTTTCTTTCTATCGCTTCAATCAAAGTATAGTAAAGAGGTATAGTCAAAAACAACAGCCATGCCGTGCTCCATACTTTAAGCGTACACCCGAGCACTAAAAATAAAATTACAACTAACACAGGATAAGGAAAAACCATAAACTTATTTTTCTTTTTGCCCTCGGTGAAAATATGATCATCAGCCGCACCGCCATTAACATATACGCCGTTTTTATCTATTTTAACCGTATTTCCCTCTTTTTCATTCACACAAATGCCTTGCGTTCCGATTTTAACAGTGTTTTGTCCATCATCTATATCTATAAAATTATGACCTTTGCGTTCTTCCCTGTTTTTCTCCGAACAAGAATGTTCTTCTGTAACGAAATCGGCATCTTTTGTGCATGCATTCGGTTCGGATTCGTTTTTTTCCGCTCCGCGAGAATTGTTCAGCAGCAGTTCATCCAAAGAAATATCATAAAGTTTTGCAAGCGCAATCAGATTATCCGTATCGGGACTTGATTCTCCCCTTTCCCATTTTGAAACAGACTGCCTGGATATATTCAGTTTTTCCGCCAACGCCTCCTGCGATAACACGTTTTCACGCCTTAACTCATATAATTTATTCGCGATTTCCATATTCATCTCGTTTCTCCCCGCAGTAATAGGTTGTTTAACAATCAGTTTAATATCAAACGATAAAAAATACCATAAACTTTGCTTTTCAAATGTGCAACCAACGGTTGCAAAAAAGCCCGTACACCAAAGTATACGAGCAAGTCATTCACTCAGTTTGACGAAGAGGAAGGGATATAAGGAATGATTTTCGATGCAAAATCCAGCAGAATTATCGTCTGAAGATAAACTTTGCCCGGCCCCGTAAGCACAGTATTGAATAATCCTTCCCCACCGAAAAGCACATTTTTGAAGCCTTTAATCGTTTTGACTTCATAGGAAACCGTCGACTCAAACGCCGCAACATTCCCCGTGCTGACAACAAGTTGCTCTCCCGATGCAAGCTCATATTCCTTTGCACAGCCATCAATTTCAATAAATGCCGTTCCGTATCCGCTGAGTTTCTGAAGAATAAATCCCTCGCCTCCCAGAAAACCGCTTGAAATTCTTTTGGTAAATTCAACAGATAAATTAACCGTAGGCTGTGCGCAGAGAAATGCCGTTTTCTGACAGATATATTCTTTTCCGCCGGAAAGATCAAGGGGAATAATAGAGCCCGGAAAAGAAGAAGAAAGCGTTATCATTCCGTTTCCCGTCTGTGCGGTATAGGTTGCCATAAAAAGACTTTCTCCGGAAAACATTCTGCCGACTCCGCCGAAAACTCCGCCTCTCATATTCGTTTCCATTTTCATCGATGAGCTCATCCAGCTCATTCCGCCCGATTCCGTAAAAATTGCCTCACCCTGCTGAAGCTGAATTTCAACCGCAGGCAACGACTCGCCATATATTCTGTACTGCATAATATAATATCCTCCAAAAATTTTCTAATAAGGGCTTTGCCGCGTTAAATAACGCGGCAAAGAACAACGCAACTGTTTAAGCATCAAAAGGAATTGTTTCCCGCCGCTGATTTTGAAAAAGCAATCCACCCGCCTTAGAGACGGGAAACCGTCTTTGTCGAATTTATGTTTAAATTATAACGTAAGCAAAATCTCTTGTCAATCATTCCTCTGTGTACTTTTTTGCAATATGATAACTTTTATTGTATAATGATTAAATCAAAGGGCTAAACCGTTATATTCGCCGAAAGGAGAAAAATATGCTTGAAAGATTCAATTATCGCCATAATAAAACTTTTGAAAAAGATCTTCCCGCAGGAATGATTAACGCACAGGCAGCGGGAACGGTGGCAAATTACCGTTACGGCTTTTTCAGTTTTGGCTGGTGCGGGTGTGAAATTATAGGAATATACAATCTGCTGAAAATGTACGGAAAACCTCAGCCTCTGTGTGAAATTGCCAAAGAGGTTTACAGATACGGAAATATTCTGTGCGGCTTTTTCGGAACGAACGTTTACGTGCTCTCCCACTACTTCAAAAGACATAATATCCCGGTTACAACCATAAAGAAAAAAAGCAATTTTCTGAAATACGCTCCAAAAGGGAAATACGGTGTTATCTCTTTCTGGACAGGAAAAGCAATGATGAGTTCCATTCATACCGTTGCCTATCGCGTAACGGACAATGAAAGAATAACGGTTTACAACAGATTCAACGGCAAAGAGTACGACCATGTTTATGATAATGTTGAAGACGCTTTCGGCAAATATCCTTTTATAGCGGCTAATATAATGTGAAAACGGAGGAAAAGATGCATAAAGAAAAGTCCGGAGCAGGAAACAAAATCCTCTCCTTCCTGGGATTTGACAGTGATTTCAAATCCTCACTGCCTTCCATGATTAACTATAACTGGGCAGTATTTCTCGCAAACGGTTCTTTTTACATCATCGGACTGTTTTTGATACCATTTCTGACAAAAGTCGAGGGGCTGTCCACCTCACAGGCAGGCATCGTGGTTCTGTGCGCAAAACTCTGCGATGCATTTACCGATCCGGCAATGGGAATTATCACAGACAGAACGCGTTCAAAATACGGCAGACACCGTCTTTATCTAATTATGGGTCTTGTCCCCGTTGCAATTACATATTTTATGATGTGGTATTCTTTCGGAATAGACAATGATAACACTACCGTTAAAATGATTTATTTTATTGTTGCCTATATGCTTTTCAGCACGGCATACACGGTTGTTGTTGTTCCGCACACGGCGATGCTTCCCGTGCTTGCGCCGAAATACAATCTGCGTACACAGTACAACGCCATGAAAACAATTATAGACGCCATAGGAACGGAAGGCTCTTTCCTGATAGCAACACTTATTCTCAGCTATACAAAAAGAGAGGGAAAATCCGTTATCAGTTCGGTGTTCAGTGCTTTGGGCAACACACCCGAATTTGATGCATCTTTCAAAAACAGATTTATGATTATGGGAATCGTTCTGTGCCTTTTCTTCTCGCTTCCTTTAATAGCAACATTTTTCGGTACAAAAGAACCGAGCTCGCTCCATGAAAAACAGCCGCCGTTCAATTTCAGTGAATTTATTGCAGAATATAAATCCATACTTAGTAGCAAAGCGTTCAGGCAGTATTTTGCATTAAGTTTTTTTAACTGTATCGCACTGGGATTTATTTCAAACACATCATATTATTTCCTTTGCAATGTCGCGGGAATGGTAGGGCTTTACACAATCACCAACTTCATTTCACAGGCGGGCGAAGCGGCAGGCTTTCCACTAAATTATGTCATATCTGTTAACTTCAGCAAACAGGCGCCCGCCAAAATTGAACTGCCGTTTATCATTCTGGCCTTGCTTTTAAGCTTTACGGTCAAAAAAGGAAGCCCGCAATTTCTGCTGATTCTTGTTTATATTTTTTATAATTTCGGCCTCGCAGGGGTCAACAGCGTAACCGGAAATATATTCCCGGATATTACAGATGTTGACGAAATGATTTCAGGAGAAAGGCGTGAGGGTAAAATTTCCACGTTCTCCACACTTATCAAAAAAATAGTAAGCGGTCTTTCAGCTGCGGTAACCGGATTTATTCTCGGAGCCTTCGGCTTTAACGCCAACGCACAGACAAATTCTCCGACCGCCATTTTCGGTGTCCGTTTCACGTATGCGGTTCTTCCGATACTGTTTATAATCTGTTCAATCATCTCCGCATACAAATACAAGATGACCAAAACCGACCATGCTCTGATTAAGCGTGCCATAAAAGAGAAAAAAGAAACCGGCACAACCACGCTTACAGACGAAGAAAAGAAGATCTGTGAAAAAATCGCCGGACAAAAATGGGAAAATATGTGGATTGGAAAAGAAATCCCCGCAACGGTTAATTAAAGGCATTAAGTACACAGATTTTGTTTCAAATAAAACAATGAAAGCTGTCTTAAATAAAAAATAAGACAGCTTTCATTTACCTTTTTCAACAAATCCTTTCCCTTGTATTTAAATTGCCACAATGTTTTTAACAATACATGTTGAAATATTATTTCATTTAATATAAAATATATATTAGTTAATTACAATTATGAAAACGGAAATCCGATAATTTACTGCTTCATGTCGAGAATTTTACAGGCGTTGCGGCAGAGAATTTTCTCTTTGTCGTCATCCGTAACTTTTAAAGAATTGAATGTTTCTATATCCGCGTTTAAATCGCTCCACGGAAAATCACTGGCATAAAGGATTTTATCAGCCCCGTGATTTTTAATTATTCGTTCAATCTGCGCTTTGGGCGCATGATTCAAAATAACGGCAAGGTCGAGATAAACCGGAAGTCCTACAAGATACTTTTCCGCATCGTTATATTGGCAGTACCCGCCCAGATGTGCAAGTATGATTCTCGGCTGAACGTTGTTACATCCTCCGTAAATATGCTTTATCATTTTTGCGGACTGCTCGGGTGGACAATGTATTTCATCTGGATAAGCAGGATCGAGCCCCGCGTGAACGGTAATATAAAAATCCATACCGAGCGCCGTTTCTATCAACCTAAGCATTTTTTTATCATTGATATAGGTTTGTTGATAATCGGGATGCAGTTTTATGCCTTTGAATCCCTCTGATTTAAGGAAACTGAGTTTTTCTTTTATATCTCCGCAGTTCGGATGGATTCCCCCAAACGATACGATTCCTTCCCTTTTGCTGATTTCGGCGGCAAATCTGTTTACAGAATCAAACTGCTTGGGATTGGTAACCACAGGCATCACGACTGCCAAGTCGGTTTTCGCTTTTTTCATTGCCGCTTCAAGCGAAGCAAGGTTTCCGTTTCCATAAGATGAAATCCCGCCTTTATGCATTAAATATTTTATTGTTTTTTTCGCAATTTTGTCAGGGAAAACATGCGTATGAAAATCAATAATCATAATTTTGCCTTTCACAATATATTTTAAAGCTCAAATAAATATTATATATTCTTTGCAGAAAAATCGCAAGCAATTTACAAACCTGTTTTCAGGAAAGGAAGATATACATGTTTTTTCAAAAAGAAATTGAAACCATGCCGAGGAAAGAGTTGGAACAGTTACAGCTTAAAAGATTAAAACAAACGGTTGACTACTGCATAGCAAACGTTCCGTTTTACGCAGAAAGACTCGGCAAACTCGGAATTACCGGAGATAAAATAAAAACACTATCTGACATTCAGTATATTCCCTATACCACAAAGGATGATATACGGGCGAATTATCCGCGCGGACTGTTTGCAGCACCATCTAAAAATATCGTCAGGATTCACGCTTCCAGCGGAACAAGCGGCAAACCGACACCCGTCTGCTATACACGCCGTGATCTTGACAACTGGAGCGACTGCGTTGCAAGGCTGGCCGTTGCAGTTGGCGTCAACGACGAAGACGTTGCGCAGATATCGTTTGGTTACGGTTTGTTTACAGGCGCACTCGGTCTTCATTACGGTCTGGAAAAAATCGGATGCAGTGTTATTCCCATATCATCTGGGAATACCGAAAAGCAATGTATGATGCTCAGCGATTTCGGTTCAACCGTGCTTATCGCAACTCCATCCTATGCAATGTATATGAGCGAAGTGGCAAAAGAACTCGGCTATACAAAAGACGATATAAAACTCCGCATAGGCCTGTTCGGTTCGGAAGGCTGTACAATAGAGTTGCGCAATAAAATTGAAAAAGGCTTTGGTCTGTTTTCCACAGACAACTGGGGTCTAAGCGAAATAGGCGGTCCCGGAGCGTCAGGTGAATGCGAATACAGGTGCGGTCTGCATTTTGCCGAAGACCACTTCTTGCCCGAAGTAATTGATACCGACACAGGAGAGATTCTGCCCGAAGGCGAATACGGAGAGATGGTTGTTACCACACTTACAAAAGAAGGCATGCCTCTTCTGCGTTACCGCACAAAAGATATAACGAATCTTACATATGAACCATGCAAGTGCGGACGTACCCATGCAAGAATGGACAAAGTACGCGGGAGATGCGATGATATGCTTAAAATCAGAGGCGTCAATGTTTTTCCGAGCGCCATTGAAAGCGTTATTGCAGGAATAGACGGAATATCTCCGCATTACGAACTGATTCTCACAAGAAGCAACTACACCGATTATCTTGAGGTTAAAGTTGAAATCATTGACGGCGGACTGCTTGAAAATTACGCTACCCTTGAAGATTTGAGGCAAAAAGTAATCAGCAAACTCCACACAGTTCTCGGTATCAAAGCCAAAGTGACGCTTGTAGGTCCGCGCTCAATTAAGAGATACGAAGGCAAAGCAAAAAGAATCATTGATTTAAGAAATACGGATAAATAACAGAAAGGAAACGATACGCTTCAAAACGTAATGCTTATTTTTTTGAAACATACTGTATCGTATTACGCTTATTATGAAAAAACTTATGATTGGAAATGAAGCGGTTGCGCGCGGTCTATATGACGGAGGACTGAATCTTGTTTCAAGCTATCCCGGAACGCCGTCAACCGAAATAACAGAATTTATATCAAAATACGATGATGTTTACAGCGAATGGGCCCCAAATGAAAAAGTTGCTGCGGAAGTTGCTTTCGGCGCTTCATTGGCAGGAAAAAGAAGTTGTTGCTGTATGAAGCATGTAGGTTTAAATGTGGCGGCAGACCCTCTGTTTACGCTTTCATACACCGGAGTTACCGGCGGTATGGTTATCTGCGTTGCAGACGATCCTGCCATGCATTCCAGCCAGAATGAGCAGGATTCGCGCCATTACGCCATTGCTTCCAAAGTTCCCATGCTTGAGCCTGCGGACTCAAACGAAGCCTATCAGTTTGCAAAGAGCGCATTCGAATTATCTGAAAAATTTGACACACCTGTTTTATTCAGGATGTGCACAAGAATGGCGCACTCGCAAAGCATTGTTGAACTCGGCGAACATGTAAAATTTGACGGATATGAATATAAAAAAAATCCGGCTAAATACATTATGATGCCCGGCAATGCAATCAAACGCCACCCGATTGTGGAAGCGAGAATGGAAAAGCTAGCGCAATATGCCGAAACCTGCGCCTATAACCGCGTGGAAAACGGTGGAACGGAACTCGGAATCATCACATCGGGCACCTGCTATCAATATGTTAAGGAAGCGCTCGGCGACAGCGCAAGTGTTTTAAAACTCGGAATGATAAATCCGATGCCTGAAAAACTGATTCAGGATTTTGCTGCCGGAGTCAAACGCGTTGTTATTGTTGAAGAACTTGACCCGATTATTGAAGATTACTGTAAAAGCATCGGAATTGATGTAGAGGGGAAAAATATTTTTTCAAAGCTCGGAGAATTTAGCCAGCAGACCATCCGCGAAGTTCTTCTCGGTGAAAAACCCGAAACCGTATGTGCGGACAGCGAGATACCGGTCAGACCTCCCGTTATGTGCGCCGGATGTCCGCACAGAGGTATGTATTATACGCTCGCAAAAAATAAAGTAACCGTACTTGGAGATATAGGATGTTACACACTCGGGGCTACGCCTCCCCTGTGTGCACTGGATTCAACGCTCTGCATGGGTGCATCTGTAAGCGGTCTGCACGGATTTAACAAAGCCGCGCACAAAGAGAATCAATCGGTTTGCGTCATCGGTGATTCAACGTTTATGCACAGCGGGGTTACAGGTCTGATCAACATTGCTTACAATATGTCCGCTTCAACAGTTATTATCTTGGATAATTCCATAACGGGTATGACGGGGCATCAGCAAAATCCAACCACAGGCTACAATATAAAAGGCGATCCCGCAGGCAAAATAAATTTGGAAGCGCTCTGCCGTTCCGTCGGCATAAAAAGAGTAAGGATTGCAGATCCCTACAACCTCAGCGAATGCGATAAAATATTAAAAGAAGAGCTTGCCGCGAAGGAACCGTCTGTTATCATTTCCAGACGTCCGTGTATGTTACTCAAATATGTAAAAAAAGGAAACCCGTTAAGAATCGACAAGGAAAAATGCAGAGGCTGCAAACGCTGTATGGGGCTCGGTTGTCCCGCACTCAGCTTTAAAGATGGGAAAGCCGTTATAGACGCAACGCAGTGTACAGGCTGCAAAGTATGCGCTCAGCTCTGCTCATTCGGCGCTATAGAAAGCGAGGTGCAGAAATAATGGCCAAAAGCATTATGATAGTCGGTGTAGGAGGTCAGGGAAGCCTGCTTGCAAGCAATCTGCTCGGCCATCTTTTTACCGAAGAAGGTTATGATGTTAAGGTGTCCGAGGTTCACGGAATGAGCCAGCGCGGAGGAAGCGTTGTAACCTATGTTAAATTTGATAAAAATAAAGTTTACTCGCCCATTATTTCCGCGGGCGAAGCCGATTATATTATATCATTTGAAAAACTTGAAGCCGCAAGGTATGCTTCTTATTTGAAAAAAGGCGGCAAAATCATCGTAAACACACAGCAGATGGATCCTATGCCCGTTATCATCGGCTCTGCAAAGTATCCGGAACATGTGCTTGACGAGTTAAAAGCAAAGGGTGTATACGTGGATGATCTTGACGCACTTTCGCTTGCCAAACAAGCGGGAACTCCAAAAGCCGTAAATATCGTGCTTATGGGACGTTTGGCGCGGAATTTCAATATAGCTTACGATAAATGGATCTCGGCAATAGAAAAAACCGTGAAACCTAAATTCACGGAACTGAATAAACAAGCATTTGCGCTCGGATATAACGCGGACAGGAGCTCCATTCAACGCTGAATTTTCAAAAAACAATCGAATCAAGATTTATATGACGCAACAATATCCCGGTATATAACTTGGTTTAAACCATTAAAACGGAGGTTTATTTTATGGGCAGATATTTCAACCCGGAAATTGAAACGGCTTCGAGAGAAGAACTTGATCGTTTGCAAACGCACAGACTCATTAAACAAGTTAAGCATGTTTATAATCATGTTCCGCTGTACCGTGAAAGGATGGATAAAGCGGGGGTTAAGCCGGAAGACATCAAAAGCCTTCATGATCTAAAAAAACTACCCTTTACAAGCAAACAGGATTTGAGAGATACATATCCTTACGGGATGTTTGCAGTGCCAATGAGCGAAGTAACAAGAATACAAGCTTCAAGCGGTACAACAGGAAAACAAATTGTTGTTGGCTACACTGATTATGATCTTGATATCTGGGACACGATTTGCGCCCGTCAACTCGTTGCCGCCGGGGCAACAAAAGAAGATAAAGTTCACGTTTCTTACGGTTACGGTCTGTTCACGGGCGGTCTTGGTCTGCACGGAGGCTCTCAAAAGCTCGGATGCACCACGATTCCCGTTTCCTCCGGCAACACGGCGCGTCAGCTTACCATTATGACCGATTTCGGTTCAACGGTTCTCGGATGCACGCCGTCCTATGCAATGTATCTCGGCGAAAGCGCTGCAAAAGCGGGTATAGACACAAGCAAAATACCACTTCGCATCGGAATATTCGGCGCCGAACCATGGACAGAAGAAATGAGAAGAAATATTGAAAAAAGCCTGAATATCAAAGCTTATGATATTTACGGACTTACTGAAATCTGCGGACCGGGCGTTGCGTACGAATGTGCCGAACAAAAAGGAATGCACGTAAATGAAGATCACTTTTTGATAGAAATCATCGATCCGGAAACCGGCGAGCAGCTTCCGGACGGCGAAAAAGGAGAAATCGTTTTCTCCTGCCTGACAAAACAGGCTTTTCCGCTTTTAAGATTCAGAACAAAAGATATCGGCATCATCACGCACGAGCCATGCAAATGCGGCAGAACGTTTGTCAGAATGAGCAAGCCTTTAGGCAGAGTTGACGATATGCTCATCGTAAGAGGCGTTAATCTCTTCCCGAGCCAGATTGAGGCGGTGCTTTTGAGAATGCATCATTCTCCAAACTATCAGATTATTGTCGACAGGCAGAGCAGTCTTGATGTTATTGAAGTACATATTGAAATGAACGAAGAGCATTTTGCAGATACAACCAGCGAAATCGTAAAAATGGAAAAAGAGCTTCAGGATGAATTTAAATCTGCTCTCGGAATCAAACCGAAAGTTAAGCTTGTTTCTCCGGATTCGATACCAAGATCAGAGGGCAAAGCAGTTCGCGTTATTGACAAACGCCATGTTTACACGAAATAAGGAGGACTATTATGATTAAACAATTATCAATTTTTGCATCTAATGAACCCGGTCAAATCGTAAAAATCACAAATGCGCTTTCCGATCAGAATGTGGATATTCGCGCCATGAGTATTGCAGATACACAGGATTTCGGTATACTCCGCCTGATTGTAAGCAACGCGGAAACGGGTAAGGCGGCTTTAGCAAGCAAGAACTGCGTTGTTTCCATAACGGAAGTTGCCGGAATTAAAATTCCCGACAAACCCGGCGCTCTTGCCAACGCACTGAAACTACTTGCAGAAAACAGCATAAACATTGAATATATGTATGCGTTTATCACGGTTTCAAATGAATTTGCATATGTTGTTATGCGTGTTAACGATACGGCAGGCGCGGAAAAACTGCTAACAGACAACGGAATTGAACTTGTTACGCAGGAAGATATAGAAAATCTTTAATTTCAGATTGTTAAAACATAAAAAATAACAGGGAGATTCTTCCTTATGAAGAATCTCCCTGTTATTTTATTACTTAAGATTTTCTATTGTATCTCTCAGCCACCGCCATGTACGCTGTACCGATACAATAGAAAGCTTTTCTTCGGCAGTATGAATATTCAGAATATCCGGACCGAAAGACACGCAGTCAAGTCCGCTTTTTTTTGATGCCAGTAAACCGCACTCAAGTCCTGCATGTATGGCTTCAACTTTCGGTTTAACCCCGAATAGCTTTTCATAAGAATCAATCATAACATCTCTTAAATGACTGTCTTTTTTATATTCCCAGGCAGGATATGCACCGCTTTCGCTGTAAGTACCACCGCATTGAACCGCCGCTTCTTTCAGTTCGGCACAAAGCTCCTCTTTTTCGTCATCAACACTGCTTCTGACTGAAAAAGATAAAGTAAATTTATCGTTTTTTATATGCATGATGCCGAGATTTAGGCTGGTTTGAACAAGATTTTCTATATCCCTGCTCATTTTCTGCACACCGTTCGGAAGCTGATTCAAAAGCGCAGTTATTTTTTCGGATGACGCGTAATCGACTGCCATGCACGCACCGCTGACTGCTTCCGCAGTAATCGAAATGCCGTTTTCACAGTATTTCCACATCTTTACAATTTCGTCTATAATATCTGAAAATTCAATTGCACATACACTGCATATAACCGCAGTACATGAACGCGGTATCGCATTGTCTTTATTTCCTCCCGAAAGACTTTTTACGGCAAACGGTGTTTTAACGGAAGCTAAAATTTCTCCCATAATCTTGTTGGCGTTCGCCCTTGGTTGGTTTATTTCCGTTCCCGAATGACCGCCTAAAAGGCCGCTTACGGTTATAGTATAAATCGTTCCTTGAAAGTCCGCCTTGCTGATTGGTATTTCCAGAACAGCCGTTGTTCCTCCTGCACAGGATACGGTAAGCACACCTTCATCTTCACTGTCTATATTAAGCAGATACTTCCCCTTTAAAGATGAAATATCAACATATGCCGCACCGAGCATTCCTATCTCTTCATCAACCGTTATCAGCACTTCAAGAGCCGGCATAGGTTCAGCAGTTTCCAGTAACGCAAGCGCATAAGCTACGGCAATCCCGTCGTCCCCGCCGAGCGTTGTGCCCTCGGCAAAAATATACTCGCCGTCACCACAAAGACGCAGTCCTTCATTTAAAAAGTCTATCTCGTAGCCGTTTTCCTTTTCGCAGACCATATCCATATGTCCCTGTATTATCACAGATGGTCTGGTTTCGTAGCCGGGTGAAGCCGGCTTCCTGATTATGATATTGTTCAACTTATCCTGCGCAACATCAAGTCCGCGCTTACATGCAAAATTAAAAAGATAATCGCTGATTTTCTTTGTATTGCCCGAACCGTGCGGAATGGAACATACTTCTTCAAAAAATCTGAAAACAGACTGAGGTTCGTATTTATCCAAAATCATTTATGCAGTTTTTCTCCTTTTTGCATCGCCTTTTGCTCTGCCGAAATTTCTTCAAAAAGCCTGTTGGCACTCCAACCGGTATTTGTAGGCGTAAGCATCGCTTTCAACGCAATCGTCGGAATCTTGTTCCGTTTAAATCCACCGAGAAAAGCGTTCATATGGGCGCGGCTAAAATGAACCATAACAAGCATTTCTTCGCTAAAAGCGCTTTCCTGCCGAATTCCTGTTTTTTCCTCCAATCCTGAAAGCGCGCCTAATGTCTGCGCAAAATCATCGGGAGAAATTTCCACCGCTTTAATTTTCAGCACAGCAGACAGCATTTTTATTTTTTTTAATTTTTCACCTTTTATATTAAATAAGAGCACCTGCGGAATCATATGGGATTTCCCTCCATATATTCGCTTACCAATCTTGCGCAGTCTCCGCAAAATTTAGCGCACGGACGATGTTTGTAATATTCCTCTGTTCTCGGCGCAGGCTGAGGATCCGTTGACCCTTTTATTCCGAGCAAATCACCGCAGAGATAGGAACCGTTCATCTCTTTAAACTTTGAAATCAAACGATTCACTCGCTGATAGTGCGCCTTTTTCACAGTGGGATTTTTCGGTTCATTGTATCCGTACAACACTCCCAGCACCATACTCATACCGCTTACAGCACCGCACATTTCACGCAGTCCGCCGAATCCGCCTCCCATAGAGGAAGCTAAGCGCGCCGCATAATCTCTTTCCATTCCGCAGTCTTCTGCAAACGCCATCAATACGCTCTGCGCACAGTTATAGCCTGCAAGAAAATTATCTATTGCTTCCTTTTCATAACGATTCATAATACTTCTCCTTTAAAACAGGCTGATAAGGGAATCCCCTATCAGCCCTATCGTTATTTGGTGTTTCACTTTGTACCTGTTGAGCCGAACCCTCCGCTTCCGCGGACGGTTTGAGACAGCTCATCAACAATATTAAATTCTCCGATTATATACGGCGCTATAACCATCTGTGCAATTCTCTCGCCGCTTGCAACCGTTTGAACGGACGTACCGTGATTATGAAGGGCAACCATAATTTCACCCCTGTAATCACAATCTACAACGCCGACTTTATTTGCAGGTGCAAGATCCTTTTTGGATGCCATACCGCTTCTTGCATAGATAAATCCCGCATATCCGAAAGGAAGTTCTGCGGCGATTCCCGTATGTATCAATACGGTTTCCCCGGGTTTAACAACGATATCGTTATCCGTCAGAGCATATAAATCCGCGCCTGCCGCATATTCCGAACCGTATGACGGAACAACCGCTTTTTCATTCAACTTTTTTATATTTATTTTCATTTAGCGATACCTCCGGGAACATTGCACTTTCCTCATATTTTTTACAGCCGGTCATAAATCGGCATAAGCTCCGTCTTCCCTGTTTTGAGCGACTTCTGCACATCTATTATCCGCTGATTCTCGCTTCCGCGGAATTTCAAGCGAATATTTTTTAGCTTTTCCACAAACTTTCCATCAACCAAAACGTCAATATAGGAAAGCATTTCATCGGTAACTTCACACCGCGCTCTACTTTCGCCGCGCAAATCTTTATCAAATATATAGCCGGAATAGCACCATATATCTTTATCGGGATAAGTTTTTTTAATCCTTTTGAGCAAATGCACAAGAACGCGCTGATTCTGCGGTTCAAACGGCTCTCCGCCGAGCAGTGAAAAGCCGTTTACATAATCTGAGTCTAAAGCGGCTATAATCTCATCGGCGGTTTCCTCGGTAAACGCTTTGCCATATCCGAAATCCCATGTCGCCTCATTAAAACAGTTTTTGCAGTGATGCGTACATCCGGAAACAAACAGAGATACTCTTACGCCTACACCGTTGGCAATATCCCGCTTCTTTATTTCACCGTAATTCATTTTTTATAAATGCAGTACTCTTTCCTTGATTTCCTGGGTACGTCCCTGATTCCAGAATTGCGAACCGATATATCCGCAGGTACGACGGGCAACATTAAGCTGGTTCTGATCTCTGTTTCCGCAGTTCGGGCATTCCCAAACAAGCTTTCCGTCTTCCTCAACAATCTGAATTTCACCGTCATATCCGCAAACCTGGCAGTAATCGCTCTTCGTATTCAATTCAGCATACATAATATTATTATAAATAAACTTCATAACCTGAAGCACGGCATCAATATTATCCTGCATATTCGGAACCTCAATATAGCTGATAGCCCCGCCCGGAGAAAGTTTCTGAAATTTAGCTTCCAGAGCAAGTTTTTCAAAAGCATCGATATTTTCGGTTACGTGGATATGATAAGAGTTGGTGATATAGTTTTTATCGGTAACGCCCTTGATTTTTCCGAATCTCTGCTGAAGACATTTGGCAAATTTATAGGTTGTGGATTCAAGAGGAGTGCCGTAAATGGAATAATCAATATTCTCCGCCGCTTTCCATTTTGCACATGCGTCGTTCAGCTTCTGCATAATTTCAAGACCGAGCTTTTCGCCTTCCTCTTCGGTGAGCTTTTTGCCGATAAGTTCATATACGCATTCCCAAAGACCCGCGTATCCGAGAGATATGGTTGAATAACCTCCATGGAGTAGCTTGGTGATGGGTTCTCCTTTGCCGAGTCTCGCAAGCGCACCGTACTGCCAAAGGATGGGGGCGGCATCGGAAAGCGTGCCCTCCAGCCTCTCATGACGGCACTGAAGCGCCCTGTGACAAAGCTCCAGGCGTTCATCAAGAATATTCCAGAATTTTGTCAAATCCTTACTGCCGTCCGCACAAGCGGAACATGCCACGTCAACCAGGTTGATTGTAACGACACCCTGATTGAAACGTCCGTAATACTTAGGTTTTCCGTTTTCATCAACATATGGAGTCAGAAAGCTTCGGCACCCCATACAGGTATAGCAGTGTCCGTTGCCGTTTTTGTCAACTTTCAGTTCAAGCATTATTTTTTCGGAAATATAATCCGGAACCATACGCTTTGCCGTACATTTTGCCGCAAGCTCAGTAAGATACCAATATGGAGAATCTTCTGAAATATTATCCTCCTCAAGCACATAAATCAGTTTTGGGAACGCGGGGGTTACATAAACGCCCTTTTCATTTTTAACGCCTTGTATTCTCTGCTTGAGAACTTCTTCAATAATCAAAGCTAAATCCTTTTTAAGTTGCGGATCTTCTGCCTCGTTCAGATACATAAAAATCGTAACGAATGGAGCCTGCCCGTTTGTAGTAAGCAATGTTACAACCTGATACTGAATCGTCTGCACGCCGCGGCTTATTTCTTCCCTGACGCGATTTTCTACAATTTCATGTATTTTTTCTTCACCCGGATTAATTCCGAGATCCTTCATTTCAGCTTCAACCGCGCTTCTGATTTTACGGCGTGAAACCTGAACAAACGGCGCAAGATGCGTAAGGCTTATGCTCTGCCCACCGTACTGACTTGAAGCAACCTGTGCGATAATCTGCGTTGAAATATTGCAGGCAGTGGAAAAACTGTGCGGCTTTTCAATCATTGTTCCGCTGATGACCGTGCCGTTCTGAAGCATATCCTCAAGATTAACAAGATCACAGTTATGCATATGCTGTGCAAAATAATCTGCGTCATGAAAATGGATAATGCCTGCTTCGTGTGCGTCTACAATGTCTTTCGGAAGCAAAAGGCGTTTGGTTATGTCCTTTGAAACCTCACCTGCCATATAGTCCCGTTGCACACTGTTAACAGTCGGATTCTTATTTGAATTTTCCTGTTTTACTTCCTCATTATTGCATTCAATAAGGCTGAGAATTTGGTTATCCGTTGTGTTTGCAACACGGGCAAGATTACGTGTAAAACGATAGCGGATATATCTTTTTGCGGTTTCGGAAGCGCCTTGCTCAATAATATGCGTTTCAACAAGCTCCTGAATTTCTTCAACCGAAAGTGCCCTGCCAACTTCCTTGCAGTAATCTTCAATTACAAGCGAAATATAATCTATCTGCCTTTTAGAAAGTTCTTTACTTCCCTGCGTTTCATCATTGGCGCGATTAATGGCATCTACAATTTTCTGTCTGTCAAAAACTTCTTCCGCACCGTTCCTTTTTATAATTTTCATTATTCTGACCTCCTGTTTTTTACTCTGATATGGGGATAAAATCCCGGAAACAATATCCGCCGGAAAAAAGTATAATCCGATAAGCGGGGAACCTGAAACCTGCCGTTTTTTTTACCGCGTATGCGATTTATTGATGACGGCATATATTGCCGATCCGGCATGTCTTTCAGCAAAGATTAAAGTTAAACTTAAACACAACATTTTGTGTTACGACTAATAGTATGCCACTAAATTTAGTATAAGTCAATACTTTTTTTTATTTTTTTTAATTACGATTGATTAAATGCGCCGTATCTTTCATATTATTGATAATTTCTGTGTTTTCTGCACATAATAAAAAGAAAAGGAGTTATCATAATGAAAGAAGATACTGTAAACCTGTTAAAGGAATGTCATTCCGGAATAGAAATGGGCGTTTCCGCCATTGATGATGTTTTCCCCAGCGTTAAATCAAATGATTTTAAAAAAATCCTGCTGGATACCAAAGCAAAACATCTCGGCATTAAAGATGACGCCAAAGATTTGCTGAATGAAGCCGGACTCAGCGGAACAAATCCCGGCAGTGTTGCCAAATTTATGAGTAAAATGAAAACTGATATTATGCTTACATTCAAAGAAACAGACAGCGAAGCAGCAAATCTGATAACTGAAGGTTGCAATATGGGCGTTAAAAAACTAAGCCAATATTTAAACGAATATTCAGCCGCAGACGAAGAAGTTAAAAAAATGGTCAGGCGGCTTATTAAAATTGAAGAAGACCTTGCAGATGATTTAAAAGGATATCTTTAATAATAAGAAACAGAGGAAAGAGTCTGTCTCTGTAAACGAGACAGACTCTTTCCCGTACGCCGCAGCAAAGCGGCTTTTATGAAAAAACAATATCAACCTGCAATTTTATCACACATTTTAACAACTTCGCTGAAATCGCTTTCCAATGCTTCTTGAGATGAAGCAAAATACGTTATCAGATATGAACCGTTATCCTTTATAATGTAATGAAATTTAAAATATTCCATTTTGTCGTATCCGCCGGTTGTTCTTGTTCCGCTTGCAAGAACGATAACCTGTGTTTTATCCTGTTTTTCACTTAATATTTTACCGCCGGATAAAGCGCCCTTTATCAATTCGCTTATCATCTCATAACCGTCTTTTGTGCTTGCGGAATCATCTCTGATTACATTTGCGGTTACCTTTCCGTTGGTTATCTCATTTGAAGAAGATCCCTTTTCCCATCCCTCAGGAACATCTTCATTCTTTTTCGTAGTTGTTGTTTTGTTTGAAGTTGATTTTTTAGCTGTGGTTTTATCCGCATTTCCGCTTTTCCCACTGTAAGACTCCGTTACATATTCAGTAACCTGAACGCCGTTTTTGTCCGTAACGTTTTTGCCGTTTTTATCAGTAACGTTTTTCGTCACAGCTTTGCCGTCTTTATCCGTTACAACATAACCGACATTTCCCTGACTGTCAACAACCGTTTCGCGTTCTTTTTTGTTTTCAGCAGTATTACAGCCTGACAGAACCGCAGACAGGATAAGAACCGAAAACAGGGCGGCAAGAATTTTTTTGCTCATCAATTATCCCTCCCTGTAATAGGTATTGGCAATAACGTCAGCAATGCTTACTTTAGCCTCTTCCTGCGTATCGGCATAAACAAAATAAACCATAATATCGTCGCCGGAACGGAAAATATATGTCATTTCATATTTTGTTTTCCCTTCTCTTTTTGCTCTGTAAAACATCTGTATGGCTTCGCCGTTTTTATAAACTTCTTTAGCATAGCTTATGCGCTTGATATTTTTAGCCCCGCTTTCGGCAGAATAAGAAGCTTTCAGCATAAAATCAGCATACTGCTGAACGGTTGTAAAAGACGGTGCAAGATAATTCTTGGGGGTTGCACTTACGCTGATACTGGTGCCGTCTTTGGTGAGTTCGTTTACAGTTTTTGAAGTCCAGCCATTCGGCGCGTTTATGCCCACGTTGGAAACATTGCCGAAATTCCAAACGCCGTTATAATCTACATTGGCTTTCGGAGACGTTGTTGAATACGGAATCTGTCCGTCCCCGGCATTCACCGTCTGCTCTTCCGTGGTTGATTTTTTACTGCCTTTTGTTACGACGACTGTTTTCGGATTTCCGTTTTCATCCGTTAAAACTTTACCGTTTTTATCCGTTGCGTTTTCGGTTACATAATTGCCGTCTTTATCCGTAACGGCTTCGGCTATTTCCGTAACGAAATTTCCGTCCTTATCCGTAACGGCTTGTCCGTTTTCATCCGTAACACCTACCGCTACTTTTCCGTCTTGTTCGGCAGACGACGAATCGGAACTGTTCAACGCGTCTTTGCCGCATCCCACAAGCAAAGCGCATAGCAGAACGGTGCAAACCGAAAATATAAAAATTTTTCTGTTCATAACAATTTCTCCCGAATCGGTTTTCCCGATTATGATAATTTGTGGATAAACAATCCGGACAGGAGTTTCGGTTCAAACCATGTTGATTTTGGTGGCATAGTGCGCCCTACGTCCGCAATCGACATCAGATCATCAACACTTGTGGGATACATTGCAAATGCGACTGCCATATCCTCACTGCAACGTTTTTCAAGTTCACCAAGTCCCCTGATTCCTCCGATAAAATCGATTCTTTTATCGGTGCGCGGATCGTCTATTCCAAGTAAACCGCTCAAAACATTTTTCTGAAGTATAGAAACATCAAGCCTGTCAACTGGATCATTTTCATCGCATATACCGTCTTTGGCGGTTAATTTATACCACGTTCCGCCGAGATACATACCGAAAGTATGGCGTTTGGAAGGTTTATAAGCTTCCTTTCCGATTTTTTCAATCTCAAAACAGTTCAAAAGTTTTTCCTTAAACGTTGATTCGGAATTTCCGTTAAGTGTGCTTACAACGCGGTTATAATCCATAATTTCAAGTTCGTTATCGGGGAAAAGCACAGAAAGGAAATAATTAAATTCTTCCTCTCCGCTGTAGCCCGGATGTTCCTGCCTTCTCTTTAAGCCGACTTTAACGGCACTCGCCGCACGATGATGCCCATCCGCAATATACAGATAAGGTATATCGCCGAAAAGGGAAATCAGCTCATCAATCACAGTTTGATTGTCTATAACCCAAGCGGTATTTCTAACATTATCGGCTGTGAAATCACAAAACGGATCATTTGATAAAATCCACTTTTCAGTTATGCTGCTTACCGCATTGCTGTTTCGATAAGTAAGAAAAATCGGACCTGTGTTCGCATCACAATGATCCACATGATTGATTCTGTCCTTCTCTTTATCCTCGCGAGTAAATTCATGCTTTTTTATTTTGTTATTTATATAGTCGTCAATCGCTGTGCAGCCGACTATACCGGTCTGACTTCTGCCATTCATAATCTGCCTGTATATGTAAAGACACGGCTCTCCATCCTGCACACAGATTCCGTCCTCAATCAGCCTGCGCAGATTTTCACGTGCTTTCAGATAAACCTTTTCATCATAAATATATGTATCTTCAGGCAAATCCACTTCAGCTTTATCTACGTGAAGAAAACTGTTTGGTTTTCCCGAAACCATTTCTCGCGCCTCGACGCTGTTCATAACATCATAAGGAAGCGCCGCAACCTCCGCCGCTTTACCGGGAGCCGGGCGAATCGCTTTAAACGCCTTTAGAACCGCCATTATCTTTTCTCCTCACAAATTCCATTTTATAAAAATCACGAATTTTTCTTTTCAAATTCTTTCATAAATGCAACTAATTTTTCAACGCCTTCCACCGGCATCGCATTATAAATAGAAGCTCTCATTCCTCCGACTGAACGGTGACCTTTCAGATTCACAAAACCTGCTTCGGCGGCTTCTGCCACAAACTTTTTATCAAGCTCCGTATCTCCTGTTACAAAGGTAACGTTCATCATGGAACGGCAGTCTTTCCTTACGCTTGATTTAAAGAGTTTTGAAGAATCTATAAAATCATAAAGCATCTGTGCTTTCTTAACGTTTCTCTCTTTCAGAGCTTCGAGTCCGCCTATACCCTTTATCCATTTAAGCATTAAACCGCACATATATATGCACCAGCACGGCGGTGTGTTCAGCATCGAACCGTTTTCAGCCTGCGCTTTCCAGTTGCAATAAGACGGATACGCTTTTCCTTCGGGAAAAGCACTGAGCAAATCTTCTCTTACTATAACGAGTGTTACGCCGGCGGGAGCAATATTCTTCTGCGCGCCCGCATAGATACATCCAAATTCGGAAACGTTCACAGGTTCACTTAATATGCACGAAGACATATCGGCAACAACGGGAGCGTCCGTTTTAGGAATATAATTCCATTTTGTACCGAAAATCGTATTATTAAAGCAGATATGTAAATAATCTGCGTTTTCGCTTAATGAAAGTTCTTCCTGCGAGGGAATATAGCTGTAAGTTTTATCTTCCGATGAACCTGCAAGATTTATTTTATCGCTGAAAATTTTTGCTTCTTTCCATGCTTTTGTTGAGAACTGCCCTGTCCGCACATAATCAGCCACGCCGGTTTTAAGAAGATTCATAGGAACACTGGCAAACTGAAGCGTAGCTCCGCCCTGCATAAACAGAACCTTGTAATTATCGGGTATGGACAACACTTCGCGGAGATTGGCTTCCGTCTGTTTAATAATATCGTCAAAAGATTTTGAACGATGGCTCATCTCCATAACGGATGTACCGCTACCGCCATAATTCATGATTTCACTCTGTGCTTTTTTGAGAACTTCAACAGGAAGCATAGAAGGACCTGCCGAAAAATTATAAATTCTTTCATGAAACATATTCTTTCTCCCCTTATATGGATTATGATGTTCTTTTATTTAATAAATTATATAATATTGCAGAAACATAGTCAATGGAATAAAAGTTAAAATCATATGGAAAACCGATAAATTATTTGTAAAAACCATCTAAATACAAGCACGTTGCGCTTGGTATTCTGCCAATAAAAAACGACAGTAATCAGAAAGGAAAACCGAGCACAATATACCTGTTCCGACAGTTTTGCTTTTTATTCAGCACTTTGTTTATTCTTTTCCGACTGAATCAGATTTCTTTTCTTTCCGCCATAAATAAAGAAAGCGGCAATCGAAAGGATAAACGGCAAAACCACGCCTGCAATAACATTTACAAACGGCAGGATACTCCGATTGATACTGTCCAACTTAAACCTGCTCACAAACGGAAATAGGGAAAAAACAAAAATAACGGTAGCTACCAAGAGGGGTGTTATTCTGTACGGAAGCTTATTCCTTTTAAAACCGAGCAAATCCGTCACCATACGATGTATACAGAATATAAGCATGGTTATAAAAACAAAATCGACAATTATCCAAAGGCTGATTAGAACGCTTTCAAAGTGCTCTATGCTTCCGCTTATTGTTGTGTTTTTTAATATACTGAAAAACGGATAAGCCAGCTTCAAACTGAAATCACTTCCAAAAATACCGATGCAAAGCGCTGATACAAGAATCATAACGGCGGAACTTCCGAATGCTATCAGCAAAAATTTTTTGTTCATTCCTTTTACATCGGTTTCTTTAAACATGACAAGGAAAAAAGAAATATATGCAAACGGTTCAAGCAAAAAGACAAAAGCTTTGGATATTGTATGCAGAGAACCATTAAATATGAAATCAAAATTATCAAATTCAATACTATTCAAAGAAATTAAAATAATAGTAACTATCAAGATAACAAACACAATAAAAAGGCTTTGCGCAAGTCTTGCAAAAGTTTTAAATCCGCAACTTACCGTAAACGCTGCAAGCACAAGCAGTGCACCTATGCAAAGCGATTTTGGAAGGAACGAAAAAGAAGTTGAACTGATTCTTTCATAAAAAAGACGCGTTTTTATACTCACAATAAACATCAACCACAGAATCAGAACAACCTCTCCGATTTTAATAACCGGTTTTGCCCTGCGGTTCAGCACTACATATATTTTTTCCGAATTTACGGCAAGCGCTCTGAAAAAATACATAAATATGCCCGAAAACAATATACCGACAATCGGAATCAATATGCCTGCGCCTCCGAGTTCCTCCGTGAAACATGAAGGCATAACATATACGCTTACCGATGAAACCGTAAGCAGAAATATTAAACTAAACTGCAAAGCAGTGCACTTTTTTTCCATTATATCTCCACCAAATCGTAGGTTCTTGCAATATTGTTTTCGCTTTTTATCACAATTTCATATTCCCCGGGTACAATTTCAACATCCTTTGAGCCGACTTTTTTTTGGGCAAAATGCTTTAAATTCAGTATATCTGCATTGCCCGCGCTGACAATTAAAGCGTTTATCTCATCTATTACAATCTGCTCCAGTTCCTTTTCCGCTTTTTCAAATTCGTAGGTTTTAATATCTTCGTTTTCTTTAACTTCTCTAAAATCAGATGTGCATTTTACCGATATTTCAACTCTCTTAAGTTTTTTATTTTTAACATCCACCTTGATTTTATTCGTAAAATCAAACGTTTTAAACGAAGCGGAAGATGTTTGAATAATTGTTTGCATAATACGTCCGCTTGCCATATTATACCCTCTGGATTCACCGAGTGTGAGTCTTTTGGTCAGTTTACCGTTTTCAATAATACCGTAGCCTTTAAATTCAATGCACTTTTCTTCCTTATTCAATCCTATAACGGGAACAACGGTATTTCTTCCCTCCGCCTGTGCCTGAAGCAAATCAAGAAGACTTGCTTCACTGTAATAACCGGTTTCGCTTCCCGCAACGTCGAGATTTTTCAGCAGTTCATCCGTTTCCTCTTCATTATCGGATAAAAATTTGAGGAAATCCTCTGCTTTCCCTTCACACACATAAACCGACACGGCAAACTGCAGTTCATTGGCGCGACATAGAAAATCCATTTCATCCATCAGCCCTTCTTCTGCGGTATCTTCACCGAAAACAAAATGGCGTACATAAGAAAGCGTAATCTGCTTATGCGTTAATGTCTGCGCTTTGTCGAACGAAGAAGCATAGGAGTCTCCCTGTGAAACAAGCGCTTTTTGTTTGCTTGAATCATTTTTGGAAACCACGTTTTCGGTAAAAGTAAGCGTATATCCGTTTTTTTTATCCAGCCCCATACTTTTTACCATAGACACAGTTTCTATATTTCCGCCGCTTAACTCGCTGCTACCGCCGTTAAAAAGGGGTATAAAAAATATAACAACTAAAATACACACAAGAAGAATCTTTATTTTGTCTTTCATTTTTTATACCTCCGGCGGATAAACGTATCTTTAAACCAATCTCTGATTTTCCCTGCGGAAAATGGTGCGAGATACGGGACAGAAAAGCTTTCAAACGAATTGAGATAAACCAAAAACATAATCAGTTCAATACTTACACCGAAAAGACCTGCAAGTTGTCCCGAAATCATAAGAATAATTCTGACAATGCGTATTGGTTTCATAAAATCCTGATACGGAACAACAAAGCTCGTGATTCCCGACACTGCAGTTACCATAACGACTGCAGGAGAAACAAGCCCCGCATTTATCGCAGATTCACCGATAATCAGTCCCGCTACGATTGAAACCGTCTGCCCAATGCCTTTCGGTAGACGCAGTCCCGCTTCAATCAGAACCTCAAACGCAACGAGCATTGCAAAAACTTCAACAAACGGCGTAAACGGGACGCCTAGTTTTGCTTCCATAATGGAAAGCGCCAGCTTTGCGGGGATAATTTCACAATCATAATTCACGATGGCAATATAAAGTGCAGGCGTAAGAACAGATAAAAGCAAACAAAGATATCTGATGACTCTGATAACCGAACTGTAAAGCGATTTATCGCTGTAATCTTCCGGTGTTTGCATAAACATAGCCATGGGAGAAGGACATATATAAGTTACCGGAAATCCGTCAATCAAAACGCCTGCTCGTCCGTTCATAATATTGGCTGCCAGCTTGTCCGCACGTTCTGTGTATAAAACTTTCGGAAAAATACTTGATCTCTCTCCGTCCAGTGCATATTCAATCTGCCCTGCGGAAACAACGGACTGTATTTTCATTTTTTTCAGCCTGTTTTCAATTTCACGGATAAGTTCGGGTTCTGCCATATTCTTCATATATGCGATTGCCACGGTTGTTTTGGCGACATCTCCCAGCTGAAGCTGTTTGATAATCAGATTATGACTGCGTATATGCCGCCGCAAAATAGCGGTATTGATACGTATCGGTTCGGAAAAAGCATCTTTTGAGCCTTTCACAACGCCTTCGTTTTCGCTTTCTTCAATACTCCTTTTTTCAAAGCCCTTAACATCATATATTACGGCTTTGTTCTCATCTTCAAAAACCAATGAAAAATTCGCATTGAGAATATCCTCTACAAGCATTTTTAGATTATCAACGATTTTTACACCACCGTGATTTATAAATCCTTTTTCAATCAATTCCAGCGCTTTTTTTTGAGACGTACAGTGCATAAAAGCGTCTATCCTATGATACGGCGCAAGAATATTTTCATCAAGCGTGCCTTCATTAACGAGTCCGTCCACACAGCAGATAAACGCTCCCGTGCCGCCGAAAGAAAAATTGTGGAATATTATATCCCCGTTTTCTCCGAGATACTTTTTTAATCCTTCAACCGTTATTTTTTCGCTTTTTGATATTTCATTTTTATACATAAGCGATTCTTCATTTGATTTCCAATAGCTATTCAAGATATTCACCCAAATGATATTTTTTACAATTAAAGGATTTTTATACACAGGGTTAGCCGGCCTTTGGAAGGCAAAAAAATAACAGGCGCCGTTAACAGCGCCTGTTATATAGTTTTTATTTCTCCGGAGGGAGAATGTCTTTATACAAACTTTCATAATCTTGGTGGACGGCTTTCCGCTTTACCACTACCGAATCAATTTCTTTTTTGTCCGTTCTGATTTTTTTATGCTCCTGCCGAATTTCGTTTGCCCTGTTAATCAAAGATACAAATACCGCCGATAAAACAACAAGGATAACGGAAAGAACCGCAACCGCTGCCACAACATACCACATATAAAACGGTATTTTTTTTAGCACAATCTTTAAAACGGAAAATACAACCAAATCCAAAAACAACTCTGCGGCGAAAGCATATCCGACAGACAGAAAACCGGATTTTGCATAAGGACCGAAAGGCTGATTCCCTTCTCCGTTTTTGCAGATAAGATAAATATTAAACAGCGCATAAACGCACGGAATACACAGCGTAAATATAAACATAGACATCATTCTGACATATTTTGGTTCATAAACCGCCGTACAGGCTTCATTCCATAAGACGCGCGGAAAGTCAGAAACGCCCGAATAATAATTTACGCTTATATTCCTTAACATTTCCGCTATTCTGTCCGCCGCAACCATTGCCGCAATAAACTGAGCAACGGCAAACACCCCTAATAAAACGGTAAAAACGAGCGCAATGTTGCCCGCCGTTTTGACTTTAATTTTTTTCATATAAAAATACCTCGCATTATCCTGATAAGAACGGTATAAAACCGTAAGTCTATTATATATAATTATATAAGTTTTATCAATATCATTTTTGTTAATTTTTATTAAAGATTTAACCGGATAGGCGTAAAAAGGGCTCGGAAGCCAAAAAAGACGGCAATCTTACATCTTTAACGCGGTTTTGTGCCGAATTTGTACATTTCTGGCAAATCTTTCTGATGGAAAGATATCCCCTTAATCTTTTCTCTTTATCTGATTTAAAGCTATTGCAAAAGGCAAGCATTTATAGTAAAATTTTTATGCACTGGGGGGATTGAACATGAGAATGCGCAAACGAAAACACCTGGAATCAAGGCTGGAAGCTTGCGGAAGCGTTACACTAAATCCGGACGGAATGTTAAACACAAATCAAATTTTCGGCAACAGCAATCCCGTTCAGCTTGAAATCGGTTGCGGAAAAGGCGCGTTTACACTTGAAAACGCAAAAAGAAATCCCGATATCAATTTTATTGCAATTGAAAAGGAACGCAACGTTATCGTGCTTGCAATGGAAAAAATTATGAGAGAAAACATAAAAAATGTACGTTTTCTATGTTGCAATGCCGAAAACATAACAAAATTATTTGCGGCAAACAGCATAGATAAAATCTATCTTAATTTTTCATGTCCTTTCCCGAAAAAGAGATACGCAAAACACCGTCTAACGCACAAAAATTTCCTGAATTTATACAAAACGGTACTCCCTGCCTCACACGAAGTACACTTTAAAACCGATAATCGTGATTTTTTTGAGTTTTCACTCAATTCCTTCTGCGACAACAACTGGAAACTTCAAAATATAACATTAGATTTGCACAACAGCATATTTAACGAAAACAATATCGTTACGGAATATGAAGAAAAATTCAGCGCACAGGGATTTCCGATTTACCGCCTCGAAGCGGTGAATATGAAATAAACATTAATCTATCCGAAAATTTTAAAGCACTCCGCAATTCTGCTTAAATTGCGGAGTGCTTCTTTCTTAATTCACTTTTTTATTCTTCCGGAATCCCTCCGAAATAAGACGCCGAAAATTTATTGCCACTGCGCGATATAATCCAGTATATCATTTCTTTTCCGTTTTCTTCGGGAGGAGCAAATGTTATTTTATAAATCTGATCATTAGCACCAAGCCCAAAATCGGCGTTTTTTCCTGCATATTCCTCAGCAGGCTCCGCCCTGACCAGCACAGACGATATCGGATGACCGTCCGACAAGAGCGATATACGCAACGCACCAAGAGGTGTTGTTTCATCGTAGCCGAATGCAGAAACAGCAAATATCAGAACAGCTAAAATCAACATAACCGTTGCTACGGAGGGAATCACCCTCTCAATCAGCGGCTTGTTGTATTCATTTTCGTTATCTTCGGTTTTTTGCAAATTGTTATCTTTCATATATAATCCGTTTTACAAAATAATGAAAACCGTGATTTTTGGATAAATTATACTTGCAGTCCGCTCTCTGCATCTGCCTCCGCTTCTTGGGATCTTATTTCTTGCAGTTTTTCTGCATTTTCTTTCAATCTCTTTTTATTAAGCGGATAAATCAATGCAATAATAATACACATAACCGTATAGCCGATTGCGGGAACAATCGTTGTCAAAGAATAAATGCGGTCTGCAACACCTGCCGCCTGAACGTTCGCTTCCGCATTATAACCCGCCCAGTCGAGTAGCCACATCATACCGCTTGCCGCAAGCGTTTGCCCGAGTTTTCTTGCAAATGTTATAACTGCATAAATCGAGCCTTCGTCCCTGCGGTGCGTTACAAGTTCCTGATAATCAATAACGTCCATAACAAGCGCCCAGCATAGAATCGAAGTAAATGCAAGACCGAGCCCTGTCAGGAAGCTCATACCGAGATAAAAGTAAGGATTGCTCATAGACGGCTTCACAAAATATAAAATAATGGTTGAAGCACTGGAAAGCACCAACCCGCAACCGCAAAGTTCTTTCTTGCCAAATTTTGCAGCAATCTTCGGCACAAACAGTATGAGCATCGCCATAGGAAGATAATGCGCCACCGTTTGCAGAGAAAGGAAAATTGGTTTTGAATCCGCAAAATAAACTTTATACAAATACGGATTTACGCTCTGATATTCAATCAGTCCGCTCATAAATATATTCGCAATCATAAGACTCATAAACGGTACGGATTTAAACATGCCTCCGTAAGTTGCTTTAATATCTCTTTTGGGAGGATTGGCCGGTGAAACAACCCTTTCCTTGGTAGACTTATAGCAAACCAGATAGCCGATAACCGTCACAACAGCAACAATAACCGCTGCAATAAGCGTTGCCTGCCATTTTAACTGTTTATTTGTAGTTTCGGTTGCTTCCGTATACAAAAAGGCGGGAAGAAGAATGGTAATCGGTGCGCCGCCTACGCCGCCGCCGACGGAACGGAAAGTAGAAAGAAGCGTTCTTCCTTTCGGATCATCGGTTATTACGCTGGCAAGAGAACCATAAGGAATATTCATTCCGGTATACATAACGCCGAACAGCGTATATGTAATATATGCATAAACGAGAATAATTGTTTCATTCTTGATTCCAAGCTGTGTTAGGGGAATAAAGCATACAATAGCGGAAAGCACAAGCGGAACGCACACCCATTTAAGATACGGCCTGAACTTTCCTTCCCTGCCCGGTTTTCTGGAATCCACTATAAATCCCCATATGGGATCGTTTATCGCATCAAAAAGGCGGACTACCAAAAATAACACTGCGAGCTTTTTCGTATCAATATAAAGAACATCGGTATAAAAGACCTTCAAAAACGTTGTAACAAAAGACAGGACCAAAAGATTCGCAACATCGCCCCACATATATCCGAGACCCTCTTTGAACCCGATTTGATTGTTCCTGTCGTTCAGCGTTTTTGTTTCAACACCTTTTTCCATACTGCACCGCCTTTTTTAATGAAATAAAGGCCACCCCTAAATCTGACAAGCGACCATTATTTATTATTATAACATACGATTCCGTATTTTTTCAATCTGCTGAATATAGAAAAAGCGGTGTATTCGTTGTGCAATTCGACAAATCCATGCGCTACTTGTGGTGGAGGGATGATATTCCCGGTCGGACCGCTCTATCATATCCGCCGTAAAACTTATTCGTTCCTTTGATTGGATTATCCTTATAATTCTTTATATATTGAATACCCTGTGCTTAAAAAGCACAGGGTATTCATCATCAATTATTCTTCAAATTCAATATCAAACTCCAAAGGTTCACCACAGTTGGGACAGTCTACCGCACCGTCCAGAATCACGCTCTCTTGAAGATAAATCACCTTATGACAAGCAGGGCATTCAACCTCATACATTTCATCTTCGACCTCATTCTCTTCCCCATCAAGCGTTTCGAACTCGTCTTCGTCTTCATCTTCGTCTTCATCTTCACTCTCTTCATAATCGTCATAGAACCCGTCTTCTTCACTGCATTCGTCATAATCGCCGTGAGGATCCTCTTCCCCGTAAACCAGTTCTTCAATATATCCGAGATCTTCATCTACCTCAAGAAGATGCGCGTCAACATTGTCAATGTTTTCCGCATTCACATCAATATCCTCTGAAATGGATTTCAAAACATCTGCAAGAACAGAAAATAATTTCTTTTTATCCTCAGATGCAAAAACCGTTGCGTCTACAAGCCCTTTAAAATATGCAACTTTCTCTGCTGTTGTTTTCATATTTATCTCCTCCGTTAAGCTTTTGAAGCACGGCCGAGGCATTCACCCGTGCGGGTATCTATTTTTATAATTTCACCCTCATTCATAAATCCGGGGACACGTACAACCGCACCTGTTTCAACAGTTGCCGGCTTTGTTACATTCGTTGCCGTATTCCCCTTAACACCCGGTTCGGTTTCGGTGATTTCAAGTTCCACAAACGTGGGAGGCTCAACCGAAAATACGCTACCTTTAAAAGATATCAGTTTACAGAGCATATTTTCTTTCACGAATTTGAAATTATCTCCGAGAATATCGGCACCAACAGGCATTTGCTCATAAGTTTCCGGATCCATAAAATAATAAAGTTCTCCATCATTATAAAGGTATTCCATATCACGCCTTTCAACGAATGCCTGTTCAAATTTTTCAGTGGGATTGAAACTTCTTTCAACAATGCTACCCGAAATGACATCTTTATACTTTGTACGCACAAACGCCGCGCCCTTGCCCGGCTTAACATGCTGAAATTCGATAACCTGATAAACTTTACCGTCCATCTCAAAAGTCATACCGTTTCTGAAATCACCTGCTGAAATCATATCAAAAATACCTCCTGCAAATATGCCCGTTCAATCTGCCTGATAACAGCAGACGCCTATATACCCCATCGGGTTGCAAACACATTATAATATTAAATTATAAAATAATCAAGTATTATTTACTATAATTCGATAAGCGCTTTGGGACTTGAAGTGAGATTTACGGTTTTTCCGCCACATAGATAAACCATATCTTCTATTCTGACGCCGAATTTCCCCGGAATATATATTCCTGGTTCAACCGTAACGACATCCCCGTTTGAAAACGTATCGGTGCTTGACGGACTGAAACACGGTTGCTCATGAATTTCAACGCCGACTCCGTGTCCTGTTCCGTGCCCGAAATATGCTCCGTAACCCGCCCCGGCAATCACATCTCTCGCACATCTGTCTATAACGGAACACTTTTCTCCCGCCGTAGCCGCCTGAATTGCAGCTGTTTGCGCATACAGAACCGTATCATAAACCTGTTTCATTTCCGCGTCCGCTTTTCCGACACATATGGTTCTCGTCATATCGCTGTGATAAAAATCCTTAACCGCTCCGAAATCCATTGTTACAAACTCACCGTTCTCAATAATCTTTTGCCCCGGAACGCCATGCGGTTTTGCTGAATTTTCACCTGCAACCACGATCGTTTCAAAAGAAAGCGCATCCGCACCGTGCGAAAGCATATAAAAATCAAGTTCAAGCTGTACTTGTTTTTCTGTCATTCCCGGTTTTATATATTCACAGATATGCATAAACGCATCCGCTGTAATTTTCTGCGCTTCCTTTATTTTTTCAACTTCTTTCGTAGTTTTAAATCTCCTGATTTTCTTTAGAATAATACGATCGATTTCACCGCTGAAATCCGGATTTTTATCGGCAAAATTCTTTTTTAATTCATCCGCACGGGAAACGCTTATCCTTGTTGCTTCAAACGCTATATTGTTATATCCGTTTTCCTCAACTACGGCTTTCAGCATCTTATCGACAGATTCCGTCTGCAAAACAACGTCTGCGCCGTCTATCGCCTGCCTTGCCGCCGTTATATATCTTGAATCCGTAAAAAAAACTGCTTTATTTCTTCCTATCGCAAGCGTTCCGTTTGAAGCGGCAAACCCGAGAAAATAGATTCTGTTTTCCCTACTTGTTATCACTGCGCAATCACATTGCTCCGGCATAAGTTGCTGAAATCGTTTTATAAATTCCGTCACGATTATTTTCCTCCGTTTTCAACAAGCCAGTCGACTGCTTTGATATAGGAAAGTTTGCCAAATCCCATAACAGTATGTGCGCACACATCCGAAATCACACTTGTGCGCCTGAATTCCTCACGCTTGGTAATATCGCTCATATGGGTTTCCACAAACGGTATATCAACAGAAGCAATTGCATCTCTCACTGCATAGGAATAATGCGTCCATGCGCCGGCATTGAGAACAACACCATCGTATCCAAGGCGGGTTTTATGAATAGCATCAACCATTTCCCCCTCGCTGTTTGTTTGAAAAAAATCACATTTTACGTTTATTCCTAAACAGTGTGCAGCTATTTCACGGTTTATATCTTCAAGCGTTTCACTTCCATAAACATCAGGCTGGCGGATACCCGTCATATTCAGATTCACGCCGTTTAACACTAATATACGCATTCTTTCAAATCCTCCTCATACATTTCAGCTTTTATTATATCCGGGAAATCAAATTTTGTTCCGTTTAAAGAATTATACATCTTAAAATATTTTCGTTCAATGGCTCTGCGCTTTTTAAATATATTTTTATAAAAAGGATTGGTTTCAAATGCAAACGGCATCACATAAAGCGACAGGATATTAAAATTATTGGCTCCTCTTATATCCGTTTTCATCTGGTCTCCAATCATTGCGACTTCCGATTTATCAAGGCCGAGTTTTTTACAGCACTTTTTATATCCGAATTTCCGCGGCTTATGGCTTCTGGTATTCCAGATTTTAAGACCGAGCTTTTTTATCACCGGCATATTCCGCACGAGATACCCGTTGCTCATCAGGCAGATTTTGATTCCCGCCGCTTGCATGGAATTTATCCAATCGGCGGCGGACGGAAGAACTTCTTTTCTGTTATCATAAGCCAAGGTGTTATCGCTATCGCACAGAATCCCTTTTATTCCGTGGGATTTAAGAAATGCCGGCGTTATATCCAGTATACTTTCGAAAATATAATCAGGTAAATATGCCTCGCCTTTTAACATTTGTTCCTCCGTAAATTTTCTGGCAAATTAAAAACAAAATCCGCCGATATGGTAGCCATAACAAGCGGATTTATCTTATGTATTAAATTAGTATTTACGCTTACGAGCTGCCTCAGATTTTTTCTTGCGCTTTACAGACGGCTTTTCGTAATGTTCTCTTTTGCGGACTTCCTGAATAACGCCGTCTCGAGAAGTTTGTCTTTTAAACCTTCTTAATGCGCTTTCAAGGCTTTCGTTTTCCTTTACACGAACAGTACTCATTTTTCTTCCCTCCCTTAAATGGAGATTTCTATATAAATTATAGATTACCGCTTTATTATACATAGAATTAAAGGCTGTGTCAACAAATTTTTTATCCGCGGACTACAATATTCACCAATTTGCTTTTAACATAGATTTCTTTCACAATCTTTTTCCCCGCAACTGCCGCGGCAATTTTTGCACTTTGATAAGCTTTTTTTAAAACCTCGTCTTGCTGTGCGTCAATATTTATAACAAGCTTATCCCTTACTTTTCCGTTAATCTGAATCACGATTTCCGCAGTGCTGTCCGCGCACTTAGCCTCGTCATATTCCGGCCACTTCTGTTCATTGAGCATTCCGCCGAAGCCTTGTACTTCCCAGATTTCTTCCGTTACATGCGGTGCAAAGGGATTGAGAAGAATCAGCAAAGTTTTCATTTCAGCTTTATTGATTGAACCGATTTCAAGAATCTTATTCAACAGACTCATCATCGTAGCTATCGCAGTATTTGCTTTGAGATTGTCTATATCGGAGCTTACTTTTTTGATTGTTTTGTGAAAATCGCTTTCAAGTGCTTCCGTATATGCATTGCCGTCAGTCAGTATATCCTGAAGTGACCATACTCTTTCAATAAAACGCCTGCATCCTTTTATAGATGAACTGTTCCATGGCGCAGCCTTTTCAAAATCACCTATGAACATTTCGTAAAGCCGCATTGTGTCAGCGCCGTATTCATCCACAATATCATCTGGATTTACAACGTTACCGCGCGATTTGCTCATTTTTTCACCGTTTTCACCAAGTATCATTCCATGGCTCGTGCGCTTCTGATACGGCTCATTTGTGGGCACCGCACCGATATCATAAAGGAACTTATGCCAGAATCGGCTGTAAAGCAGATGCAGTGTAGTATGCTCCATTCCTCCGTTATACCAGTCCACAGGCGTCCAGTATTCGAGAGCTTCTTTTGATGCAAACGCCTCGCTGTTATGCGGATCACAATATCTGAGGAAATACCATGAAGATCCCGCCCACTGCGGCATTGTGTCGGTTTCTCTCTTTGCAGGTCCTCCGCAGTGCGGACAAGTGGTATTCACCCAGTCCGTCAGCTTCGAAAGAGGACTTTCTCCGTTATCTGTCGGCTCATAACTTTCAACCCTCGGCAGTTTCAGCGGAAGTTCGTCCTCGGGCAAAGGAACCCATCCGCATTTTTCACAATATACCATCGGAATCGGCTCTCCCCAATATCTTTGGCGTGAAAATACCCAGTCTCGGAGTTTGAAATTAACCTTTTTGCGCCCTTTCCCGTTATCACTAAGCCATTTTATAATTGCTTCCTTAGCCTCATCAACACTCATACCCGTAAGAAAACCGGAATTTACCATAATGCCCGATGCACAATCCGTAAACGCTTCATTTTCAATATTCCCGCCTTTTACAACCTCTATCATCGGAATATGAAATGCCTTTGCGAATTCCCAGTCTCTTGTATCATGAGCAGGAACAGCCATAATTGCGCCCGTACCGTAAGATGCTAAAACATAATCGGAAATAAATATCGGTATTTCTACATTATTCACAGGGTTAACCGCGCGGACGCCTATAAGCTCCACACCTGTTTTATCCTTATTCACTTCGGTTCGTTCAAAATCGCTCTTTTTAGCAGCTTCCTGCTGATATGCCCTGATTTGCTCTTTGTTTTCAAGTTTATCCCACCATTTTGCAATCAGAGAATGTTCCGGGCTGATAACCATATAGGTAGCTCCGAAAAGCGTATCGGGACGCGTGGTATAAACCGTTAAAACATCTCCCGTTGTTGCGGTGAAATCAACCTCTGCGCCTGTTGAACGTCCTATCCAGTTTCGCTGCTGAATTTTCACTCTGTCAATAAAATTTACATCATCAAGGTCGCTTGCAAGGCGGTCTGCATATTCCGTGATTTTAAGCATCCACTGACTCTTTACTTTGCGGACAACTTCGCTTCCGCAGCGTTCACATACGCCATTGACAACTTCTTCATTCGCCAGCACGCATTTACAGCTTGTACACCAGTTTACAGCCATTTCTTTTTTATAAGCCAAGCCTTTTTTATAAAGCTGAAGGAAAATCCACTGTGTCCATTTATAGTACTCGGGGTCGGTCGTATTTATTTCCCTGGACCAGTCAAAGGAAAATCCGAGACTTTTAAGCTGTTCCTTAAAATGAGCTATGTTTTTTGCAGTGACGATTTCCGGATGAATGTTATTTTTTATTGCAAAGTTTTCCGTGGGCAGACCGAAAGCGTCCCAGCCCATAGGATACAGAACGTTATAGCCTTCCAGTCTCTTTTTCCTCGCGACAATATCCAATGCCGTATACGATCTCGGATGGCCGACATGTAGCCCCTGTCCCGACGGATACGGAAACTCCACAAGGCAATAATACTTAGGCAATGTATAATCGTTTATTGCATAAAACGTGCCTTTTTCATCCCATATTTTCTGCCACTTTTTTTCAATCTTTTTAAAATTATAGCTCGACATTCTGATATATCCCCTTCAGATTTTATATTATTTCTTATTGCAGAATACTGATGAATCATCCCTGACTCGTAAAACCGCTGATATCAATTTCTTCTCCATCCTGCCACAAATGCTCAAGATTATAGAATTCCCTGGACTCGGCGTTGAGAATATGAACCACTGCGGATATATAGTCCAGCAAAATCCAGCCCGTACTTTTGCCCTCTGTGTGATGCGGTTTTTCTCCCGCTTCGTTCATTTTATATTCAACCTCATCGGCAAGAGATTTTACCTGTGTTGATGAGGTTCCCGTTGCAATAATAAAATAATCTGCAATCGTAGTCAGCGCATCAATCTTGATTACTTTGATGTCAACCGCTTTTTTACCGTCTAAAGCCCTTACTATAACCTCAATTTTTTCTTCTGTTTTCATTTTAGATTTTCCTTCCCGTAATAATCGCGTGCAGCAACCGTATCGGGATGAATCAGGCTGCCTGCCGCAGTAAGTTTTTTGATGCAAAAGTCCGCACCCTCAAAAACAGCTCTGTCAAGATTGGATTTTGCAAAAGCGCGTATTTCTTCAACATGGTTGTAATTCCTCTCGGCGCTTGTGAAATCGGCAACATAAACAATCTTCTCCAAAAGGTTCATATTCGCTTTTCCGGTGGTATGATATCTCACTGCCGAAATCATATCTTTATCTGTAATTCCGTACTCTGTTTGCATAAAAATGCTTCCGCTGATTGCATGCCAAAGCTTCGGACTGTTTTTTTCAAGCTTGGTTAACTCAATCCCTCCGATTTTTATTATCTCAAGCTGTTTATCCGCAGGTGTATTTTTTGTGCAGTCGTGAACCAGTCCCGCATAATATGCCTTTTGACCATCACAGCCATAAATCTCCGCAAGTTCTTTTGCCACGTCTGCAACGTTCAGCGAATGAAAAAATCTTTTTTCCTCAAGCCTTGATTTCAGTGAAGCTATCATTTTTAAATCATTTAACATACAGTTTCTCCGAATATATATACTGCAAAACTTTTTTCGGCACATACATACTGATATCTTCACCCGCAACAAGTTTTGCTCTGAGTTCGCTTGAAGAAATTTCAAACGGCTCCGCAAAACAGATTTTGTACTGTTTTTCATTCAGACCGAGCTTTTTGTGCGCGTAATAATCAATCTCTTCAAAAGAAACGCTGTTGTCTCTTGCACCGCAGAGCAAAATCGCATTTTCCAGAATTTTCTGCGGTTCCCGCCATTCTCCGAACGACAGAAACATATCCGTTCCCATGATAAAATAAAGCGCTGAATTCGGATAAACGGTTTTAAAATGCGCCAAAGTTTCAAAAGTATAGCTTTTACCGCCCTTTTTTATTTCATAATCGCTGATTTCGATTCCTCTAAAATCTTCAAAGGCGAGCGAACACATTTTCATCCGCTGTTCTCCGGAAGCAAGATGGGACACTTGCTTATGCGGCGGCAATGCAGTGGGAATCACAATTATCCTATCAAATCTGCATTCCCGGGCCAAAGAATTAAGAAGCCTTATATGTCCGTTATGTACAGGATTGAACGTACCTCCGAAAATTCCTATTTTATCTGTGCTTGTTTTCATTTTTATGAAGCTCCGGATTGAATCGATAAAACACCATGCTTCCGCCGACAACCTGAATCACGTCACTGCCGGTAGCCGTGGCTAGCTTTTGCGCAATATCCTTTGGCTTTTCCGGGCTTGTTTCAAGAAGCACGCGAAGTTTTATAAGCTCTCTTGCCCTTAACGCATCATCAGTCTGTGCGATAAGCGCATCGTTTATACCGCCTTTTCCCACTTGAAAAAGAGGTTCAAGCGTATTTGCCTTGCTGCGCCATACAGCTCTTTCCTTACTTTTCATTTATCTCTCCAAATATTCCGGCAGCTCCTCTGCTAATTTTTTAAGCGCGCTACCTCTGTGTGATATTTTATCTTTCTTTGTATCAGAAAGCTGTGCCATTGTTTTGTGACCTACGCAAAAAAGCGGATCATATCCGAAACCGTTTAACCCTTTGCACTTGTATCCGATTGTACCTAAACACTCTCCGCGCACTGTAAGCGTGCGGCCGTCCGGAAACGCAAGACAAACGGCGCAGACGTATCTCGCCGTGCGTTCTTTTTTAGGAACATCCTGCATTTCTTCGAGCAGTTTATCATTATTATCTGTGTCGTCCCCACCGGAATACCGCGCCGAATAAATTCCGGGAGCCCCGCCGAGCGCGTCAACGCACAGTCCGCTGTCATCAGCAATCGTCGGCATGGACAAAGCTTCACAAACTGCTTTTGCTTTTATCTGCGCATTTTCTTCAAATGTTGACCCGGTTTCCTCCGGTTCATCCGTAAATCCCATGTCTTCCGCAGTTAAAATGTCAATACCCATTGGATTCAGTATTCTTGCCATTTCCTCAAGTTTTTTTGCATTATGGCTCGCAAGAACAAATTTTAACGGCTGTTTCTCTGTTTTTTCCCCTGCGTCTGCATTTTCTTCTGCCTGTATCTCGTTATCGGATAAATCTTCTCTGACGGTTGCAGCTTCGTATTCTGGAGTCTCCGTGCTGTGTTTTTCGTTTCCTTCATCCGAATCATTTTCACCCACAAACAAAGCCTGAACGTAGCTGTGGGGATCAAACGTCTGCAAATCATCGATACCCTCGCCTATACCTATATATTTAACGGGGATACGAAGATTTTCCCGAATTGCAATCACAACGCCGCCTTTTGCGGTACCGTCAAGCTTCGTAAGCACAATACCTGTGATTCCTGCCGCCTCTCTGAACTGAGCCGCCTGATTGACGGCGTTCTGCCCCGTTGCGGCATCAAGCACCAGCAGAATTTCCTTATCCGATTCCGGAAGCTCCCTGTTTATAATCCTGTAAATCTTATTCAGTTCATCCATAAGATTCTTTTTGTTATGAAGTCTGCCCGCAGTGTCGCATATAATAATATCTGCTCCTCTTGATTTGCCGGCCGCAATCGTATCAAAAACAACAGCCGCAGGATCTGCGCCTTCGCCGTGCTTAATCATATCCACTCCGGCGCGCTCTGCCCATACCTCAAGCTGTTCGATAGCCGCCGCACGGAAAGTGTCAGCAGCGCCGAGAATAACTTTCTTGCCCTCGCTTTTATATCGCATCGCAAGCTTCCCGATTGTTGTTGTTTTGCCTACGCCGTTTACGCCGATCATAAGAATAACGGAAGGCTTGGTAGACAGGTGCATCTCTTCACCGCCAGAAATCATACTTTCCACAATATCCTTGATTTCTTCTTTAACCTGCGATGTTTCCTTTATCTTATCCGCTTTGACTCTTGCGCGCAGTTCTTCAATAATTCTCTGCGTTGTCGGCACGCCTACGTCGCTCATAATAAGGATTTCTTCAAGTTCTTCAAACAACTCTTCATCAACATTTTTAAATCCTTTGAGCATTGAATCTATTGCACCGGACATATTGTCCCGCGTTTTCTTAAGACCTTCGTTTATCTTTGAAAATATACCCATTATATACCTAATTTCTCCGCCATTTCGGCAGTTTTTAATTCAAGGAGCTTGGAAACGCCTTTTTCCTGCATCGTAACTCCGTAAAGTACATCGGCTTCCTCCATAGTTCCTCTGCGGTGGGTTATCGCAATAAACTGGATTGCTCCGCACATTTTGCGCATATATTTTGCGTATTTATCGACGTTCACATCATCAAGAGCCGCTTCCACTTCGTCATAAATACAGAACGGAGCAGGCGTTACTTTAAGAATAGCAAACAGAAGAGCAACGGCAGCAAGAGATTTTTCCCCTCCGGAAAGCAACGCGATATTCTGTACGTTTTTACCCGGGGGCTGAACCTTAATTTCAATTCCGCATTCGAGAATATCGTCTTCATTTTCAAGCTGAAGTTCTGCTTTGCCGCCGTCAAAAAATTCCTTCATTGTTTTTCCGAATTCCGAATTTACCTTTTCAAAGGATTCTTTAAAGCGTGCGCTCATTTTATTGGTCAGTTCTTTAATCAGCTTATTCAGTTCTCTCTGACTCTTTTCAACATCATCAAGCTGAATCTTAAGAAAATCATAGCGTTCTTTTACTTCGCGGTATTCCTCAATCGCACTGACGTTTACGTTTCCGAGCGAACGAATCTGCGCTTTGATACTGTTTAAAGTTCTGTGCGCTTCCTGAATATTATCAATCACTATGTTGAGCGCTTCCGCCTCGCTTCTGGTGAGTTCATATTCATCATAAAGCTTGTTGATAGTGCTTTCATATTCATTCTGCATATTTATTTTACGTTCGCTCAGCCGTGCCAATTCTCCGCTGAGTTTTTCGCGTTCGGAAGTTTTTTCCTTTTCAGCCGTGCGAAGCTCCGCGCTTCTCTTTTCATACTCTGTTCGAACGGTAATTATTCTCTCGGCTTCCGCCTTTGCTTCTTCTGCCTTTTTGCGCAGTCCAGCTGCCTGCTCCTTTATCAGTTTAATGTCCCCGCGGCATTTTTCACTTTTGAGATTTATCTGTGCAATCTCGTCACTTATCTTTCCCGCGCGCTCCGCCTGTGTAAGTTTTTGAAGTGTGAGCGACTGTATATAATCGCGCTGTGCGCTTATATCTTTCTGTGCTTCGACTATCTCAATATTTACAGCTGAAGCGGCTTCATTCAGGGCGTCCCTGCGCCTTGAAATTTCCTCTTTATCAACATTCACGGCCTCAAGGGCTTTTTCACACTTTGCGACCTCCGCTTCTATTCCGCGGATTTTTACATCTGCCTGTTCAGCCTGCTTTGTTAAAGCGTTTATTCTTTCGCCGGCGCCTGCTTTTTCTTTTTCAAGCTCTTCCACCGACTGCTTAACGGAATTGTACTGCTCCGACACAAGATTCAATTCGCCCTGCTGACGGATAATATCCTCTCCGCCGGAAATGATATCGGCTTTTACCGCATCCGTTTCGGCTTCTGCCGCGGCAAGCGCCTCTGAAGCTTCCTTTGATTCGGCATATGCCTTATCGGCGGCGGCTTTCATTTTCTCCGCTTCTTTTTTAAGCGATTCTATCTCGCCGGCACGGCTTAACACGCCTACGTTTTTCGCTTTTGAACCACCTGTCATAGAACCGCCGGCATTGACAACCTGACCGTCAAGCGTTACAACACGAAAAGAATATCCGTATTTTTTCGCAATCGCTATTGCGCTGTCCATATCCTCGGAAATAACGGTTGTACCGAGCAGACTGCCTATTATATTCTTGTATTCGGCAGCGCATTCCACAACATCAGCCGCAAATCCGGCAAAACCGGAAACCTTTTCAACCCCCTGTTCGCGGATTTTTCTGTTTTTAACCGCCGAAACGGGAAGAAACGTTACTCTGCCAAGATTATTCTTTTTTAAATAATGAATTGCCCTTTTCGCATCGTTTTCATTTTCCGTAACAACATTCTGAACAGCGTTTCCGAGAGCCGTTTCAACCGCAACAGAAAATTTTGCGTTAACTTTTATAAGATCTGCAAGCGCTCCGCGTATCCCTCCGAGCGCCTTCCTTCTGCCTTCGCGCAAAACACTTTTTACTGCTTCGGAATATCCCTCCATATTTTTTTGGAGATCCTCAAGCATCGCAAGCTTCTGCGTTTTTCTGTACGACTCCTCATTCAGTTTATCGCATTCCGATTTGAGCTTAAGCGCCTTTTCTTTTTTTGAAATCATACGCAAGCGGTATCCCTCGAGCGTATTTTCGAGACTTTTCACATTCTCTCGGTATTCTTCCAACTGCTGTTCGCACTCTTTTTTCTCTTGTCCTATATGCCGGAGTGAATCTCTGCGTGCCTCAAGCAGTCCGTCTATATTCAGCGAACGTGAACGGATTTCATCAGCACTGCTCAAAGCAGTTGACTTTTCAACCTTCCTATCCGAAAGCTCAAGGCTGAGCTTGCTTATCTTGGTTGTATGCTCGGCAATCTTCTGCGTGGAAGCGGCATTTTCATTCATCAGACTCTGCATATTTCTGCTCTGAACTTCCAGCTCCTGCCTTTTTTCCTCTATTTTATCTTTGAGTTGTTCTATAATCAGATTTTTTTCATTGATTTGCTGATTGATAGATTCTTCGTTTTCATCCGCTTTTGAAGCTTCTTCTTTTATTCTGCGGATGGTTTCATCGTTATGTAATATTTCCTGCTCCAGCAGACCTACAGCGCCGTCCTTGCGGACAGCCTCTTCTTCAAAGGAAGATATATCCCTGCGGATGGCTTCAAGCATAAGATTTGACTGGGAGGAAGAATTATAAATTTCCTCGTTTTCTTTTTCAATCGCATCTATCGCTTTTTCGCATTCCTCATAATCAGCTGACGCAAGTGCTATTTTCTTTTCCTGTTCGCGGAGCTTATCATTGCTTTTTGAAATTAAATCGAGCCATAATCCTATTTCAAGCTCTCTTTTTTCATCTGCAAGCTTAAGGAATTTTTCAGCTTTTTCGCTCTGCGTTCTAAGAGGTTCCACACGGCCTTCAAGTTCTGAAAGTATATCGAGCAAGCGCACCATATTTTCCTCGGCCTGCGTTAACTTTTTCTGTGCATCTTTCCGGCGGTAACGATATTTGCTGATTCCCGCTGCTTCTTCAAATATTTCACGTCTGTCTTCACTTTTAGATGAAATGATGTCGGCAATTTTCCCCTGCGAAATAATGGAATAACCGTCTCTGCCGAGTCCAGTATCCATAAAAAGCTCATGTATGTCTTTCAGCCTTACGGTTGCTCCGCCTAGCAAATATTCGCTCTCCCCTGAACGGTAATAACGACGAGTGACCGAAACTTCATCATTATCAAAATCAATCTGGCGGTCGGAATTGTCCAGCACCAGCGTTACTTGTGCAAACCCTTTTGCCTTCCGGTTTGCCGTTCCACTGAAAATAACGTCTTCCATTTTAGAACCGCGCAATGTTTTGGTACTCTGCTCGCCAAGCACCCACCTTACAGCGTCCGAAACATTGGATTTTCCGCTACCGTTCGGACCTACAACGGCAGTTATACCTTGGTGAAAATTCAACTGTGTTTTATCAGGGAATGATTTGAATCCCTGCAATTCAATAGATTTTAAAAACATTACACGGTTATCCTTATATCGTAATTATCCAAAGAGTTATCCGCAAAGACCTTTGCACGGTAACCCATCTCATTGAGTTTTAAAATATTTATTTTTTTATGTCCCGTCATCTGAGACACGTTTTTTCCGTTTACATATATTTTAATATCTCCGCGCGGGGTATTTTTCAGAAGTGCCAGAGCCTTGTTCAAATACAGTTGGCCAAGGCACAGTTCCCTGAAAGCGGGATGATAGGCTCCTGCGGTTCGTCTGCCTTTAATGTCTGCACTGTCGTGAAGTCCCATACGGATTATTTTTATTCCTCTGTTTTCAAATATGGGAATCAATTTCACGCATAAATCCACGGCCTCATCAAGAGTTTGCGGAATATATTCTCCGCTTTTATACAATCTGTCAAGTTCTGTGCCCTCCAGCACAACGGTTGGATAGATACGCACCGTTTCAGGTTCGAGGAGCGCAAGTGTTTCAGCCGTCTGCAAAGCCTTTTCATTTGTATCACCGTAAAGACCCGTCATCATTTGAAGTCCCAGTTCAAAGCCGTATTTTTTTATCAGCGCCGACGCTTTTTTTACATGCTCAGCCGTATGACCCCTGCGGTTGAGACGAAGTACCTCATCGTCCATACTCTGCGCACCAAGCTCGATTGATTTAACGCAGTACTTTCTCAAAACAGACAATACTTCATCATCTATCGCGTCAGGTCTGGTTGAAATTCTGATACCGTTAAATTTTGATATATACGGAACGGTTGACTCAAGCAGATAAATCATATAATCTCTTTCAACAGCAGTAAAACTGCCGCCGAAAAACGCAATCTGCGTGCTGTGCGTTTTTTCTCCGAGCGATGAAATTGCAGTTTCAAGCGCCGCTTCAATATCTGTGCGCATCACTCTCGCATTTGCCCCTGAAATGATATGCTGATTACAGAACGAACACATCTGCGGACAGCCCTCGTGCGCAACAAAAACAGACACATTTCCCATATTTACAAGCCCATCATTTTCAGTACTTCATGCGCCGCCGCCTGCTCCGCCTGTTTTTTGCTTCTGCCTTCTCCGCGACCTATAACGTTTGAATTCAGATGAACCTCAACCTCAAATCTTTTGTCGTGATCGGGTCCGCTTTCACCTGTAACGCAGTATTCCAACGTTTCCCCCGGGTTTTTCTGAATCACTTCCTGAAGTTTTGTTTTATAATCCTCATTCACGCGCATCGCCCTGCCCTGCGCCTTTGTGATAAAGCCGAGTACGAATTTTTTGGCCGCCTGCATTCCGCCGTCCAGATAAATTGCAGCTATGAGCGCCTCAAACGCATCCGCCAAAATAGACGGACGTTCGCTGCCTCCGGTTCTTATTTCGCCTTTTCCGAGGCGAAGATATGAACCCAGCTCAATTTCACCGGCAAAACCGTAAAGCGCTTTTTCGCAAACAAGAGCCGCTCTTATCTTTGTCAGTTCTCCCTCCGGAAAATCTTTATGATTGATGAACAGATACTCGGCGGTAATGATGCCCAGCACCGAATCCCCAAGGAATTCAAGCCGTTCATTATATTTTTCACCGTTTTTTTCATTCGCATAGGAAGAATGGGTGAGAGCTGTTTTCAAAAGTTCCTTATTCTTGAATGTATATCCAATCTTTTCCTCAAGTTTCTGCATTTTTTACTCCATTAGGGAATTCACAAGTTCAACCAGTCCGCCGACATCACTGAACCTGAACACATCATCTTCCTCGATTATAATATTAAATTTTCTGCTGAGTTCAAAAGCCATGTCAATGATATCTTCCTCCTCAGCGCAAAGTTCTTCAAATGTTGTTTCGTTGGAAATATCCTCTTTATCTATATCAAAATGGTCTGATATATATTCGGCAACTGCTTCAAATACCATTGCTTGCCCCTCCGAAGTTTATCACCGTTAATCCGAAAACGGAAAACTCCGCACGCAAACGGTGTTTCCGTATCTAAATTTATTTTTATTTACAGATATTTATATAATAATATTTTTAAGAGATTTAGTCAATATATGCAGGTAACTTTTTTACCTTATTGCGTTATTACGAAAATACACTATTTAACAACGCACCAACCGCACAACAGGAACATACTTCCTGTACATCCATTAAAATGAATATGCTTCAAAGCTTTTCAGCGCTCTTTCGCTGATTTTTGCATAACGCTCTTTTTTATCGCGTATTTTTCCCGGAAGCGGAGGCAAAATACCGAAATTTGCGCCCATCGGCTGAAAATTCTTAATATTTTTATCTGTTATATATCTCGTAAGCGCGCCAATCATCGTTGTTTCCGGGAACAAAACGCCGTCTTCCGAATTTAAACGCTTTAACATATTTATCCCTGCAAGTATTCCGCTTGACGCCGATTCCATATATCCCTCGACGCCCGTTATTTGACCTGCAAAAAATATGCGCGGCTCATTTTTAAGGTTCAGAAAAGGGGTCAGAACTTTTGGTGCATTTAAAAACGTATTTCTGTGCATAACACCGTAACGGACAAATTCAGATTTGTGAAGCGCGGGAATCATGGAAAACACCCGTTTCTGCTCACCGAATTTCAGGTTGGTCTGAAAACCGACCAAATTATACATTGTACCTGCCGCATTTTCTTTTCTGAGTTGAAGAACCGCCCACGGACGGCGGTTTGTTTTGGGATCTATAAGTCCGACAGGTTTCATAGGACCAAAACGAATCGCGTCCCTTCCGCGCTTTGCAAGCTTTTCAACAGGCATGCATCCCTCATACACGTCAAATTCATGCACGATTGCGCTTTCCGCAGTTACAAGCTGTGTTTGAAAAGCTTCATATTCTTCTTGAGTCAAAGGGCAGTTAATATAATCGTCTTTACTGCCCCTGTCATATCTCGATTGACAAAAAGCATAATCCATATCAATACTTTCAGCCGTTATAATCGGTGCCGCTGCATCGTAAAACGACAGAGCGTCTCCACATTTTTCAAATATTTTGCTTGCAAACGCTGAATCGGTAAGAGGTCCTGTGGCAACAATAACGTTTCCGTCCGGAAAATCGCGTACCTTTTTGCTTACAACGGTTATATAAGGATGATTTTTAATTCTTTGCGTTACTTCAGCGGAAAATTTATCACGATCCACCGCAAGCGCTCCTCCTGCGGAAACGGAACACGCTTTCGCAGAGCTTATGCACAAGGAACCTAATCTGCGCATTTCCTCTTTTAAAAGTCCCGCGGCTGATTCGATTCGTTGTGCCTTAAATGAATTTGAACACACGAGTTCGCAAAAATTCGGGTTTTTATGCGCCGGACTGAAAGAATCCGGTTTCATATCAATCAGCTTTACATTTACTTTATGATTTGCAAGATACCAAGCCGCTTCACAGCCTGCAAAGCCCGCGCCTACAACAGTTACTTCTTTCATACAATTCCTTTCGCAACCGATTCAAAACCTAACCCGATATCCGGTCAACAAAATAATTACAAACAAGTGATTTTCTCTGCGATTTGAAAAAAGGCGGAGCGCGCCGGTTAAAGCTGCTCCGTGCCTTTCCACGTTATGATTTGTTTGTTCTTTTTTCCGCTTTTTTTGAAAAACCGCAGCCCTCTTTCAGGCAAGCAAGTACTCCGCCTTTTTGCTTGAACATCGTGCTTCCGCACTTTGGACATGTTTCGTTTACCGGTTCATCCCAGGTCATAAAATTACAGTCCGGATAATTGCCGCAGCCGTAAAATTTATATCCTCTTTTGGATTTTTTCTGAACAATGTCGCCGCCGCATACAGGGCATTTGCCGGAAGTGTTGATAACGAACGGCTTCGTATTTTTGCATTCCGGATAATTCGGACATGCAAGGAATTTCCCGAACCGTCCGACTTTCACTACCATATTTGCACCGCATTTTTCACATTTTATATCCGTTTCTTCTTCTTTGAGTTTTATCTTAACGCCCTCCATATCTTTTTTGGCGGCATTGAGCGTTTTTTCAAAATCACTGTAAAACTCATCCAGCATTTCGACATAATCGAGGTCGCCGCGCCCGATGTCATCAAGATTCTGTTCCATTTTTGCGGTAAATTTCACATCGACTATTTTCGGGAATTTCTCGTAAAGAAGCTTGGTTATCGCCTCTCCGAGCTCTGTGGGCTTAAGATGCCGTCCGTCCCTTACCACATATTCCCTGGAAAGTATCGTCGTCGGAATGGAGGCATATGTGCTTGGTCTACCAATTCCGTTTTCTTCAAGCGTTTTGATAAGCGTTGCCTCGGTAAAACGGGCCGGAGCCTGTGTGAAATGCTGTAGTCCCGATATGGATTTCAACTTCAGCAAATCGCCCTTTGAAAGCGGAGGAAGAGCCACGCCCGCAGTTGCCGTTTCATCATCACTCGCTTCTTCATAAAGCTTTGTATATCCGTCAAATTTTACAGTATAGCCTGAAGCTTTAAACAAATAATTTTTTGCCGTGATATCAACTTTAACGGTATTCTGAAGGCAATCCGCCATAAGAGATGCTATAAAACGCTCCCATATCAGTTTATATAATTTATACTGGTCAGAAGTTACTCCGGATTGTTTAATAATTTCCGGTGTGATGGACGGATTGGTTGGTCTGATTGCCTCATGCCCGTCCTGCACCCGGTTTTTCTGCTTGAAATATCTTTCTCTGCCGGGAACGTATTCTTTGCCGAAATTGGAAATGATAAATTCTTTTGCAGCTACTCTCGCTTCGTCTGATATACGCAACGAATCCGTTCTCATATAGGTAATAACACCGGTCGTTCCGAAGCCGTCAACGTTAATCCCCTCGTAAAGCTCCTGCGCCACCTTCATTGTCCTCTTAGACTGAAAGCCGAGCCGTCTGGAAGCTTCCTGCTGCATGGTTGAGGTTATAAACGGCGGCTGCGGAGGTTTATGCCGCACACTTTTCACAACGTTGTTTACGGTATATTCAGCGCCGTCAAGCGCAACGAGAAGCGCGTCCGATTCAGCTTTGTTTTTTATTTTTATTTTCTTGGAATCCTTTGAATAGAGCGAAGCAGTAAATACTTTTTTAGACGACGGTGGATTGAATTTTGCAACTATGCTCCAATATTCCTCGGGTTTAAAGCTTCTGATTTCATTTTCCCTATCTACAATAAGTCTCAGCGCTACGGACTGAACGCGCCCTGCGGAAAGCCCCCTCCTTATCTTCTGCGAAACAAAAGGACTCAGTCGGTAACCCACAAGCCTGTCAAGTATTCTGCGCGCCTGCTGTGCATCTACAAGATCCATATCGAGCGTACGGGGCGCGGACATACCCGCTTCTATTCCCGTTTTTGTAATCTCATTAAAAGTGACTCTGTTCTTTTCTTTCATATCCAGACCGAGTATGGTCGCAAGATGCCAGGAGATTGCCTCCCCCTCACGGTCCGGGTCAGTTGCGAGATAAACTTTTTCGCTTTTTTTCGCCTGTTCGATAAGATTATTAACAAGAGCCGCCTTGCCCGCCACAATTGAATATTTCGGTTCAAAATTGTGTTCAACATCCACGCTCAAACGCGAGCCGGGAAGATCGCGCACATGCCCGTTTGAAGCGACAACGTTATAATCCTTGCCGAGATATTTTTTAATAGTATTTTTTTTAGTGGGCGACTCCACAATAATAAGTTTAGACATATTTTACCTCTGTTATTTTTGTTTATATATTCTGCCGGGAAGCGCCTCAACCGCGTCAATAAGCTCAAGGCTTGTCAGCTGAGAGAGAACCTGACTCAAAGTAAGAGAAGTCTTAACGGCTATTTCATTCACATGCAACTGACCGTGTTCAAGCGCGTCATAAACCAGGCGCGCTTTGGCAGACATACTCGGAAACTGCTTCTTCGGAGAAAGGTCAAATTCCACTTCCCTATCAACCGATTCTATATGAGCAGCCGAAAGCTCCCCATAATTTCTTTCCTGTTCATTTATATCATATGCCAAAGCATTTTTCAAATTTATTTTATCGGGATATAAACGATTATATTCCTCAATGATATCGGAAACGCCGAAAACTGCCTTTGCTCCATCCCTTAAAAGACTGTTCACGCCCTCAAAAGCCGAATTATAAATAGCTCCCGGAACAGCAAACACATCGCGGTTAAATTCTCTGGCATATTTCGCCGTTATCAGAGAACCTGATTTGATTGCCGCTTCAACAACCACCGTGCCGAGTCCGAGCGCCGCTATGATTCTGTTTCTTATCGGAAACGTTGAAGCGCTTGCCGGATAATCCGGTGGATATTCGGAAAGAAGCGCACCGTTTTTGGAAATAGTTTTCCGCAACGGCGCATTCTCAGAAAGATATTTTGCCCCGAGACCGCAACCAAGCACGGCGATTGTTTTTCCGCCCGCAAGAATTGCGCCTTTGTGTGCTGAAGAATCCACGCCGAGCGCACCGCCACTGATTACAGCAAAACCGCCCTTAGCAAGTGAATATGCAAGACGCGTAGATACGTTGACACTGTATTTTGATGCTTTTCTTGTTCCCACAAGAGAAATCATCGGAGCGCTGTTAAAATCAAACACACCGTCAACATAAAGCGCAAGAGGAAATGTTTTTATATTTCTGAGCGCATTCGGATAATCGGAACTGTCCGGCGTTAAAATCTTGTAACCACGTTCCTTGCATATGTGGAATATCTTTTCTGCCTTCTTCAGACTTTTGTCCATCAATCGTTTTTTTTGCGCCGAACCTAAATGAACGGTATAATTCCGGCAGGTATAGACACTTTGAATATCTCCAAATACGTCTAATATTTTATCTGCAACAGCGCCTATTCCCAAAGCATCCTGAAGCCATATCCAATATAAAGTATTCATATCAATCCGCACGGTTCATAATTTCGTGCATAACTACCGCCGCCGCCTGGGAAGCATTCATACTTTCGGCACGGCCTTTCATTTTTATTGTTACACAGGTTCCGGCTTCTTTAAGTTTTCTGCTCAAGCCGTTTGCCTCGTTTCCGACTGCTGCAATTATGCCGCCTGTTTTATCGGCGCATCTTATATCCTCGGCTGTACCGTCCACAACACAGCAATACAACTTCATACCGAAACTTTTTTTTTCTTCCAGGAATCGCATGAAATCACGTGGACGGAAAATCGGAAACCTGAATGCCGAACCCATTGTTGCACGTAACGCTTTCGGAGAAAACACATCGCAACACTCATATAACACGGCCCCGCTCATTCCGAGCGCTTCGGCAGTTCTGACTATCGCGCCGAGATTGCTCGGATTGGACAAGTTTTCAAGCAGAATATATTTTCCGTTTACATCAAAATCCCGTGAATTATCAGGTTTTTCACAAACTGCAAAAATTCCCTGGCTGTTTTTTGTATCTGCCAATTTTTCCGCAACATGCTTCTCAATGCAGAATACGTTGTCAGCCGCTTCAATAACAGGCAGAGTACTTTCGGAATTGAGCTGTTTTTGCGTGATGAACAAACTTTTGATTCTGATTCCGCTCTCTGCCGCGTCCCGGCAAAGCCTTGCGCCTTCGGCAAGAAAACTGTTTTCGCTTGTTCGAACAGAAGCGTTTTTCAGCGAACAGGCGTATTTTATTTTTACATTATTTCTGCTTGTTATTATTTCCATAATTCAATAAAAGCGCTTTCCGAAGTTATTATATATCCCTGCTCCGATAAACGCAGCCTTTTTCCTTCATTTAATTAGTATAATCAAATCCGCAAAAATTTCAACTGTTTTATGCAAAAGCGCTTAAAATATGTTTTTATCCAATCGGTTCAAGCCAACATCAAAAGTAAAAAAATCAGACGCTTGAATCCATCAAACGTCCGATAAATATATTTATTTAAGAGCGGCTTTCGCCTGTTCCGTAAGCGCGGTGAACGCCTGAGGGTCTGCAATTGCAATCTCTGACAGCATCTTGCGGTTAAGTTCAACTCCGGCTTTTTTCAGCCCGTTGATAAACGTTGAATAATTCATTCCGTTAAGCTTGCACGCTGCGGAAATTCTCGTTATCCACAAACGGCGAAAATCTCTTTTTTTCTGTTTACGACCAATATAGGCATAGTTCCCGGATTTCATTACGGCCTGTTTCGCTGTTTTAAAAAGCTTGCTCTTTGCGCCGTAGTAGCCTTTGGCCATCTTTAATGTTTTCTTTCTTCTTTTGCGAGTCATCATCGCACCCTTTACACGTGCCATTTATATATACCTCCGTTAAAATCGTAATAAATCATAATTATTTATAAGGAACAAGCCGTTTAATCTGCTTAACATTTGTTTTGTCTGCAACAGATGTTTTGCGGAGATTCCTTGTTCTTTTTGTGGTTTTTTTGGTTAATATATGGCTTTTATTTGCATGAGCACGAATAACCTTCCCGTTTTTGGAAATTTTGAAACGCTTTTTGGCGCCCGAATGTGTTTTAATTTTTGGCATCTTTTTTTCCTCCTTGAATTGATTGAAAGCTTATTTTGCCGATTTTGCTGCAAGAAACATCAGAATCTGACGACCTTCAAGCTTAGCGGGTTTTTCAATCACTGCGACTTCCGCGCAAGCATCCGCAAATTTTTTCATATTTGCAAGGCCGAGTTCTGGATGTCCCATTTCCCTGCCCCGCAGACGTATGGAACATTTTACTTTATCGCCGTGATTTAAAAATTTAAGTGCCTGCTTAACTTTCGTGTCAAAATCATGAACGTCAATGTTAAGAGAAAGCCTGATTTCTTTTGTTTCAACGGTTTTCTGCTTTTTTCTGTTTTCTTTTTCTCTTTTCTGCTTCTCAAACAAAAACTTGCTGTAATCAATAATTTTACAAACAGGCGGTTTTGCCTGAGGAGCAATTTTAACAAGATCAAGCCCTTTTTCATCTGCAAGCGCAAGCGCTTTTTTTGCAGACATAATGCCCAGTTGTGAACCGTCCGGTCCGATAATTCTGAGCTCAGCATCGCGGATCTGCTCATTGATCTGCGTATTTTTCGCGGCTATATTAAGCACCTCCAAAAAAAGTTTTAAAACAAAAGCACCGTAGCCAAGACGCAACGATGCCAACACAAACGGCGGATTACAAATCCGCTGAATACGTATTGACGCTGCAAGCGTAACCGGCAGGTGAAAGCATGATGCTTTTCTTTATTGTCTTATGTATTTTATTACAAAACGGAATGTTTGTCAATATTTTTTTTAATCGGAGCAGTGCTCCATCAAGCTCGCTTGAAATGGGGCTTGCGAACGACTGCAACCTGCGCAGGGAGCGTTCGCTCCTCAGGGTTTCAGTGGGAGATTGTCACCCCACTGAAATTCCGAAATGTCCCCGCTACCTAAGAGGCGGGGACATCGGCGAACAGGTTATAGGTCAACCCTTCTTTGTTGAAAATACTGTTTATAAATTGTTAAATACATCACAGTTTATGGCAAGTTATATAAATTGAATGTAAAATATTGTTGAATTTTCCGTCTTTTATTCGTTCTGTTATTATGGTACAATTTAACAACCGATAAAAATAACGCGGAGTATCTATAATGAAATACAAAATAAACAGCGGTACATCCGAAAAAACTTTTTCTGTTCCAAACGCATTGGCAGATAAATATTTAAAACTTGCGAATCCAAAGCATATCACTGTGCTACTTTGGATTTTTCGCCATGCGGATACTCCGAAAAGTCCGGACGAGCTTGCAGACGAACTCAAGCTGGATAAATCCGTTGTAAACGAAGCGATCTTTTTCTGGATAGACAATGGCCTTATCATCCCCTGCGCACAGGAGGAAGACACTAAACCGCAGCAAATCGAGATGGAAACAGAAACCGCAGAGCTTCAAAAAAAACCTGAAAAAACCGTAAAACTCGGTTCCTCCCTGGCAAGCACGGAAGAAATCCTTCTCCGTTCCGAAGAAAGCCCCGAATATAAATATCTGCTCCGAAAGAGCCAGGAAATCTACGGCAGAAGCATAAGCCGTGCAGAACAGAGTATGTTGCTTTCTTTAATGGATAATTACGGACTGCGAACAGAAGTTATCCTGATGCTTATCAGCTACGCAGTAGAAAACGGAAAAAGCGGAACAAATTATATCCGAAAAGCAGGCGAAAACTGGGCGGAGGAAGGGATTGAAACACTTGAAGATGCCGAAGAAAAGATAGAGCGCCTGAAATCGACCGACAAACTCTGGAAAGCATTCTGTTTATCCATCGGCAAGCCTTTAAGAAAGCCGACAGAAAAGCAGGAAAAATTGTTTTCAAAATGGACAAAGGAATGGAAATTTACCATTGAAATCATTTCCGAAGCATATGAAAAAATGCTTGACAGTATTGACCGCCCGAACTATCGTTATCTTGATAAAATCCTCACAACATGGCATAATAACGGAATAACTACGCTCGACGGAATCAAAAAATATGAAAAAAGCCGCGCCGTCTCCAAAAACAAGAATCAAAATAAAGATAACTCCGGCGCCTCATATTCCGTCAGCGACTATGATAACTATATCAACAACAGAATTTTAAACTATAATAGCAAGGATGAAAGCTAATGTCTTACAACCCGTCTTCATACTCAAAAGCGCTTGACTTAGTAGGTCAGCGCAGAATAAAAGCTTTGGAAGAAAGCATTATAAAAAAACAGAATATCAGTAAAATATGCCCTGAAATCAACCGCATTGAAACAGAATTGCAAAAAACGGGCGCAGGAATCGCTGAATGTTTTTACAGCAAAAATCCACAGACTGATATTGAAAAATTAAGCGAAAAAAGCCTGAAACTCCAAAAAGAGAAGAAAGCGCTTTTAATTTCCCTCGGTTATCCGGAGGATTACCTGAAGCCGCATTATACATGCAAAATATGCAAGGATACCGGGCGAACGGACGGAAAGCTCTGCGCATGCGTAAAAAGGCTGATTTCCGAAATTGACCTTGAAAACCTTGAAAAAACAGCGCCTGTAAGCAAATGCAGTTTTGAACAATTCGATATTGATTTTTATAAAGATTTAACAGATGAAAACGGCATTAACGCAGAAGAAAATATGAAAAGGAATTTTGAATACCTCAAAGACTATGCCTGTAATTTTCGCCCGGGTGCAAATTCTATTTTTATGTTCGGAAAAACAGGGCTCGGGAAAACGCATCTTTCGCTGTCTTTGGCAAAAAAAGTTATTGAAAAGGGATTCTATGTTGTTTACGGGACAGCAAGCAACATTCTCTCCGGTCTTGAAAAAGAAAAATTCAAAGATGATGCTTCTTCATACAATTTCGCGCAGACTGAAGATGCCGATCTGCTGATTATTGACGATTTGGGCGCAGAATTTCTCACCTCTTTTACCGCAAGCGCACTGCACAATATTATTGAAACAAGACTGCTTGCAAATAAACCCACCGTTATCAATACAAACCTTGATATAACCGGAATAGAACAGAAATACGGCGAACGCATTGCATCGAGAATCATCGGCGAATTCGAACCTGTCAAATTTACGGGCAAGGATATCCGACAGATAAAAAGATTTCAGTATTAGAAAAGAACTTATCAGGAAAAACCTGATAAGTTTTTTGTTTGTAAAAACATTATTTTTTATTTGGATATTTTTCATAAACATGAAAGTTATCCTCTTTATCCCACAGTGCCAAGAATACGTTTGACGTATTGTGTATACCGTAAATTTTCAGTTGCTCCTTAAGCCACTTTTCCTCTTTCCCTATCTGTTTCAGATTACCGTGTATGACAACACCGTCCATAATCAAACTGACTTCCGGCGATGACGGCTGAACGGCAATCTTTGCGTCTTGAGGAGTTAAAGGTTTTTTTGACGGCATCGGGCAAAAACTGATTTGCCCGTTAGTTTCAAACTGAGCCTCCTGGATTTCGCTTAAAGAAAAATGCCCGTTGATTCTGCTTTGAAGTAAGAATTCGCTCAAATCAAGACGCGCTTTTTTAAAATTCTCACGGTAAAACTTTCCGTTTTTATAAAGCGTTAATGTTTTTCCGCTCATAAATCTGCGGAATTTAAGGCTTTTATTACTTATAGCGGCGATAGCAAAAGTTAAAAATCCCCAAATCAAAATAGCGATGAGAGGCTTGAAAAAACCGTCAAATTCAGTTGTTGCAAGCTCTGCGGCAATTGAACCGATTGTAATGCTTGTTATATAATCAAAAAGAGTCATACTCGATATTTCACGGTTTCCGGAAAGTTTTGTGAGAACAAGCAAAGTTATAAATGAAACAAGACTGAATACAATTGTTATTAAAACTTCCATAATTTCCCTCTTTAAAATTCATAACATATCCCCCAAAATTCAAAAAAATGAGGAATATAAATTATCATTTGACAAAATCAAAATAATATACAATAATAAATTAAATGTGAAACAACAAACTAAAAAATTTGGTGATATAATGGAACAATCAAAAATTGAAAGACTGAACGAACTTGCAAAGCTTGCCAAAACATGCGGACTTACGCCTGAACAGGAAGAAGAGAGAGCAGTTCTGCGAACGGAATATATAGACGCCTGGAAACAAAGTCTGCGCGCACAACTGGAAAACACGTATATCATTGATGAAAACGGAAATAAGAGAAAACTCAAAAAGAAAAAATAATGTCGTTGGGGTATACTCAATAAAGAGGGTGTACCCCAAGTGCAGTTTGTCCTATTACAGCATAGTTTTCTATGCTGTTTTTTCTTTTGTATCTCAAAATCCGATGCTCGCCAAGGTGTATGACATTTATATTGACTATTTGTTTCAAAGATGATAAAATAGAATTGCCAAATAATTTCACAATTAAATATTTACGATTGGGGACAGTGTGTCTTTTTATCTTCTTTAGATAAAAATGCATGCTCTTGATTTGCATACTGTTCTTTCGTAATAGTTGTGAAATTGTTTGGCGACAGTTGGAGCAAGGCGTTTTTGGCGTAGCTTCGGCTGCGCATTTTTTATTTAAAGGAGAAAAATTATGAAACAAACCATCGAAGAGGCGAGCGAAGCTCGTCCGTCAAACCACACAAACCCAATCAAAAAAACATTATCAATCTTATTGTCTTTTATTATGCTTCTGAGCATAACAGCAGGGTTGGACCTGTCAGCATATGCTGAAACAAGCGTAGATTATAAGTACACTGTACTTGAAGATGGAACAGTTACTATTACCGATTATACTGGTAATGACAGCAATCTAGAAATTCCGTCAAGAATTGACGGATACATTGTGACAGAAATAGAAATGTTTGCATTTAACAGTTGTGATAGTTTAATAAGTGTTGTAATACCAAGCACTGTAAAAGAGATAGGCTGGAATGCATTTGGTCATTGCACAAATTTAATATATGCAACGCTCTCAGACGGAGTTGAATATATACACGGGGCAGCATTCAATGATTGTGTAAGTTTAAAAACTATAACAATACCAAGAAGTGTAACAAGTATTGACCAATGGGCATTTGCAGCCTGTAGTAGTTTAACCAGTATAAATGTAGATGAAAATAATGAATCTTATTTATCAGTTGAAGGTGTATTATTTGATAAGAATAAAGAAAAGCTCATAATATATCCTGTCGGTATTGAAAAATCATCATACTCTATCCCTAATGGTGTGATAAGTATAAATTCTGAAGCATTTAGCGGTGCTACAAAGATAGTAAATATATCAATACCTGACAGCGTAACAAGTATAGG
>CAZURV010000008.1:30814-73696 GCA_964623515.1 uncultured Eubacteriales bacterium | reverse complement strand
GGGTTGATATGTTGTCTATCAAAAAAATGCGGGTTGTATATCCGTTCTATTAAGCGGGAGCTTAACAGGGTTGGTATATCGTTCGCAAAGGCGAAAAAAACAATTGAATAAAGGAGCAGAAAAATGGCAAGACCTACAAGAACGGACTTGATTATTTTCCTTTAGATGTTGTTTTTGAGGATAAAGGAATTTTTCAAAGAAGGAAATAACAGATTCTATGCAGTTAAAAATTCTAAAAAACGTATGCGCTTGAAAAATATGCTCGGTCTTTTCAATTCATCTTTCCATATACAATCATAACAGTGCTTACAAAAGCATCTGCAAAAATTTCTTTAAATGAAACTGTATTGTCCGCGATTTTTACGGCATCTATTATTTATGAACAGGTTCAAGGACTGCTCTAATTCTTAAAAATGCCAAACAAAATGCTATATTGTAAGGATTTTAGGAGTAAACAAATTGAATTTTTTTTGACGGCACAGGGCTTTAGGCGATTCTGCATCACAAATTTTGTTGGACCGCATACAGTAAAAAACACAGTACAGATTTGAACTGTACCGTGTTTTTACAAACAAATCAACATGCACCGTCGTTTTTTTAAATGGAAATATTATATGCGATTTTATATTCTTCCAAATCAATCTTCTTTTCCATACTCAGAGCTTCAAAAATATCAAAATCAACAATTTTTCCATCCTTATAAGCGACAACGCGGTTTCCTATATTATTAAATAATAGATCAACCGCACGATAACCCATCTTACTGCCGAGTACTCTGTCTTCAGCTGTAGGCGAACCGCCCCGCTGAACATGGCCGAGATTGGTATATCTTGTTTCAACGCCGGTCGCTTCCTGAATGACGGCGGCCATCGGCTCAATTTCTTCCTTTATTCCCTCAGCGGCAACAATGATGAAATTCCTTTTCCCCGTGCGCTGTGTACGACGCATTCTTTCCAGAACATCTCTTTCAAAATCATATTCAATTTCCGGAATAAGTATACTTGTTGCACCGACTGCGATACCGCCGTTGAGGGCAAGATAACCCGCGCTTCTTCCCATAACCTCAATAACCGAGCATCTGTCGTGCGATTCGGAAGTATCTCTTAATCTGTCTACCATTTCAACAATTGTATTCATCGCAGTATCATACCCGATCGTTTGATCGCAACACGCAATATCATTATCAATGGTTCCCGGAATACCTATGCAGGGCAGACCGCGTTCCGACAAATCCTTTGCGCCCCTGAAAGAGCCGTCGCCTCCGATAACAACAAGTCCGTCAATACCGAGATATTTACAGGTATTGATTGCTTTGCGCATACCCTCTTCCGTCATAAATTCCGAACTGCGCGCCGTGTAAAGCACCGTTCCGCCCCGCTCAATAATATTTGATACCGAACGAAGCGTCATTTCAAAAATATCTCCGTGAATGAGCCCGTTGTATCCGCGGCGCACACCCATAACTTTTAATCCCTTTTCAATTCCGGAACGTACTACGGCACGGATTGCCGCGTTCATGCCCGGAGAATCTCCTCCCGAAGTGAGAACTGCTATTGTATCCATTTCATATCCCCTTACTGTGTTGTCACTTATGATTTCAGTGCCGGACGCCGCAAGGTGAATTGTTAAACCTTGCATAGAATCGGCGGCAACTGCGTTAGTAGTATTTAAAACCTTAGAAGTATAATTTTAATATATTTTTAAAATTTGTCAAGTTCCCTGCTACCTGAAAGCTATATTTTCTTTTCCTACCAGTATTTCAAGATTCTTGACCGTTTCATCTGAGCACTTTATCTGAGCCTGAGGAGATTCCGTGTTTTCATAAGATTTCGTGTCGTCATAATAATAGTATACTTCTGTGCTCCCCGGCGGCAATGCGTTTAAGATTTTTTGAACACCCTGCATGGCCGCACTGTTTGCAGACGGAAGCCTGATATACATTTTACTCCCGCTGTTTGCCAAACTGTCCTCGCTGAACGGACAGAGAGACGAACATATAATCTTTGCTTCCTCATCTTCTCTGATGGTTACTTTACCTTCTATAACAACTATATTCCCCTCTGATATATATGCCGAGACAGATGTCAAAAGATTGGAAAAAACAATGATTTCTATATTGGAGATATTATCTTCAACGTTCAAAAAAGCCATTGTTGAGCCGTTTTTCAAAGTTTTAAGGGTAACTTTCTGAATCAAAGCGAGAATTTTAACACGCTCTCCATCAGTATAAACGCCGTTTTCCTCTTTACTTCCCGCTAAAATATCCGAGATGGGCACGGCACCGATTTTCTTTCCCGCAGGCAAATATTTTGCAAGCGGATGCCCGGTTATATAAAGTCCGACAGTTTCTTTTTCCATTGCCAGCAGCTCGTCTTCGGGAAGTTCATCAACATCGGGAAGCTTAAACTCCTCTTCAATTAAATCTTCCGATACGTCAAAGAATCCGAGCTGCCCGTCAATATTCCTTTTCTTTTCACTTCCGAGCTCATTGAGAATTAAATCAACGGACTGAAGCATCTGCCTTCGATTTGCGCCCAATCCGTCCAGCGCACCGCATTTGATAAGGCTTTCAAGTGCGCGGCGGTTAAAATCTCTGCCGTAAAGACGTTTGCAGAAATCGTAAAAGGTTGTAAATACGCCGTTTTCACGTTCGTTGATGATAGATTTGATAAATCCGCTTCCCAGATTTTTGATTGCAAGAAGTCCGAATCTGATATTCCCGTTTACAACTGTAAAGCCAAAATCGCTTTCATTAACATGTGGCGGCAGAACTTGTATTCCGATTCGTGCGCATTCAGCAATATACAGCGCCACCTTATTAAAATCATCCAGCACGGAAGTAAGCAGTCCCGCCATAAATTCACACGGATAATGATATTTAAGCCATGCCGTTTGATAAGCAACAAAAGCATAGCATGCGGCGTGAGATTTGTTAAAAGCATATTCCGAAAAAGTCAACATATCGTCAAAAAGCTCATTCGCCGTTTTTTCGGAAATTCCCCGCTTGACCGCGCCGTCAATATTTTCATCAGGCTTTCCGTAAACAAAATATTGCCGTTCCTTGTCCATCACATCGCGTTTTTTCTTACTCATAGCACGGCGGACAACATCAGCTCTGCCGTAGGAATAACCCGCAAGCTCTCTGAACACCTGCATAACCTGTTCCTGATAGACAAGGCATCCATAGGTAACACTGAGGATAGGTTTCAAAGCTTCCGCTTTATATTTAACCAAACCGGGATTATGACGGTTTCTGGTATATTCGGGTATGGATTTTGCAGGTCCTGGACGGTAAAGAGAAATGCTTGCTATCAAATCTTCCAAACTTTCGGGCTGAAGCCCGATAAGCATCTGACGCATACCGGGACTTTCAAACTGAAAAACGCCGTCAGTTTGTCCTTTGGAAATCATTTTGTAAACATTTTTATCGTTGAGCGGTATATTCTCCGCACGAAAAGCAGGATCCTTTTTACGAACCATTTTTTCCGTATCGCTGATAACCGTAAGCGTACGCAAACCGAGAAAATCCATTTTCAAAAGCCCAAGGCTTTCCAGTACGGTCATCGTATACTGCGTTACCACAGCATCATCATTTTTTGAAAGCGGAACATACGAGTCAACGGAATTATGGGTAATCACAACGCCTGCCGCATGCGTGGAAGCGTTGCGCGGCATACCCTCTATCCGGCGCGCGGTATCTATAAGCTTTTTCACCTGAGAATCATTTTCATATATATTTTTCAAATCCGCACTCTGCTCCAGCGCACGCTCGATCGTTATGTTCAAAGCGCGGGGCACGAGCTTTGCAATGCGGTCAACTGTACCGTATGGCATACCGAGCACACGGCCAACATCGCGGATTGCTCCTCTTGCCGCCATTGTGCCGAAAGTAATAATCTGCGCCACATGGTCTGCGCCGTACTTATCAATAACATAATCTATGACTTCCTGACGGCGTTCATAACAAAAATCAACATCAAAATCAGGCATACTGATTCTTTCAGGATTTAAAAAGCGTTCAAAAATCAATCCATACTTCATCGGGTCGAGTTCCGTTATTCCGATGCAGTATGCACAGATGCTGCCCGCGCCCGATCCTCTGCCCGGACCTACTGCTATCCCTTTGCTTTTTGCAAACTGAATATAATCCCAGACGATGAGATAATAATCCACATATCCCATTTGCTTGATTATACGAAGTTCATAATTCATACGTTCGCGATAAGAATCCGGCGCGTTGCTGCCGTATCTGCGTTTAAATCCGTTCTCACACAGTCTGCGGAAATACTCATAATGCGTCATATCTCCGGGAACATCGTAATTCGGGAGTTTCGTATTGCCGAACTCAAATTCAAAGTTGCATTTATCTGCTATTCGCGCGGTGTTTTCAACGGCCCTTTCAGGAAATAGATTGCGCATTTCATCTTCTGATTTTAAGTAAAATTCCTCGGTTTGAAACTCCATACCGAAACTTTCATCAATTGTATGATTCGTTTGAATGCAAAGCAAAACCTTCTGCACATAAGCGTCTTCTTTTTTTACATAATGTACGTCATTCGTTGCCGCAAGCGGTATACCCGTTTTTTCAGACAACTCACAGATAAGCGGAAAAATCTTTTTTTCTTCAGGCAGTCCGTGATCCTGAATTTCCAGATAATAATTTCCATCGCCGAAAACATCTCTGTACCATAAAGCGGTTTTCTGTGCGCTTTCAAAATCACCCGAAGAAAGCAGTCTCGGTATCTCTCCGGCAAGGCATGCCGAAAGAGCCGTAAGCCCTCCGCTGTACTTCTGGAGAAGTTCCTTATCCACGCGCGGCTTTGTATAAAACCCCTCCGTCCACGATTTTGAAACGATATTGATAAGATTTTTATAACCTTCTTCATTCCGGCATAAAAGCAGAAGATGATGCCTCTCATCATCAATTTTTTTCACTTTATCAAACCGCGAACGCTTGGCAACATAAACCTCGCACCCGATAATCGGCTTAATTCCATGTTTTTTACAGGCATTAAAAAACTCCACAGCGCCGTACATTACGCCGTGGTCTGTTATGGCAAGCGATGTCTGCCCGAGTTCTTTTGCGCGTATAACCAGTTCTTCTATGCGACATGCGCCGTCAAGCAGGCTGTATTCGGTATGAACATGCAAATGCGTAAACATATTTATAATTCCTTCGCCATTCTTTCCAACTTTTTAAGGCGGTGATTGACTCCCGAACGCGAAATCGGTTCTTCCAGACATTCTGTGAGTTCTTTGAGCGTCATATCCGGATTATCCATTCTCAGAAGTGCAAGCGCGCGCAGTTCCTCCGGAATTGCAGTTATTCCACCCACACTGATAATTTTCTTTACGGCTTCCGACTGCGCAACGCCTGCTTTGATGGTTTTATCTAAATTCGCGGTATCACAGTTTGAGATTCTGTTTGCCTTGTTCCGTATATTCTTTTCGACTATCGTATTCATAATTTCAAAACCGGAATTAATTGCGCCCATATACATTACCAAATCTGCAATTCTGCCGCTTTCTTTTATATAAATAACATTGGAATATTTTCTTGCTATTTCTTTGGGTTTGATATCAATATCCATATCGACTTCCCGCAAAAGGCTCAACAAATCCGCACATAACATTTTTGAACTTACGCAGAATTCAAGATGATATTCTTTTACCGGATCGGATACGGAACCGCATGCGCAGAATGCGCCTGCAATAAACGCGTTCGTACAGTCCGGACATTCAATGTTGCCGTAGTTTATTCGCATAGCGATTTCACTGCCGGAAAGACCGAACCTTTTAAGCACTGCAAGACGATTATTTTCATCGTCCACGCTTACGGTAATCACACTTCCGCCGCTCTGACTAATGCTGCATCCGCAACCGCATATAGATTTTACAATTTCATTGTATTTCCCGGCTGTCTGCGCGTTTTCCGTTTTAATATACATGGAAGAACGCGAAAAAGATCCCGCAAAAAGCAGCATACCGTAGCTGAAGGCGTGATAACAGCATTCCTGTGCGAAATCCAAAGAAAGCAATTCAGTTTTTACATCTGTTGTAAAAGACATTTTATTTTTTTATATCCCTATGATTAATATTTGCCTTAATTCCCTTATCATTAAGGCTTTTGGCTATGGCCTCCGCAAAAACAACGGAACGATGCCGTCCGCCTGAACAGCCTACGGCTATAACGAGCTGGTTCTTACCCTCTTTTTCATAATAAGGAATCAGATAATCAACTAAATCACAAAGCTTTTCCAACAGCGTTTCCGCTTCACTGAAAGACATCACGTAACTGCGGACGTCTTCGTCTTTTCCGGTTTTTATTTTTAGCTCCGGGATATAAAACGGATTCGGCAGACATCTTACATCAAACATTAAATCGGCCTCGGTCGGAACACCGTATTTAAATCCGAAAGACATACAGTAAATATGCATACCCTCCGCTCCGCCGGTGTTGAGAATGGAAAGCAGACGTTCTTTAAGCTGATATGGTTCCAGAAAGGTTGTATCAATCACATAATCTGCCATACCCCTGATTGTAGTAAGTGCCTTTTTTTCACGTGTTACGGCTTCAAGAATATTTACATCATCGGATTCCATCAGAGGATGTCTTCTTCTGCTCAGCTTATAGCGCTTAAGAAGTACTTCATCGGAACAATCCATATAAATAATTTTATATGCTGTGCCGTTCTCACGCAGAGCAGAAAGCGTATTTCCGAATTCATAAAAGAAATCTCCGCCTCTTATATCCGTGGCAATCGCAACTTTTTTATAATTATCCCCGTTGTTATTGATTAAGTCAAGAAAAACGGGAATCAGCTTGGGCGGCATATTATCCACACAGTAGAAATCCAAATCTTCCAGTACATCCATTGCTCTTGATTTACCTGCGCCGGATACGCCGCTGACAAAAATCAATTCCATTTTTTCACCTGAGAAAGTAATTTGACCTCTTTGCAGAGATGCACGCCATATTCTTCATAAACCGTTTTTTCAATGCAATTACAAAGACTTAACACATCTTCGCAGGTTGCATTGTCGTAATTGATAACAAACCCGGCGTGCTTTTCACTTACCATTGCACCGCCGACACGCCGACCCATCAAACCACAGTCCTGAATCAATTTCCCCGCAAAATATCCATCAGGACGCTTAAAAGTGCTTCCTGCACTCGGATATTCAAGCGGCTGTTTCTCTTTCCGTCTGCCGTAAAGTTCCGTCATACACGATTTTATGGTGGATTTATCACCTTTACGAAGTTTCAAATATATACCTGTTATTATAAAATTATTATCGCTGTAAACGCTGTAACGATAACCGAGATTCAATGCATCAGGAGCATATTCGCCAAAATGAAGCTTATCCGTAATGTGCTCACATTTGCATATAACGTCTTTCATTTCTCCGCCGTACGCACCGGCGTTCATAAATACCGCTCCACCTGCACTTCCGGGTATACCATAAGCAAATTCCAAACCGGTCAGACTGTTTTCAAGCGCAAAATTGCATACTTTCATCAAATTTGCGCCCGCTTCACAGAATATAGTTTCTTCGTCTGCCAGCATGATTTTGCCGAATCTTTCCCCTAAATGAATAACCGCGCCGTCAAAACCGCCATCCTCTGCAAGCAAATTGGAACCGTTGCCTATAACGGCATATGGAACCGCAAGTTTCCCCGCTTTTTTTATAACTCTCAAAAGCGATTCTTTATCCGACGGTTCAATAAAAAGCTTTGCCGGACCTCCTATATGAAAAGACGTGTGTTTTTTCATAGGTTCATTCTCAAGAACACGGCAGCCGTTTTTCTTTGCAAATATACATAAATCGTTGAACATATTTACCTCAACTCATTCTCGTAATTTTTATAAAGCATTGCTGCGCCGATAATTCCCGCATCGTTGCCGAGTTCCGCAAGCCTGATGACCGTCTGTTCATCAAGTGGATTATTTTTGGTATAGCTTTCTTCAGCAACATATTTTTTAACAGGAGTCAGCAAAGCGTCTCCTTCATGGCTTACACCGCCGCCGATACAAACAACCTGCGGTTCAAAAGCATTGATAATATTTGTAAGTCCGCATGCAACATAAAACGCATATTTATCAATTAAATCCGCACAGTTTTTGCTCCCGCTTCTTGCCGCCATATAAGCGATTTTTGCATTGATTTCTCCTTCGGCTTCAACAGCCTCTTTAATTGCGGGATCTCCTGTTTTTTCATATAGTTCTTTTGTCATACGAATAAGACCCGAAGCACTGGCATATGTTTCCCAGCAACCTTTTCGTCCGCAGTTGCACGATACTCCGTTTACCTGAATTACCATATGCCCGAGTTCTCCGGCCGCGCCGTTAAATCCCGTGAGGATTCTGCCATCGATTATGATGCCGCTCCCGACTCCCGTACCGAGCGTTACGGCAATCATATCCCGAATGCTACTGTTTTTTCCTGCCCCAGCAAGGAATTCCCCGAAAGCTGCGCAATTGGCATCGTTACCGATAAATATTTTTTTATCGAAGCGCTCTTTCAGCATATTAACGGCTCTTACGTTATGAAATTTAAGATTGGCGGAAAACGTTATAACTCCGTCCTTTTCGTCAACAGCACCCGGCGTTCCCAACCCGATGGAATAAACATCGTCAAGTGTAATTGCCGCTTCTTTCAAAGCGTTGTTAACAGCAGAACCCATATCATCAAATATTTCCTCCGCCGAACGTGGCAAAGACGTTTTACACTTGCCTTTTCCAATGATGCTACAGCTATCGTCAACTACTCCGGCAACAATATTTGTGCCGCCTAAATCAATACCTATATTATACATAATAATCGCCATACGATACAGAATATTGCTAAAATAGCAATTCAAAAAATTGCGTTTCAAGCCGTATCGTATCCTTTCCTAAGCTTAACCTGATTCTTAACTGAACTCATCTTCCAATTTATCCATAAGTTCTTTTGCGGCGTTAAAGCCCATTTTCTTTTCACGGTTGCTTCTTGCGGCAACTTCTATAATCGTGGCAACGTTTCTACCCGGCTTTATCGGAACGAGCATATAAGGGATTTTCACTCCCATTATATCAATTTTTTCTTCTTCAAGGCCAATCACATTATATACCTTATCAAAATCCCAGTTTTCCAATTCCACCGCCATATGAATTTTCTGACGATATTTAACGGCTCCTACGCCGAAAAGGCGGCGCACATCAATAATTCCAACACCCCGGACTTCAATATAATGACGTATATTTTCGGGACTCATTCCGGAAATGGTCTGATTATTGATTTTCCTGATTTCCACAACATCATCGGCAATCAGCCTGTGCCCTCTGGTGATAAGTTCAAGCGCCGCCTCGCTTTTTCCTACGCCGCTGTCACCCATAATAAGCACGCCCTCACCGTAAACCTCAACGAGAACGCCGTGCTTAATGAGTACGGGAACAAGTTGTTCCGAAAGAAAATACGAAACGGATGAAGAAGCCAGCGAAGTTGTTTCGTGCGTTGTAAGAATGGCAACTCCGTATTTTTCGGCAAGTTTGAGAAACGTTTCCAAAGGTTTCTGATCTCTCGTAAAAATAATTGCGGGAGGCTTTGCGGATAAGAGTGTTTCTACTGCGCGATATCTTTCCTCTTCGGTCATACTCTTAAGATAGCCGCTCTCCATATATCCGATAAACTGAAGGCGCGTATTGTCAAAAGATTCGGTATATCCGGAAAACATAAGGCTCGGTCTGTTTACGTTTGACGTAGTTATAAGAATATCTTCCGCAGGTTTGGGGAGATAAACCGGCGTATATTTTTCTTTTTTTATAATCACCGACAGAGGTACGGATTTAACTTCTTCTTGTTCTTGCATTTTCTTTCTCCTTAAATATTATATACAAAACCAGAACCAATTTTATTATAAAATAAAACTTTTTAACTTGCAATATCAGGGTTAAACCAAACAGGGATAAAAAGGATTAAAGGCAAAATGTATCGTTATTGTACATTTCCCATTTCTCTTACAGCTATACCAAAAATACGAATATACAAAAAATGCCGATACGACTGTATCGGCGGATAAAGCGGTTTTACTTGCCGCTGAGCAGATTGTTTATCTCGGCAGCAAATGTGCTGACATCTTTAAACTGACGGTATACGGAAGCAAAACGAACATAAGCCACTTCATCAATATCTTTAAGCTTTTCCATTGCAAGCTTTCCGATTTTTTCAGAAGAAACTTCTTTCTCAAGAGAACTTTGAACCGCCGCTTCAATTTCTGCCACAGCTTTTTCAAGTGTCGCGTAATCAACAGGCCTTTTTTCACAAGCTCTGAGCATGCCTCCCAAAAGCTTCTGAGAATCAAATGCCTCGCGCGATTTATCTTTTTTTACCACCAGAACAGGCACAGATTCAATCACCTCATGCGTTGTAAATCTCTTGCCGCATCCAAGGCATTCGCGGCGGCGGCGGATTTTATCGCCGTCAACAGTAGGTCTGGAATCAATAACTTTGCTTTCCTCGTAACCGCAGAAAGGGCACTTCATATCCATTCTCCTCATTCAATATCAATTTATTTTTGCCTTATGATTAAGATAATTATATCATTTATAATCTTCTATGTCAATTTACAAATACCAAATGTAGTGATATAATGATTTCATAACATCAACAAGTTGAGTGTATTATCTATGAAATATGCAATAAGCGCCTGTTTGTGCGGAAAACTGTGCAGATATGACGGAAAAACAATGCTGAATAAAAAAGCTGCCGAAATATATAAACGCGGAGAAGCCATACTGATTTGCCCGGAAACCGACGGCGGACTTAAAACGCCGCGCAGTCCGTGCGAAATCAAAGATGGCAGAGTAATCAGCAAAGACGGCAGAGACTGCACAAAAGAATACTTATGCGGAGCAGAATCCGCATTAAAAAAATGCATGGAAAATGAAGTTGAAATCTGCATACTCAAACAGCGCAGTCCAAGTTGCGGAAGCAGGCAGATTTACGATGGTTCATTTAGCGGCAAGGTGATAAACGGCAAAGGAATTACTGCAAAGCTTTTGAGCAAAAACGGATTCAAAGTCATAAGCGAGGAAGAATTATAATAACGGGGCCAACCGCCAACCCCACAATTAAACAATCCGGCCGATAACCGAATATAAACACTCTCAAAGATTCAAGAAGCGCTACTGTGAAAGCTGAAATTTCACAGTAGCGCTTCTTTGCGGTTATTTTATTTGTTCAAAAGGTTTTCAACCGCTGCCAAACGTGCGGACACCGCAAGAATCTCGGCACAAATTTTCAGCTCGGCTTCAGGCGGATAACTCGGAGCAATACGTATGTTCCTGTCTTTCGGATCGATTCCGTAAGGAAAGGTTGAACCAGCAGCCGTAAGCGTAACTCCCGCCTGCCTGCAAAGCTCAACGGTGCGCGTAGCCGTTCCTTCCATAACGTTCAACGAGATAAAATAGCCTCCGTTTGGTTTTGTCCAGTCTGCAAAACCGCACGGTGCCAAATATTTTTCAAGTATATCCAAAACCATTTTAAATTTAGGGAACAGAATCTTTCTGTGTTTTTCTGCCTGAAGCTTAAGACCGTCCAAACCGCCGAAAAATCGTGTATGACGAAGTTGATTGATTTTATCATGGCTGATAATCTGAACAGCCATTCTGCGCGCAATCGCATCGATATTATTTTTGCTTGCGGCTAATGCAGATACGCCCGCACCCGAAAAAGACAGCTTTGATGTGGAGCAAAATTCAACCAGCATATCTTCATTTCCGTATTCGGGAAGCAGATCAAAAATATTCAACAGTTTATCAGCGTGTTCCGCATCCGCAAGGTCATGAATAATATAAGCGTTATCCCAGATAATCCTAAAATCGCCGGCAGAAGGTTTCAGCGCCGCTATCGCACGAACTTTTTCATCGCTGTAGGTACAACCTGTAGGATTTGAATATTTCGGAACGCAGAACATGCCCTTGACCTGTTCGTCTTTAATCGCTTCCTCGATTTCCGCGATATTCGGTCCGTCGTTCTCCATCGTAATATTTATCATCTCAATACCGTAGTATTCTAGAATACTGAAATGTCTGTCATACCCGGGACATGGACAAAGAAATTTAACAGGCTTTCCGGATGCAAGCCATCCTTCGCCGGATTTATCGGATATTAAACACTGCGTTATATAATCGAACATCAAACTGAGACTTGAAGCCCCTCCGATTATAACATTTTCAGCTGAAATCCCAAGAAGTTCGGCAAAAAGCGCTTTACATTCCGGAATACCGTTCCCCATACCGTAATTCCTCGTATCTTCGCCTGCTTCAGTCAAAAATCCGGATTCTTCGGAAACATTTGTCATCATATCATTTGAAATATCAAGCTGATCCGAACTCGGTTTTCCTCTGCTTAAATCAAGATTCAGTCCTTTGCGCTGTTCTTCTTTATACTGATTCATAAGGAACTCTTTTTCAGCCGCAAGTTCCTCTTTACTCATACTAAAATATTCTTTCATGACATTTGCTCCGTTTCGATAATTCATTTTTCACGCAATAAAACAGTAGAATTATACTATAAAATAATGGATTTTGCAACAAAAAATATAAAATCCTGCAAAATTCACATATTGCGTAAAATAGAAGGTTAAATCTGCCGAAAATTCAGTATATATCCCCTATTATTTTATTCCGTGCAAAAAAAACAAGTTAAAACTGAAAAGGAACCGTTAAAATTTTCTATTCGGCGAAAATTTCAACGGTTCACATGATTCGATTATTATTTTCCGTCCCCCCCGCATGAATAAGACTCATTTTTTGGCTTCAAGTTCGAGGCATTTCCATTTCCCGCATTTCAATGTATAAACTTCGGGCTTTCTTACCGATGATTCGGAAAAACCGCAGGATTCATAGCAGTGTCTTGCGGCACTGTTTCGTTCAAAAACGCCAATGGTAACTGTTGTTGCTTTAAAACAATCAAAAGCGTATCTTAGTGCGGCAGTTACCATTTCTTTTCCGTATCCCTTTCCGCGTTTATCGGCATCAACAATGATAAATCCAAGCCTTGCTTCTTCACATGTTTGTTCGGGGAAACGCACTGTGAAATATCCGACGGGAGTTTCATCATCAAAAAACATCAGAGCCTGTATATCATCGTGTTGTTTGCCGTCTGCAAGAAATGCATTCAGTTTTTCCGGAGTCAGAGGATATTCCCCGCATCTTCCCGCGCTCCAAAGATAAAAAACAGTCTCATCTGTTATCCATGAGCATACCGTCTGCGCATCGCTTTCTTTATACGGTCTGATTTCAAACATAATGCTTCTCCGTTTTCGCTTAATTCTATCCTTATTTGACTGAAATCTGTGTTAAATTTCGCAGTTTCCCGTTGTTCTTGGGAAAGGAATAACATCACGAATATTGTCTATTCCCGTTGCATACATAATCAGTCTTTCAAATCCGAGACCGAATCCCGAATGCTGAACACCGCCGAACCGCCTCAAATCAAGATACCATCCGTAATCTTCCTTATTCAGTCCCAACTCATTCATTCTTGCAGTCAAAACATCAAGTCGTTCCTCACGCTGGCTTCCACCGATTATTTCACCAATTCCCGGCACAAGACAGTCAACTGCGGCAACAGTTTTTCCGTCGTCATTCAAGCGCATATAAAAAGCCTTAATCTCTTTCGGATAGTCGGTAACAAAAACAGGCTTTTTAAACGCTTTTTCCGTTAAAAAGCGTTCGTGCTCGGTTTGCAGGTCTGTTCCCCATTCAACTTTATATTCAAAATCATCATTATGTTTTTCGAGCATTTTTATCGCTTCGGTATAAGTAATACGCTCAAAATCAGAGTTTATGATTCCGTTCAGACGTTCTTTAAGCCCTTTATCAACAAATTGATTCAGAAAATCGATATCGTCAGTGCAAGATTCCATAATATATTTTAGAACATACTTCAGCATTTTTTCCGCAATATCCATATTTTCTTCAAGGTCTGCGAATGCAATTTCAGGTTCTATCATCCAAAATTCAGCCGCATGACGCCCTGTGTATGACCTTTCGGCGCGAAACGTCGGGCCGAATGTGTATATCTTGCCGAATGCCAGAGCCATACATTCTCCCTGAAGCTGTCCGGAAACTGTAAGAGCGGTAGGTTTTTCAAAAAAGTCCTTGGAATAATCAACAGTGCCGTCTTCATTTTTCGGCACATCTTCCAAATTTAAAGTTGTTACCCTGAACATTTTTCCTGCACCTTCGCAGTCCGAAGCGGAAATCAATGGAGTGTGTGCATAAATAAAACCGTTTTCCTGGAAAAAATTATGGATTGCATATGCCGCCGCGTTTCTTACTCTGAAAGCGGCTCCGTAAAGATTTGTTCGCGGGCGAAGATGCGCAATGGTACGCAAATATTCTTTGGTATGACGTTTTTTCTGGAGAGGATAATCAGGCGTTGACTCTCCTATACACTCAGCCTTTTCCGCCCTTATTTCAAAAGGCTGTTTTGCATCGGGTGTAAGAACAAGAGTACCCGTTATCCTGAACGCCGCACCCGTATTCTGAGAAATAATATCCTTGTAATTGCTTAAAACAGACTCATACAAAACTGCCTGAAGCGATGTAAAACAGCTTCCGTCATTAAGGTGCAGAAAACCTATAGACTTACTGTCTCGAAGAGAACGCGCCCAGCCGCATACAGTTACTGTTTTATCCGCAAAATCTTCCGGATTTTGAATAATTTTTATGATTTCTATTCTTTTCATTAAATCTGCCTTCCCTTTTGTTTTATGCCTAATCAGGTTAAATCTGTAATCACATATCAATTAGTATAGCAAGCAAAATAATTGTAATCAAGAGAAATGATAAATTTTTTCAATCTTATTAAAATTATGTTGATTTTTCATTTCAATTTATGTATAATATCTTATCGGCAGGATATATACGGAGAGTTGTCCGAGCTGGCCGAAGGAGCACGATTGGAAATCGTGTAATGGGTTACAGCCTATTCGAGGGTTCGAATCCCTTGCTCTCCGCCAAAAAAAAAGCAGTTTTTCAACTGCTTTTTTATTATACGCAAAACGTTCTTAAATGACGCTGTTATGCGATTTTTGTTGTTTTGCGAATTTTCGGCATATTTTTCAAAATACATAGAAATTATTTAAAATAAACTAACTCTTTGCTTTGCAGAACATTGCAGTGTTACAGTGAACTACCCCGACTTCTAGAAGTCGGGGTAGTTCACACCAATAATCAGGAAAAGCATTTCTTTTTATTCTTTTTCTGTCGAACTTGTCATGAGCTTGATAAATTCATCTATTTTCTTAATATCCATAATGTACCTCCGTTTACTTCTTTTTCCATGTTCCGATAATTAAAACGATTACTGTTATATCCAACACAATCTGAATAACATCTAAAATCCAGCTTAACATGGTATTCTCCTTTCCTTATCTATTGACAATGCGCGTAAAATATTGTATCCTTTCTATAGGGCTTGGGGCTTATGCCCCTCACCTTACTCAAGAAGTTTTTTGATTATTTCACTCAAAACTTCAATGAGATTTAGGATTGCGGTAACCAGGACGATGATTGAGATTGGGTCTTGGTTACTGCTTTTCTTTTTACCACTCATTTGATTTGCTCATTTTATGTATTAGTTGAGTATTTATTTCGTGTCTCTCAACGCTTATATAATAGCACTTATTGAATACTTTGACAACTAATTCATTACTAAAAAGAGCACAAAATGAACTTTTATTTTTTTGTTTAAAGTGCACAAATTGTACCTTTTATCTTGTCATACTGCTTGACTACGGTTTCATTTTGTGCTATTTTTTTTTACAGAAAGGAAGTGTTTTATCGTGAATACAGAAAATTTAAAACTCGCACGCCGTAAAAGCGGTATGACACAACAGAATGTTGCTGACGCTATCGGTGTTGTGCAGTCTGCATATAAAAATTATGAACAAGGAAATCGAGAGCCAAAGGGCAATACGATTGTCAAGCTCGCTGACCTGTTCGGCGTAACAACCGATTATTTGCTCGGCAGAAAACCTGCCACGCCCAATAACCCAATGGAAAAATTAGGTACTGCAATTGCGCAAGCTTTTGAGCTTACTGAATTAGACGCGAAAATACTCGCGGAATATTTAAGCGCCGATGAACAAAGCAGGAAAAAAATTTTTGATTACGCCGAATCTTTTGCACGTGATAAAGAAAATAACTGATTGTTTTTAGATTTCTTTTTATTCATTTGCCCAAAAATACCCTCTGTTGTTTTAAAGAAAGTTCTTTCAGTATGCAACAGAATTTTATGGCAGCCAACGATTTTATTAACTTATCAAGCAAGCTTGATGCTTTATTATCTTGTTTCATTTGACGCATCCCACAAAAAAGCAGTTTTTCAACTGCTTTTTTATTATACGCAAAATGTTTGCAAATGACGTTGTTATGCGGTTTTCCGTATTTTTAATCAAAGAAACAACGAAATGCAGTCGGCAGTGCATAAGTGCGCCGAATCTCCTGCACAGTTGCCCAAACAAAATCAGCTGATTTTTCAGAACATAAAATGTGATAACATGTCATCTTCCACTTTATGTGCGTAAAAATATGAACCCGGTGCAGCTCTTTACATAGTTCAACCGGCTGAACGCCAAAGGCGCAGGCAGTTTGCATCGCTTGCTGAACATCCATTTTACCGAGGACATTCGGCAACTGCCATAATCCGGACAGCAAACCGTTTTCGGTGCGTTTCTTTAGAGCGTATTCATCTCCGCATTGCAGTAAAAATACAGTGCGTTCTTCCAAACGTTTATCCTTTTTCGGTTGCTTTACCGGATACTGCTGTACTGTTCCGTGGGCATATGCGCGGCAGGAAGTATTCATCGGGCAACCGGAACATTTAGGTGACTGGGGTGTGCAAACCGTTGCACCCAGTTCCATTAACGCCTGCGTAAATTGCCCGCACCCGTTTTTCGGATACACTTTTTCAAGTTGAGCGGCAATCTCGGTTTTTGTTTTTATGCGATCAATAGGTGCATCGTTTTCGGTTATGCGCGTGATAAAACGCAGTACATTTCCATCTACGGCTGCGTAAGGCAGGTTAAAACAAATGGAAGCAACAGCGCCTGCGGTGTATGGTCCGATACCCGGCAAAGCACGGATATCCTCATACCGATCGGGAAAATGCCCGCTGTACTGCGTTTCAATCATGCGTGCCGCTTTTTGCAGATTACGCGCGCGATTATAGTAACCCAGCCCTTCCCACAATTTAAAAAGCTGACTTTCAGGTGCTTTTGCCAAAGCATAAATATTGGGAATCTGTTCTAAAAAGCGAAGATAATATGCCTTCACTGCCTCCACACGCGTCTGCTGAAGCATAATCTCCGAAAGCCAGATGTGATAAGGCTCTCTGTCTTGCCGCCAAGGCAGTGCACGCGCATTTTGTTTGTACCAAGGCAACAACATATCAGGTAACTGCTTGTAAATACAATCGCTTGTTTCCAAAAACTTCTCCTTTTTTATGTTTCTTTATCAGGTTTAAGCAAAGAAAAAAAGCCCGATAATAATCAATTGCAGATGCAGGACGATAAGACTAAATTTTTTCAGGCGCAGTTTAAGATGCTGGGATGCGCGCATTTCCAAACTTTTAAACAAGCATAAGAAAGAGTTTCCCCTTTCAAAACCTATTTATCCCAATCCGGTTTAACCCCAACTACAACTATAATTTAAAATCGGAGCAGTACTCCGTTAAGCTCGCTTGAAACGGGGATTGCGAACGATTGCAACCTGCGCGCAGGGAGCGTTCGCTCCTCAGGGTTTCGGCGGGGAGATTATCACTCCCGCTCTGAAATTCTAAAATGGACCCTGCCCCCTAAGAGACGGGGGACATCGGCGAATAGGTTATAAATACATTATATGCCAAAAACGGAATTATCGCAAGATTCTATCTCCGACAGCATATTTTTAAATCGGAGCAGTGCTCCGTCAAGCTCGCTTGAGATGGGGCTTGCGAACGATTGCAACCTGCGCAGGGAGCGTTCGCTCCTCAGGTTTCGGTGGGGGAGATTATCACTCCCGCTGAAATTCTGAAATGGGCCCTGCCGCCTAAGAGGCGGGGACATCGGCGAATAGGTTATAAGTAAAATAATAATATTCCGGACCAAACCTTGCATTGCCGGACAAACACCAGGCAAGCAGTTTTTACAACTGCTTGCCCGGTATGCACTGCAGTGTTGTTACAACTATATCACCTTAACAGCATCCAATATTTTTCAAGAGATTATTCATTTGACAAATTCCGCGTTTCTGCAAAAGAATAATGCTGTTTAAAATCGGTTGGAGCTGATCGCATATGCTGTATTTCAGCGCATTTTCAGACATTTTAACAGCCCCAAAATGGTGAGGAATCATTTCTTGCATAAAATCACAGTTAACTTCATTTGAATGCGAAGCACTTTTCATTCTGCAAAACATTTCATTCAATATATTATCATTCTTTTTCATGTACAACTTAACTTCAGAAGCGCTGTTAACTGCTTCGGAACAAATTTCCTGAACATGCATCAGATCATTTATACTCTTTGTCTGCTCCAAAATAATATTCTCCGCAATATGCTGCAGACATACATTCGTTGTAAAACGCAGGATATTTTCCGACATTTTAATTGCCGCCCTGTGATGCGGAAGCATCTGCACGATAAAGTTATGCGAAATGCTCTGCGTCAGTTCTGCATCGGTCATACCCTGAATCATATCGCTGAGTATTGACTCAAAACGGCACAAATAATCTATGGATACATTGCTTAGTTTGTTGTTTTTCATAAACCAAACCTCCTCTTATATCCTATTCGCCGGATTAAAATATGATATTGTTTGATTTTTATTTGAAGTGGCGGAGGCAGATTAAATACAAAACAGAAAAAACGGCAGTATCAAAATGATACAGCCGTAAATAATTCCAATATAATTTAAAGCACGCATTTTAAAAATTCTTTTGTACGCTCATCTTTCGGATTGGAGAATATTTCTTCGGGGACTCCCTCTTCAATAATATATCCGTCTGCCATAAAGATTACACGGTCTGCAACCTCACGCGCAAATCCCATTTCATGCGTTACAACAACCATTGTCATTCCCTGAGCGGCAAGCTCTTTCATAACCTGAAGGACCTCCCCTACCATTTCGGGATCAAGTGCGGACGTAGGTTCGTCAAACATCATCACATCAGGATTCATTGCAAGAGCGCGTGCGATTGCCACTCTCTGTTTCTGTCCGCCCGAAAGCTGCTGCGGATATACGTCTGCCTTATCTGCAAGGCCTACTCTGTCCAAAAGCTGAAGTGCTTTTTTATCAGCGTCTTCCTTGGTCATTTTTTTTAGTTCAACAGGCGCCATTGTAATATTCTGTTTTGCCGTCATATTCGGGAAAAGATTAAAATGCTGGAAAACCATTCCGATATTTTCGCGTATTTTATTTATATCCGAATTTTTATCGTTGACGACATAACCATCTACTTCAACGATACCTTTTGTAGGTTCTTCAAGAAGGTTTAAACAACGCAAAAGAGTAGATTTACCCGAACCCGAAGGACCGATTACACAAACGACTTCTCCCTCATCTATCTGAACATCTATGCCCTTCAGCACCTGCAAATCGTCAAAATATTTATGAAGATCAACAACATTTATTTTATGTTTATACGGTTTTTTGTCCAGGCTTTTTGTTTTTTTGCCCATCCGTGCTCAGCCTCCTTTCAACTCTGTTTGAAACCATAGTGAGAACGGATACTACCAACAGATAGAAAACCGCAACAATAGTCCATGTAGCGAAAGAATCCATGGTTCTTCCGATATATATTTTTGCCTGATATACGATTTCCGCAAATCCAATTACGGAAACGATTGATGTATCTTTTAAAGTAATAATAAACTGATTTACAACGCTCGGAACGCAGACTTTGAAGGCCTGCGGAAGTACAACGCGGCGCATAGCCTTTGCTTTTGATAATCCGAGGCTTCTTGCCGCTTCCATCTGCCCTTTATCAATAGCAGAAATTCCTCCTCGAAATATTTCGGATAAATAGGCGCCTGCGTTAAGCGAGAGCGTTGTTACACCCGCAGCAAACGCAGAGATACGGAAATTAGACCACGCTGTTCCCCATATAGCAAAAAAAGCAATGCTACTACCGGACATCCCTTTGCCTATCGACTGAATAAGTTGCGGCATCGCAAAATAAATATAAAACGCCTGAACGAGAATAGGGGTACCGCGGATAAGCCAAAGATAAAATTTATTTAGTGCGCGCAGTATTTTAACATTGCTCAAGCCGAATAAGCATGAAATTAATCCAAGCACCAGTGCGATACAAAGAGATATTAAAGTTGAACTGACGGTATAAGCAAAACCGCTCAGCAACATCTGCCAAAGCGTTCCGTCCGCCAAAACTTTTGCAAAATTCATTTTCTATAACTCCCAAATAATTGCCGGCTTGTAATAAAACGAATTCTTACATACAATTGTGAGATTATCAGTCAGTCCGATATAAAAAGCAAACATACGAATGAATATTTTCAATCGGTCTGCCGGCAACAAAAAAGCATAAACGGGGCTGTTGTAGCAGCAACAGCCCCAGAAGGCGTTTTTTCTCTTATAAAAATACGCCTAAATTTTTAAATTCAACCTTCGTAAGTAAGACCATATTTAGCATAAATATCAGCCATTGTACCGTTGGATTTAATGTTTTTAAGACCTGCCTGGAATTTTTCAAGAAGCTCTGTATTCTGACCTTTCATTACCGCAAAGCCGTAAGGTGAAGCTTCAAATCCCTCGTCCAACGCGTCTTGCATATCGGTAACGACTTTCAGTCCATTGCCCTGCGAAACACCATAAGCGATAACAGGAGCGTCTTCAAAACAAGCAACGGTGTTGCCTGTTTTAACATCTTCATACATTACAGGGCTTTCATCGAAATACGTGATTTTGAAATCATATTTCTCGGCAAGCTTTTCAGCCAGCTGAGCACCTTGCGTACCTTTCTTAGCAGCAACGGTTTTTCCCGCCAAATCTGCAAAAGATTCGATTGTGCTATCTTCCTTAACAGCCATGCACTGATAGCTGTCAAAGTAAGAATCGGAAAAATCATATTTTTCTTTGCGTTCATCAGTGATTGACATTCCGGCAATAACACCATCCGCCTGATTGGACTCAAGAGCGGCTACCGCAGCATCGAATCCAATAGATTTAAGTTCATATTCAAAATCCTGATCCTGAGCTATCGCTTCCAGAATATCAACGTCTATACCCGTAAATTTACCGCTGTCATCCGTAAATTCAAACGGTGCGAAAGTAGTGTCCGTAGCAATGATGTATTTTTGTGAACCGCTGCATCCTGCAAAACAGAGAACAATCATAACAGCCGAAAGGACAAGTGCAAGCACTTTTCTAAATTTTTTCATTACCATTAACTCCTTAAAATAATGTGAGGCATCCATGCCAAAATATATAAATAGATATTAACATATGATTAAATAATTGTCAATATATATCTTATATGGTACACAACGCAAAAACGCATTTTTATATTATTCAATATGCATTTTTAATAAACACTCTTCATTACCGCTCCTTTGTCGGCACCATCGACAAGCTTGCTATAACGCGCCAGCCATCCAGTTTTAACGTTCGGTTCAGGTGCGACATAAGCGGCTTTGCGTTTTGCAATATCTTTCTCGCCGACTTTCAGATTTATAGATGCATTGGGTATATCGATGTCGATAACATCCCCGTCTTCAACTAAACCGATAAGCCCGCCCTCGGCAGCCTCCGGAGAAACATGCCCGATAGAAGCTCCCCTGCTTGCACCGGAAAATCGTCCGTCTGTAATCAGGGCAACGGTTTTGTCGAGATTCATTCCTGCAAGCGCGGAAGTTGGATTCAGCATCTCTCTCATTCCCGGACCGCCTTTTGGCCCTTCATAGCGAATCACAACTATATCGCCGTCCTTGATTTCCCCGCCGTAAATCGCGCCGATTGCTTCCTCCTCGCTGTTAAACACGCGTGCCGGTCCGGAATGAACGAGCATTTCGGGAGCAACGGCACTGCGTTTTACCACACAGCCTTTTTCCGCCAGATTGCCCCACAAAATCTGGATTCCGCCCGTAGCGCTGTAAGGATTTGTAAGCGGTCTGATATTTGTTTCGTCTTTAATATATGCACCCTCAATATTTTCTCCTACGGTTTTGCCTGTTACAGTAAGCGCCGACGGATCAATGTAATTACCCTTCAGCAGTTCAGCCTGAACGGCAGGGATTCCTCCCGCGGTGTCAAGATCCTGCATATGCGTAGGTCCGGCGGGCGCCAAATGACAAAGATTAGGAACTTTTGCACTCATTTCATTAAATATGCCGAGATTCAACTCAACGCCTGCCTCCTTTGCGATTGCAAGCAGATGAAGCACGCTGTTTGAACTGCAACCGAGCGCCATATCACAAGCAAGCGCGTTCCGGACTGATTTTTCATTGATAATGGTACGCGCTGTTATATTTTTCTCGACAAGATTCATAATTGCCGTGCCCGCGTGCTTGGCAAGCATAATTCTCTTATTGCTTACTGCAGGAATCGTGCCGTTGCCCGGCAGAGCGATGCCCATGGACTCACAAAGGCAGTTCATGGAATTGGCAGTATACATACCTGCGCACGAACCGCATCCGGGACATGCCCCTGTTTCGCATTCATTCAGTTTTTCCGCACTGATTAAATCCGCCTTATATGCGCCGACAGCCTCAAAAAGTTTTGAAAGGCTTACCTCCTGACCGTCATATCTTCCGGCAAGCATAGGTCCGCCGCTACATACGATTGCCGGGATGTCCAGCCTTGCCGCCGCCATAACCATACCGGGAACAATTTTATCGCAATTCGGAATCAGCACAAGTCCGTCAAGCTGATGTGCGATTGCCATTGTTTCTACGCTGTCCGCTATCAGTTCACGGCTTGCAAGGGAATATTTCATCCCGATATGCCCCATTGCAATACCGTCACATACGCCGATAGACGGAATCAATACAGGCGTGCCTCCCGCCATTCTTACGCCTGCTTTTGCAGCATCTGCAATTTTATCAAGATGAATATGCCCCGGAACAATCTCACTGTATGCCGACACAACGCCTATAAGAGGTTGGTTCAGCTCCTCCTCCGTATATCCCATGGCATAAAATAAACTTCTGTTCGGCGCTCTTTCCGCGCCTTTCGTTACATTATCACTTCGTAATGACATAAAAATTTTCTCCTTATTTTCACAGCAGCCGCCCGGTTGAAGGCGGCTGTCATTACAATCGTTTTATTTTTTAAGCCAGGACATCATCTTGCGAAGTTCCTTGCCGACTTTTTCAAGAAGATGTTCGCTTTCAACACGGCGTGATGCAAGGAATTTTGCTTTTCTGCCAGAAGAAAATTCCTGCATAAATTCGCTTGCAAAAGTACCGTCCTGAATCTCGGTAAGAACTTTCTTCATTTCCTTACGCGTATCTTCGGTGATAAGGCGCTTTCCTGTTCTGTAATCGCCGTATTCCGCCGTATTTGAAATAGAATATCTCATCATTGCAAATCCGCCGCTGTTGATTAAATCAACAATCAGTTTCATTTCATGAATGCACTCAAAGTATGCCATTTCAGGTTCGTATCCCGCTTCAACAAGCGTATCAAACCCCGCTTTCATAAGCTCGGTTACGCCGCCGCAGAGCACTGCCTGCTCACCGAACAAATCCGTTTCGGTTTCTTCACGGAAGGAAGTTTCAAGGATACCTGCACGACCTGCGCCGATACCGCTTGCATATGCAAGCGCATAATCCTTTGCACGTCCGCTATAATCCTGATAAACGGCGATAAGAGACGGAACACCCTTACCTTCAAGATACTGAGACCGAACAGTGTGCCCCGGACCTTTCGGAGCAACCATAATCACATCAATATCCGCCGCCGGCTTAATAAAATTAAAGTGAATATTAAAGCCATGCGCAAACATAAGGATATCTCCCTCTTTCATATAAGGCGCAATCTGCTCGTTGTAAATATCAGCGGCAAGTTCATCGGGAACCAGCATCATCACAACGTCTGCCGCTTTTGCCGCTTCTGAAACCTCCATAACTTTAAGGCCGGCCGCTTCTGCTTTGGCACAGCTTGCGCTTTCCTTTCGAAGGCCAACAATAACGTTTACGCCGCTTTCATGCAGATTCTGCGCATGCGCGTGTCCCTGGCTTCCGTAACCCATGATTGCAACGGTTTTACCATCCAAAAGTCCGAGATTACAATCGGTATCATAGTATTTTTTTATCATTTTCAAGACTCCTTTTCATTCAGCCCCGCAGATTTGCCGCGGAAGCCTTAAAATTTAAATTTATTAAGACGGGACTTGCCCGCGGATAAACTCTGCCGGAATTACAGCTCGTAAGACAAATTGCCCTTTTCCATTGCAGTTGCGCCGGTTCTGCACATTTCTATAATCTTATATTTACCGTGAACTTCATCATAAAAATTATCAATGATATCCGGTTCAGCTGTAAGCTCAACTACAACGGTGCTTCCGGTGCGGTCGATAATTCTTGCATCATATCTGTTAACAAGAATATTGATTACACGCATTTCTTCATCTGTTGCCCTGAGTTTCATAAGCATAAGTTCACGCAGAATACTGAAATCGGGGTCAATATTAAAGACAAGCTGCGTAATATTCAACTTTTCGGTTTGTTTCATCACCTGAATCAGCGTTTTGCGGTCGCCGTCCGTCATAATTGTAATTCTCGAAATGTCGGGATTGCTTGTTGCGGAAACCGTAAGGCTGTCAATATTAAATCCGCGCTGACAGAAAAGAGACGCAATTCTTGCAAGTATTCCTTCTTTGTTGTCAACCAGTATACTCAAATAATGTTTCATAGTTCCTGCCTTTCAATCACAAATCATATCATCCGTCGTACCGCCCGCAGGAATCATCGGAAGAACCCTTTCCTCCCTGTCTATCTGACAGTCAATCCATACAGGACCTTTTTCCTTTAATGCCTGCTTAAACGCTTTTTCAAACTCGGCGGGTGTTTCACAATGAAATCCTTTGGCACCGAAACCTGCCGCAACAGCCGCATAATCGGTTTTTCTGTCCGGCTCACTTTGAGAATAACGCTTGCCGTAAAAAATCGTTTGCCACTGACGAACCATACCGAGAACTTTATTATCAAAAATAACGCTTATAATCGGCAGATTATAGGAAACCGCCGTACACGCTTCATTCATATTCATATGGAACGAACCGTCGCCCGTAATATGGATAACGGGTTTGTCCCCGACTGCAACTTTCGCTCCGATTGCCGCACCGTAACCGTAACCCATCGTGCCTAATCCGCCGCTTGTTATGAAATGATGCGGAGCAACGTGTTTTAAAAACTGCGCCGCCCACATCTGATGCTGACCTACGTCCGTTACATAAACAGCGTCTTTGCCTGCATTCTCGCAAATAATATTCATTATCTGATGCGGTTTGAGACTTGTATCACTGTCTTTCGGATGATAATCTTTTGATTTCCACTCTTCAATCTGCGACATCCAGGCGCTGTGCGTATTTTCATTGATATGAGGAATCAGATTCTTTAATATCAATTTGACATCCCCGACTACAGAATAATCAACATCAACATTTTTATTAATTTCCGAAGAATCTATATCAATCTGAACGATAACGGAATCCCCTTTGAATTTCGGTGGATTCAGCGCCACGCGATCACTGAACCTTGTTCCCAAGGCAATAATAACATCTGCATCACGCATCGCATAATTTGACGTACGGCACCCGTGCATACCGATAAGGCCTAAATTATACTTCTCATCATAACCGAGAACGCCTGCCGCCATAAGTGTGTGAACGGCGGGTATATCGGCTTTTTCGCAAAGCACTCTAACCTCATCGCCGGCGCCTGAAAGCTCAACACCGCCTCCTAAAAGGATAACGGGTCTCTGCGCGTGATTTATAACCGATGAAACTTTGCGAACATCATGAAAATCTTTCTGTTCCATCTCGTCTTCGATTTTTTTGAGCGGTTCAAATTCTGTTTTTGCAGACGTAACGTCCTTCGTTATATCAACAAGGACCGGACCTTTTCTCCCACTCTGTGCAAGCGCAAACGCCTGACGGAGTACCGGAGCAAGCTCTTCTATTCTTCTTACCATAATGCTGGCCTTTGTTACGGGCATTGTGATTCCGGCGATATAAACCTCCTGAAAACTATCCTTGCCAATAAGTGATGAACCAACGTTTCCCGTAATTGCAACCATCGGCACGCTGTCCATATAAGCAGTCGCAATACCGGTTACAAGGTTTGTTGCACCCGGACCGCTTGTTGCCATAACCACCCCTGTTTTGCCTGTCGCCCTGGCATAACCGTCAGCCGCATGAGATGCTCCCTGTTCGTGAGCCGTTATATAATGTTTAATTTTATCTCTGTACTTATAAAGAGCATCATATGTATTCAAAACAGCGCCTCCGGGATAACCGAATACGGTGTCTACGCCCTGCTCTATTAAAACTTCTGCAATGATGTCTGCACCTGTTAATAACATTTTCTTCTCCTATTATTTACTTGCTGAGATATTCAGCTACTTTATTTCCCATTTCGGAACATGACAATTGTTTCATACCATCCGACATAATATCAACCGTTCTGAAACCGTCCGCCAATACTTTATCAACTGTTTCTTCAATCTCATCCGCTTCTGCCGTCAAATCAAACGCATAGCGAAGCATCATTGCCGCAGAAAGAATGGTGGCAAGCGGATTTGCAATATTCATACCCGCAATATCGGGAGCAGAGCCGTGAATCGGTTCATACATACCGAGTTTTGAATCAGAAAGACTTGCAGACGGCATCATGCCAAGCGAGCCCGTCAGCATACTTGCCTCATCCGAAAGAATATCACCAAACATGTTTTCAGTAACAACAACATCAAATTGACCGGGATTTTTGATAAGTTGCATGGCCGTACTGTCCACCAACGCATCCTGATATTCCACCTCGGGATATTCCTCGGCAAGGCGGTGCATAACCTTTCTCCACAACCGTGAAGAATCCAGCACGTTCGCCTTGTCAACAGAAGTAAGCTTTTTACTGCGCTTCATTGCGGATTCAAACGCAACCCTGCCGATTCTTTCAATCTCATGCTCGCTGTATTCCATTAAATCGGAAGCAACCTTTTCTCCATTTTCTTCTCTTGTATTTCTTTCGCCAAAATAAATACCTCCGGTAAGCTCTCTTATCATCATCAAATCAATTCCGCCGCCTAGAATATCTCTGCGCAGAGGCGACGCGTCCGCAAGCTGAATATGAAGCTTTGACGGGCGAAGATTTGCAAACAATCCAAGTTCTTTTCTTACCGCAAGCAAAGCTTTTTCGGGACGTATGGAAGGATCAACATTATCCCATTTCGGCCCTCCGACCGCTCCCAGTAACACGCTGTCGCAATTTTTGCAGATTTCCATGCCTTCATCAGTTATCGGCACGCCGTATGCATCAATTGACGCACCACCTATGAGAACTTCGGTATAATTGAATTTGTTTCCATGCTTTCGTGCGGAAACATCGAGGACTTTCAGTGCTTCATCAACAATTTCCGGACCTATACCGTCACCCTTTAAAACAGTAATATTCTTTTCCATAACCGCTCCTTATTTTTTTAATGAATTCATAAGACCGTTAGAATCAATAATTTTTTTGATAAAATCCGGGAATGGCTGTGCCTGATACTGCTCGCATTTTGTTTCATTGGTTATGATGCCTGTATCAAAATCTATGGAAACCATATCACCGTCTTCAATTTTTTCGCTTGCTTCCTCAGATTCAAGAATCGCAAGACCGATATTCAACGCATTTCTGAAAAAAATTCTTGCAAAGGTTTTTGCAATCACGCACGAAATGCCGGATTCCTTTATTGAAATGGGTGCATGTTCCCTTGAAGAACCGCAACCGAAGTTTGCTCCGCCGACTATAATATCTCCCGGCTGAACTTTTGAAGTAAATTCCCTGTCAATATCCTCCATGCAGTGAGAAGCAAGTTCCTTATGATTGGAAGTATTCAAATACCTTGCGGGAATGATAACGTCGGTGTCTACATTATCACCGTATTTATGCACTCTGCCTTTTGCGTTCATTATGATTCCTCCCATTTATTCAGCTTTCGGTTCTGTAATATAACCCGTAAGCGCACTTGCCGCCGCAACAGCCGGACCGGCAAGATAGATTTTTGAGGTTATATGCCCCATTCTCCCTATAAAATTGCGGTTCGTTGTTGCAACGGCAACCTCGTCTTCCGCAAGTATTCCCATATACCCGCCAAGGCATGGACCGCATGTAGGCGTGGATACAACGCATCCCGCGTCAATAAATATCTCAGCATATCCGCGTTTAATGCACGCTTTATAAACTTGTTGTGTTGCGGGAATAACGATACAGCGAACACCCTTGGCAATGTGCTTGCCCTTAAGGATTTTTGCCGCCGCTTCCATATCGGAAATTCTTCCGTTTGTGCAAGAACCGATAACAACCTGGTCTATCTTTATATCGGAAAGTTCAGACGCATTTTTTGTGTTTTCGGGAAGATGCGGACAAGCAACAGTCGGTTTAATTTCGGAAAGATTTATCTCTATCACTTCGTCATACTCTGCATCATCATCCGCTTTATATATCTTAAAATCACGTTCTGCTCTTTCTTTCATGTATGCCATTGTAATTTCATCAACTTCAAATATGCCGTTCTTAGCGCCTGCTTCAATAGCCATATTTGCCATACAAAGCCTGTCGTCAACAGAAAGCGATTTTAATCCGTCTCCCGTAAACTCCATAGACTTGTAAAGTGCGCCGTCAACGCCGATTTTCCCTATAATATGCAGAATTACATCTTTTCCGGAAATATTCGGGCCAAGCGAACCTGTGAGAACAAATTTGATTGCAGACGGTACTTTAAACCAGCATTCCCCGGTCGCCATTCCCGCCGCCATATCGGTTGAACCTACACCGGTGGAAAAAGCACCGAGCGCTCCATAGGTGCAGGTGTGAGAATCCGCGCCGATTACACATTCTCCCGGACCTACAAGCCCTTTTTCCGGAAGAAGCGCGTGCTCAATTCCCATATTGCCGACATCAAAATAATTTTTTATTCCGTATTTCCCTGCAAAAGTTCTGCACTGCTTTGTCTGCTGTGCTGCTTTTATATCTTTATTCGGGACAAAATGATCCATTACGAGCGCAATTTTATCCGTTGAAAAAACGTTTTTGAAACCTGCTTTTGAAAATTCATTGATTGCTACGGGAGAAGTGATATCATTTCCGAGAACGAGATCCAACTTTGCCATAATAAGCTGACCTGCCGTTACCTTATCCAATCCTGCGTGTGCGGCAAGAATTTTCTGCGTCATTGTCATACCCATGTTTAATCACCCCAAGGTTTACTTCTTTAATAATTTTCGGTTGATTGCAGTAAACAGTGCGTTGATGGATGAAGCGATAATATCATCGTTAACACCTGCACCGTAGCTGATGCTGCCGTCATCCATAGTTATGCTCACATATGTAACGGCCTGTGAATTTGATCCTTCGGAAAGTGCATGCTCGGTATAGTTAAGGTTTGAATAGGAAACGCCGAGATGCTGTTTAATCGCGTTGCTTACCGCATCAAGCCTGCCGTTCCCCTTTGCGGAACAATCAAACTGCTTTCCGTCTTTGAGAATGGTAAGCGTAACCCTGATTTCGGGATTGCGCACAAAATGATAATCCACAAGTTCTATAGGTGAATTCAGATTGATATATTCATCTTTGAATATACCGAATACTTCATCCGGTGAAAGTTCCTTATGAAGTTTATCGGATACGTTCTTAACGGTATAACCCACGGACTCTCTCATTTTAGGCGGGAGAATATAGCCGAATTTGTGTTCGAGCATATAACCGATTCCGCCTTTTCCGCTCTGCGAATTGATACGAATGACATCGGTTTCATATTCCCTCCCCACATCTTTCGGGTCAATCGGAAGATAAGGAACGGTCCAATAATCGAGATTATGTTCTTTTCTGTATTTCATACCCTTTGCAATCGCGTCCTGATGAGAACCCGAGAACGCGGCGAAAACGAGCTTGCCGGCATAAGGATTTCTGTCGTAAATATGCATTCTGGTTACGCGCTCATACAGTTCTGCGATTTCAGGCATATTTGAAAAATCGAGTTCCGGATCCACACCCTGCGAAAACATATTGATTGCGAGCGTCACAATATCTACGTTTCCGGTACGCTCTCCGTTTCCGAAAAGCGTGCCTTCAATTCTGTCCGCCCCTGCGAGAAGACCAAACTCCGCGTCCGCAACCGCACAGCCCCTATCGTTATGCGGATGAAGCGAAACCACAATGTTTTCACGGTATTTCAGATTGTCACACATATATTCAATCTGATTTGCATAAACGTGCGGCATAGAATGTTCAACGGTTACCGGAAGATTTATGATGGCTTTTTTATCTGCAGTCGGCTTCCATACGTCAAGCACTGCATTGCAGACCTCAAGCGCATATTCGGGCTCGGTTCCGGTAAAAGATTCCGGAGAATACTCAAATCGCATATTTTCACAAGCTGACTCTTTTGATAAATCCATAAGAAGTTTTGCGCCGTCTACCGCAATCTGTTTAATTTCATCTTTATCTTTTTTGAATACCTGTTCTCTTTGGGCAACAGATGTTGAATTGTACACATGAACAATAACATTCTTTGCGCCGTGAATTGCTTCAAAAGTTTTTCTGATGATATGTTCTCGCGCCTGCGTAAGCACCTGAAGCGTTACATCGTCCGGTACCATATTTTTTTCTATCAACGCACGCAGAAAATTATATTCCGTTTCACTTGCCGCCGGAAAGCCTACCTCAATTTCCTTGAAACCGATTTTTACCAAAAGCTGAAAAAATTCGAGTTTTTCCTCAAGGCTCATCGGCACCATAAGAGACTGATTTCCGTCTCTCAAATCCACACTGCACCAAACGGGCGCTTTTTCCACGCTGTCTTTCTCGGCCCATTTCTTCCCGCAGTATGGAGGATTAAAATACTGCTTATGGTATTTCTGATAATTTTTCATACATTTACCCCTTTAATTACGATAATTTACATCCGCAGATAATCTACCTGAACAGTTGTAATAAAAAAACTCCCGTCCTGAAAATTCAGAGACGAAAGTATAAAACAATTCCGCGGTACCACTCTAATTGCCGATCACCGGCCGCTCATTCCTGCATTATAACAGGCGTATCCTTATATCGGGGATAAACCGTCCGTCACTACACAGCCAAAGCCTTTGCAACGGCAGCTCCGGGAGGAGTTTCACAAACATCCGATATCGGTTTACAGCCTACACCGACTCTCTGCAATCGAATTGAATGCTACTGATTCCCTTCTTCGCTTTATGTATTGCATTTTTATACATTATATCAATACAGCGCCGCTGTGTCAAGCGAAAAATTTCATAATTTTACCCACCTTTGGCATTTATATTTATATAAATCTCCAATAACTAACGCACAATGATATGGGTATTCTTATAAAATATTACATTTCATATTTACTTTTTAGGAAAAAAGTGTTATAATATACACGTTGTCAATTTAGCGTGCTAACTCGTTAAATCAATTTCACGCTGAATCAATCATATTTTTTAATGAAGCAAGGAGAAAAGGAATGAAAAAGTTTTTATCCGCTGTAATTGCAGCACTGATGGTGCTTTCGGTTTTGTTTATGTTCTCGGCATGCACCAAGAAAGACGCTGACGCGTCAGACAACACCTCACAGAATACCGCAACCGATTCGGATCTTGCCTACATAAAGGAAAAAGGCAAGCTCGTTGTAGGCGTTACGGACTACAAGCCTATTGATTACAAGGAAGATGGCGAATGGACAGGTTTTGACGCTGAATTTGCAGAAGCTTTTGCAAAATCAATCGGTGTTGAAGTTGAGTTTGTTGAAATCAAATGGGACAACAAGTTCATTGAACTCAAAGGAAAAACAATCGATTGTATCTGGAACGGAATGACAATCAGCGATTCCGTTAAGAAGAACTGCGATGTTTCGAATGCATACGCCGGCAACAGCCAGGTTGTTGTTATGAAAGCAGATAAGGTTGTTGATACGGCAGATGAATTAAAATACTTAACAATCGCCGTTGAAAAAGGTTCAGCAGGAGAAACCGAAGCAAAGAAATATACAAGCAATATTGTATCTTTAACCGCACAGGCAGACGCTTTAAAAGAAGTGAAATCCGGCACATCAGACGCATGCATCATCGACTCCACAATGGCAAACACGATGACTGCCGATGGCGGAGATTTTTCTGATCTTACATACAAGCTTTCTCTCACAACAGAAGAATATGGCGTAGGTGTAAGACAAGGTTCTGACGTGCTTGCAGAACTTAATAAATTTATTGCAGCCTCAAAAACCGACGGAACACTTCAAACACTTTCTGATAAATACGGCGTTGATATTGCAAAATAATTTCAATAAATCCGGGCAGAGGGCTCTTGCTCTCTGCCTGTTTTCTTTGGAGGGAATGAGATGGGAACTTCTTTTCTGGAAGTTACGCTGGAGCTTTTAAAAGGGTTTTGGATCAATTTCAAGCTTTTCGGAATCACACTGGCGTTTGCGCTTCCGTTCGGTCTTGCGCTGAGCTTCGGCTCTATGTCAAAATTCAAACCGCTCAGCGCACTGATAAAAATCATTATCTGGATAATCCGCGGCACGCCGCTTATGCTTCAGATTATAATCGTGTTTTACGGTCCGGGCCTGATTTTCGGAATTGCTACCGATAATACTTACCGTTTCAAAGCGGCATGCATCGCTTTTATCATCAACTATGCATGTTACTTTTCCGAAATATACAGGGGCGGGATTCAATCCATTCCCAAAGGACAACAAGAAGCCGGTCTGGTGCTGGGAATGACAAGGAGTCAAATATTCTTCAGGGTAACGCTCCTTCAGGTTATCAAAAGAATCGTACCGCCGATGAGTAATGAAATCATAACGCTTGTTAAAGACACCTCGCTTGCGAGAACAATTGCGATTATAGAGCTTATCAGATACGGCGAAGACTACATAACAACGGAAGCTATCATATGGCCTCTGTTTTACACAGCCGGATTCTTCCTTGCATTCTGCGGAATACTCACGCTTTTATTCAATGCAATCGAAAAGAAAATGAGTTATTTCAGTATCTGAAGGAGGTAAATAATGGCTATTCTGGAAATAAAAGATTTAAGGAAAAGTTTCGGGAGAACAAAAGTGCTGAAAGGAATTGATTTCAGCCTTAAAAAAGGCGAAGTTCTGGCAATTATAGGTTCATCCGGTTCAGGCAAAACTACGCTTCTCCGATGCATAAATTTTTTGGAGTTTGCGGAACACGGCACAATCACAGTCGCCGGAGAAGTGATTTATAACGGAGAAACCGATAAAAAAATCAAAGAAAAAGATTTGCGTAATAAAAGGCTGCATTTTGGTCTTGTTTTTCAGCAATTCAATCTTTTTCCGCAGTATACAGTTTTGCAGAACATCATGCTTGCTCCGCAAATGATGAAAACGGACAGCAAGGAAAACATAGAAAAAAACGCTTTGCGTACAATTGAACGAGTAGGTCTTTCAGATAAAAAGAATTTTTATCCCTGCCAGCTTTCAGGCGGACAGCAACAGAGAGTTGCGATAGCAAGGGCGCTTGCTATGTCCCCTGATATTCTGTGTTTTGACGAACCAACTTCGGCCCTCGACCCCGAACTTACGGGAGAAGTACTCAATGTTATCCGTTCGCTGAAAAGCGATGACTCTACAATGATAGTTGTAACGCACGAAATGGAATTTGCAAAAAATGTTGCTGATAAAATCATATTTATGGCAAACGGCGTAATAGAAGAAATCGGATCCCCTGAAGCAATATTCACTAATCCCAAAAGTCCGATCCTTCGTGCATTTTTAAGTAAAACTTTAAATCCGTAATCATAAGGAAAATCAGGAATCAAATATATGCTCGGTCTCTTTCTCCTATCGGACAGAGAACTGCCTGTATATATTGTTAATATTATCTGTACTGAAAAGAAGGATGCTGTTTTGAATAAAAACTATTTGCTGAAAATTAAAAGTTTAATTATTTTCCGAAACATTACCGAAGATGATATTTTTGAAAAATTCATAGAGCTGCTTTCCGTCAATGAAAAGGACAAGCTTGCCCTCGCTTCGGCGTACTGCGAATTTTTAAGCGCGCTGTTAAAGAAAAGTGAATCATTTTCGGGATATCTTAAAGACATAATAACAAATAATGAAAATATATTTACGGATTTCTGCGTAAGCGGAAAAGGCGATGAAGCTTTTTTAAAAAATCAGTTAAAAAAAGAGCTGATGCTTTTTACGGAAATTTCCGATTTTGACGGAAGCGAGATTAAAAAGCTCGTTCCCGAAGCAAATCTCCCGCTGATTCCGTCGAATAAAACGGATTTTGAATCCATATATCAAGACTGCATAAAAAATATGCACACAAAAGGATTCGGAATTTTCTCAAAGCACCGTATGTTTATTCTGGACGGCGACGGAAATATCGTGCCGATACTTCACCCCGATACCCAAAGACTTGATGAACTGTACGGATATGAATCCGAAAAAAACAAAATTATTGCAAACACGCTTGCTTTTCTCGGTGGAAAGCCTGCGAATAATGTTTTGCTTTATGGTGATGCAGGAACAGGCAAAAGCAGTACGATTAAAGCAACGGTAAATGAATTTTTCGACAGGGGCCTTCGTTTGATAGAGCTTAAAAAGACACAGCTTTATCTGATACAGGGACTTATGGACCGTTTGGCACACAATCCGCTTAAATTCATTCTGTTTATAGATGATTTGACCTTTGCTTCCGATGACAAAGACTTCTGCGCACTGAAGGCAATACTTGAGGGAAGCGTAAACAGTAGAGGCGATAATATGTTGATTTACGTTACAAGCAACCACAGACATTTATTTAAAGAAATTGCGGGCGACCGTGAAGGCGATGAAATCAGCGTAAACGACAAGATACAGGAAATAATAAGCCTTTCAGCCAGATTCGGGCTGAAAATAACGTTTACAAAACCGGACAAACTGCTTTACGAAAAAATCGTTACTGAACTTGCAGACAAAGCAGGAATAAAAATGAATCGCAAGCTTTTAATCAGCAAAGCCGAGGCTTTTGCAATCAGAAATGACGGCAGAAATCCAAGGGCTGCAAAACAGTTTATAGATTCTCTTTCCGTTGATACATTCAATACCAGATAACCGTGCTTTTATGCATATTATACAAATAACCCGCTGTTTTTACAGCGGGTTAAATTCCTTTTCAATTGGAGCAGTACTCCATCAAGTTCGCTTGAAACGGCGCTTGCAAATGATTGCAACCTGCGCAGGGAGCATTCGCTCCTCAGGGTTTCAGAGGAAGATTATCCCTCCCGCTGAAATTCTGAAATGGACTCTGCCGCCTAAGAGGCGGGGACATCGGCGAATAGGTTATAAATCAACAATTTTACATTTTCCGCTTATCACGTTCCGAGAGCGGCATTTCGTTCTTAATATATGTTTCCCATACGTTTATACGATCGGCCTCATTAATTTTTCGGATGCCTTTTGCGGGAACTCCGCCGACTATCGTGTCGGCAGGAACATCTTTTACCACCACCGCACCTGCTGCAACAATGCTGTTTTCACCGACTGTAACTCCGCCGCTGACTATTGCACCTGAACAAATCCAAACATTCTTTTTTATCACAATAGGTTTTGAATACTCCAAATCGTGATATCCGTCAGGATAATTCTGAGATAATCTTTCTTCAGCTAGAAACGGATGTAAAGGAGTCGCTAATGTAACATTTGAGCCTATCCATACTCCGTCTTCAAGAGTAATAGGAGATATATCCAAAAAGGTGCAGTTATAGTTTATAAAACACTCTTTTCCAACCCGAATATTGACTCCGTACTCACAATAGAACGGTGCAAACACAATAAAATTTTGACCTTTCGATGATGGAATCAATCGCCTTAACGCCCTTTGCTTTGCGCCATACCTCCACAGCGGAATCCGATTGTATCTGTCACAGCGCAACATACCGAGCGAATGCTTCTTAATTAAATCCTCGGACGCGGCATTATACAGTTTACCGCTTACCATTCTGTCCCAATCGTTCATTTTATTATCCATATCTCACACCTGCAAAATAAATTTTATCTGTTTAAATTATGGTTTAACTATACACGAAATGATATAAAACAAGGGATACCCACTTAATAAAAGTATCCCTTGAACAGATGATTTTTTAATTCTATTTTTGAATAATCAATCGTCAGCGTCTTCAACAGCCTTTTCCAGCCATTCTTCATCTTCTCCGGTTGATTCGCCGTGATGTACGGGAAGCATCATAAGGAAACCAATAAGGAACGCTATTGCGCAGAACAAGAACAAAGCATTGTAGTTATCATTAAATAACCCTACAAGCAGTCCGCAAAGAATAGGCCCGGTGATGGCTGCGGAAAATGTTGCGGTGTAATAATAACCGGTAAATGTGCCGACAAGATCACGTCCGCCCATTGCAAGAACAATCGGAAGCGTATTGATATTTACAAACGCGATTGCGCCGCCGCCGAATACAAGCGCGCACCAAAGCATAATCCATTGAACTGTCCAAAGCCAAGGCGCCTGAGTTTTAAGTTCTTCGGTATTACCGATTCCCATAATTGACGGAATAATCATTGAAATAATTATGTAAAACGCAAACATAATGATAACTGCGATCAAACCTGTGCATATTGTTTTCTTTCTGCCCCATTTTCTGCCAAGGATACCTGCAGGAATCGCAAAGGCTACAAGACTTACAGCAAACACACCCATCATAATGGTTGAATAAATCGGAGCTATATCAAGCGTTTCATTTGCAAAGTTCGTAAAGTTCGGAATAATAGCCTCTGTGGCATTGCAAATGAAGAACAGGGCTACAAGACAGAAATAAAGACTTCTTCTCTGAGATTTATCAAGATCAAGATTTTTAATTTTTATTTTTTTCTTTGCAGGCGCGTCTGTTTCCGCATTTTCTTCTGCCTGCTGAAGCTGAGAAGATAAATCGCGTTCCTTGCCGTGCTTTCTCACATATGAGAAAACAACGAGCATACATAAAACGCATATAATTGCGCCGGCAACAAATATTGCGGTGTAATCACCATTATCAATTGCTTCCTTAAATCCAATCGCACTTACGATTGAACCGATAACAAATCCTATCAGCTGACCGACTCCGCCTGTGATGTTGATAACGGCGTTGCCGTCGCTCTGCAACTCGCTCGGCGTATAGTCCGGCATAAGTGCAACAACAGGGCTACGCCATACGGACATTGTGAAGTTAAATGCGATAATAATAAGCATCATAATGCCTATTCCCAGCCAACCGAAGCTTCCTACGGTTTTTGCGGCAACCGGAATGAATGCAAATAAAACTGCGCAAATAGGAAGCCCTCGAAGTATAAAAGGCATTCTTTTTCCGTATTTTGATTTTGTAAGGTCGCTCTTTTTGCCAAACATGGGCTGGAAAAGAACGCCGAAAATATTGTCAATCGTCATAATTGCATTAACAATAAGCGGAACGGATACCCACTTAAAAAACGGGTGCGCTTCGATAAACGAGGCAACCGGTCCCCACAAAGAATCAAGCTGAGACTTTAAAATTACGGGAACATAAGAATTGTAAATACTCCAGAAAAGCATACACCCCATGAACCCGAATCCAAGCAAAAACGTCTGTTTATAATCAAGGCCGTTGCTTTTAAATAATTTTTTCTTTGCCATTTCAATTCTCCTTGAAAAATTTATATGCCGAGGTTGAATCCGGATAAGGATAAAACATATAACATACTTAGTAAATTATACATTATTTTAATCGCATAATTCAACAAAAAAAACACGGCAAAAATATAATTATTGAATATGCCCAAAACAAATGTTATAATAATATGCATATTGACTATAAATTATTTATAAAAACAGACACATCTATTTGTACGGAGGCTTTATGAATAACTTAAAAAATTTTCACGAATGTATCAAAGATTTATCCGTAAGCGACGCTGTCCTGTTCATGGATAATTATATACAGCACGGCGACATAACAACGCTGGAACATGTTGTGAGTGTTGCGCTTTCAAGCTATCTTTTTGCACTGAAAAGCGGCCTTGACGCACGGCTTGCCGCGCGCGGCGCAATGCTTCACGATTTATATTTATATGACTGGCATATCAAAGACACTTCCAAGAGGCCTCCTCTTACACACGGATTTACCCATCCCGCAGTAGCAGTTAAAAATGCAAAGCTTCTATACAATATAAGCAAGCGTGAGGAACAAATTATAAGGAACCATATGTGGCCGCTTACTATATTCCACATCCCGCCTACACGCGAAGCAATGGTCGTTTCCATAGCCGACAAAATCTGTGCTTTCCGCGAAACAACGGGAACTTACAACAACAGCAAAGAACAAATTACCGTAAAAAAATATATTGCATATATCAAGCATTTAAACAAATTAAAGAAATAACCCATTAAATCTTACGGCAGACCTGTATTAAAACAGGTCTGCCGTATTTTATTTATGAATAAAATTCAGATAGGATCTGTAATGTTGACGGAATATCACACCTTTTGCACGGATTCGGTTTTGTCCGCCATTGGCATAAGTGTATTGGTTGTTGCAAAAGAAGCCCCGTATTTTTTAATTCTTTTCAAGGCTTTTTCGCTGTCAATCGTCCAGCTATTAAAGTCCATACCGTTTTTAATAACTTCACCGCACATTTTATTTCTGTGCATTAAATTAAACATCACATCTACCCCGCAGTTCCCGAGTTTCTTCGCCTGATTAACCGTTTTTTTCCATAAATATTTACAGAGAATCTGCATTTTAAGTTCAGGGCAGATTTTCCTAAGTTCCGTAAGCTGCGGTACACTATAGTCAATCGCGATTGCCTTGTCTGTCATACCATAAGCCTTTAAGACATCAATAAAACTTTGGTAATCAAATTCACCCGCAAGCTTTACTTCAATAACCGGAATTGCTTCGTATTCCATGCAGATTTCAAGATATTCTTCAAGCGACGGAACTTTTTCATCTCTGTATCTCTCAATACCCGAACCTCTGTTAATCCGCAGTGCTCTGATTTCATCAAAAGTTTTATCTTTGATTGCACCGGTTCCGTTGGTCATTCTGTCAACCGTCGGATCATGCATAATCACCCATTTTTTGTCTTTAGTCAAATGTATATCGCACTCAATATATTTAAAACCCGCTTCACCCGCAAGTCTGAATGCCGAAATTGTATTTTCCGGAGCAACTGAGGAAAGCCCTCTGTGCGCAACCAAATTAAATTCCCTGCAAAACTCTACGCCTTTTTTCGGCACGGCATATTCGCTCGCATTCACAAGGATTTCGTTCGCTTTTCTGCCAAGCACCAGCAAAAGCGAAAAGGTAAACGCGGCAATAAAAGCGATGATAAAAACTACTGCTAGACTCATTGTACTATCTTCTTTCTTACTGATTTTTCTCTTCTTTTTTGCGCTTTCCTGCCACCACTGCCGAGGCAACGGAATCCAAGGCAATTGCGGCATAACCGACGCATATAATAACCGTGCCGATAACGGACGGAATATTATCTGTTATTAGCTTTCCGACATACGGATGTACAAACTCTACTGCAATCACACTGAGAAGGCACCATAATATCGTTATCGGAAGACAGGTTCTTCCCTTATTGTTAAAACGGTACTCCGTATAATCCCACCAGCGCTGGTTAAAAAGTTTTTCCATAAGGAATGAAACTATATATTCCAAAACATTGGCAATGATTCCGCCCAAAACAAAAATAATATAAAATTTATAATTTATTTCTATATGACTGCTGTCCGCAGGCAGAAACGGAATATCAACCTGAATCGGTTCAAGCCGGTAAACAGGATTTAAAAGAAACGCAAACCCGGTTATCCCGAAAGCGTATATCGGAATAAAAGGGCCAAAAAGGAATCCTCTGTTTACGAATTTTTTCTCACGGTTGCTTACGACTGCGCTTTCAAATATCCAGCCAAATACTCCGTAAATCAAAAACCAAAGAAACACCTCATAAAGGGAACACCCGAAGACTTCTGTATTTATTAAAAAATTTGTCATATATACCTCTTTTCAAAATCTTATATCAATGCCCCTCCGCCTTTGAGAAAACACATCCGCAGTAATCCTGGCGGTACAGATTATATTTCCTGCTCAATTCAATGGAACGCTTATAGCCCTCTTTTTTTTTAAAATCGGCGGGAAAATATTTTGCTCCCGTTTCTTTTTCCAGCGCATAACCTATCTCGTTCAGTTTCTGCGCATTTTTATAAGGACTGACAGATAAAGTTGTTGTGAAATAATCAAAATGATGCACTTTTGCATACTCTGCGGCGCATTTCATCCGCAGGCGGTAACAGGCAAAACATCTTTCGCTGTTTTCACCGAGTGTTTCAAACCCTTTTACCGCACTAAAGAATTCGCTGTTATCATAGTCGGGAACAAGCACTTCCATATTCGGATAGACTTCTTTGCAAAGCCGCTTTTGCTCGGAAAGACGGTGATGAAATTCATCGGCGGGCTGAATATTCGGATTATAATAAAGAACTGTTATATCAAAATATTCTTTAAGATATTCAAGCACATAGCTTGAACACGGAGCACAGCAACTATGAATCAACAGAGTTTTTCTGGTGCCGCCGAAAGATGCTATGATTTCTTCTGTTTTCTTTTGATAATTTATCTTATTCATAATACATATTCTATCATATTTTCCCATTAAATCAAGACAGCTTGATTATTTTATCTTCATACCGAATATATGAAATTTTATAATCATAAACATTTACGGGAGAGTGAGAAAAATGAAACTTTTTATTACAAACAAGAAAAGAATTTTTATAGCCCTTGCATTGATAATTGCAATCATCGGAGGTATCGTAACCATAGGATACTGCAAAACAGTGGAAACAGCAAAGCAAAATAACGGACTCCCGATTTACTGTGTTGAAACAAGCAGAAAGCAAGTGGCAATTTCCTTTGATGCCGCATGGGGAAACGAGGATACGGAAGAAATTATAAACATATTGAAAAAATATGATGTGAAAGCAACGTTTTTCCTTGTTGGTTCATGGGTTACAAAATATCCGGAAAATGTAAAGCAACTGGCAGATGCAGGGCATTCCATTCAGAATCACAGCAACACGCACCCATATCTTTCCAGCCTGAGTTCCGCCGATATATCTGCGGAAATTCAGGCATGCAACGATAAAATTAAAAAAATAACCGGAACGGCACCGATACTAATCAGACCTCCATACGGGGATTATAACGACAGTGTGGTCACAACCATAGAAAGTATGAATATGTTTACGATTCAATGGAGTATCGACTCGCTCGACTGGCAGGATATCAGCGCCGATGAAATTTACAACAATGTAACGCAAGATGTTACAAGCGGAGATATTATACTTTTCCACAACGCCGCAAAGCATACGCCTGAAGCCCTGCCGAGAATACTGGAAAAGCTTCAGAAAGACGGATTTGAAATCGTACTTATAAAAGATATGATTTATAAAGACAATTACAGCATTGACGTTACAGGAAAACAAATTCCGAAAAATTAAATCAAACAGGAGATATTCCATGTGCATTTTTCAGTCAATTATCCTTGCTTTTGTTCAAGGACTTACAGAACTGCTTCCCGTTTCGAGTTCAGCGCATCTCAAAGTTTTACCGTGGATACTCGGCTGGACGGAAAACGCGGCGTTTAATAGAGATTTCGGCGGAGCATTTGATGTTGCGCTTCATCTGGGAACACTTCTTGCTATCCTGATATTTTTTATTGACGACTGGATTTCCCTTTTTAAATCCGGATTCAGAAATATTGTGAAGAAAGAACACAGCCACGAGGGAAATATATTCTGGTACATCGTTATATCAACCATTCCCGCAGGAGTCCTTGCTCTTATACTCGATAAAATATCCGAGAAAATAATCGGAGGTAATTTTAAAACTGAAATGCTTCTGATTGCGGCGGCACTTATTATACTCGGGATTGTGCTTGAAATAACCGACAGAAAAGCGCCAAATCTCATAAGCTATGAAGGAATCACCTTTAAGCAGTCGCTGATTATTTCGCTTTCACAGGCTATTGCCGCAGCGTTCCCCGGCGTATCACGTGCCGGAATAACGATGACTGCCGCACGTTCTTTAAAAATTGACAGGGAAAGTTCGGCAAAATTTTCTTTTATGCTTTCGGCTCCCATTGTAGCGGCGGCGGTATTCTTTGATTTTGGCAAATTTTCGTTTTCATCCGTAACCTTTTGGATAGGTGTGCTCACAAGTTTTATTGTGGGAACGGCGGTCATAAAATTTTTGCTTGAATTTGTTAAAAAGAAAAGTTTTCGTGTATTTGCAACTTATAGAATCATACTCGGCATCATTATCACGGTGTTAGTATTTTTAAAATAACAACTAAAAAACGGCAGTGTCAACACTGCCGTTTGAATAAACGGAATTGAATATATCATTCTTCAATGGATGAAGACTCCCCGGAAGCTTTTTCTGCTGTTTCTTCAACCGCTTCTTCAGTAGTCTCTTCTACTACCTCTGCAGGTTCTACATCAGCTTTTTCAGTAGTTTCCTCGGCTGATACTTCTGCTCCTTCAGAAGCCTCTTCCGTTGCCTCTACAGGTTCTGCATCAGCTTCTTCAGTAGTTTCCTCGGCTGATACTTCTGCTCCTTCAGAAGCCTCTTCCGTTGCC
>CAZURV010000008.1:0-30714 GCA_964623515.1 uncultured Eubacteriales bacterium | reverse complement strand
TCTGCAGGTTCTGCATCAGCTTCTTCAGTAGTTTCCTCAGCTGATACTTCTGCTCCTTCAGAAGCCTCTTCCGCTGCCTCTGCAGGTTCTGCATCAGCTTCTTCAGTAGTTCCCTCGGCTGATGATTCTGCAGAAGTCTCCTCCGCCTTCTCAGCAGGTTCTTCGTCCGAAAGCAAAGCTCTGATTGAAAGGCTAACCTTATTGTTGCCGATATCGGTAATCTTAACGTCGACCTCATCACCTACACTCAACACATCGGCAGGCTTGCCGATTCTCTTATTTGAAATCTGTGAAATATGAATCAGCCCTACTACGCCGACCTCTTCGATTTCGGCAAACGCACCGAAAGTTGCCAGGCTCTTAATCTTTGCCTTAACAACAGAACCAACGGGATAATCTCTCTTAAGGATTTCCCAGGGATTATCCTCCGTACGCTTGTAGCCGAGAGAAATTTTACCCTCTTCCCTATTGAGTTCTTTGATATATACTTCAACTGTATCTCCTACGGAAACAACATCCGAAGGATGCTTGATTCTGCGCCATGAAAGTTCGGTGATATGTATCATACCGTCTGCACCGCCGATATCGACAAAAGCGCCATAATTGGTAAGGGATTTAACCGTACCCGTATATTTCTGACCTTCTTCAAGAACTGCCCACAAAGCTTCACGTGCCGCTTTTTTCTCCTCGCGAAGAACGGACCTTACGGAACCTACGGCTCTACGGCGTTGCAGGTTAACATCTATAATACGGAATCTGACGGTTTGTCCTTTAAGCTGTGCAAGGTCTGCTCCTCTTGCAAGACCAGACTGAGAAGCAGGAATGAAAATTTTCACCGATTTTACGGAAGCAAGCACGCCTCCGCGGATTACATCGGTAACAACACCTTCCAGAATCTCACCGGATTCTTTAGCGGCTGCAATTTCAAACCAGCCTTTTCTCGAATCAAATAATTTTTTGGAAAGCTGCATTGTTCCCTCAGAATTATTTGTTTTCATAATGATGAGATCAAGCTTGTCACCGATTTTAACAAGATCTTCGATTTTTGCATTCACATCATCCGTTAAATCTTCAAGCTTAACAAAACCTGTTTCTTTTCTGCCGGCATCAACAAGGATTTCAGCCGGAGAAATCTGAATTACTGTTCCGACTACATGCCCGTCAGTACCGTCTTCGTCTTTAATTGATTCAGCAAACAGTTGCTCGAAGCTCATCTCCTCATCATTAATTTGCGCCGCGTTAACATTTTCGCTTTCGGCGTCCTCTTTTTCCTTAATAATTTCAGACATGGTTTCCAGTACCTCCTTAATAATGCCGTCAGGGGTGGAAGCCCCGGCGGTTACTCCTACACGTTTGCATTTGCTGAAATCAACATCCTTGAGTTCGTCTGCAGTCTCAATTAAGTATGATTTGCAATTATTTTTACATACATCATGAAGTTTTTTTGTGTTACTGCTTGTACGTCCCCCGATAACAATCATTAAATCGGATTCTTTTGACAAGGTAACAGCTTCTGACTGTCTTTGTGCAGTTGCATTACATATTGTATCAAAAATTTTCGCATTTGTATAGACTTTTTTTATAAAATCTCTACATAAGTTCCATTCTTTCACGCTAAAAGTGGTCTGACAGACAGCAATCAACGATTTATCCGCCGGAATTTTGTGCGATTCGTAAATACTTTTCAGTTTATCAAGAGAATTGAATACAAAATATTCTCCTTTGCAGTGCCCGGAAATACCGATTACCTCGGGGTGTTGTTTATCACCTGCTATGAGCACGACTGTATCATTGGTGCATTCTCCCACAATTTTCTGGATTTTTTTAACAAACGGACAAGTTGCATCAATATAGTTTATACCGTCTTTCTCAATTCCGTCATAAACGCTTTGCGGCACGCCGTGCGTTCTGATTACAACCGTTTCCCCAGGCGGAACGTCGGACGGCTTTTCGAGAATTGTAACTCCCCTGCTTTTTAAGTCATCCACCAGCTGTGGATTGTGAATAATCGGTCCCAAAGTGTGCACTTTTACATTTTTGTCAAGCATATCGTAAACAAGATTAACTGCCCTGTTTACGCCAAAACAGAAACCTGCAGTTTTTGCCACTTTAACAATCATTGAGTTTCTCCTTAATCACCGAAATTATCATTTCAACAGATTGTTCAAGCGTGTTCCCGGTTGTGTCTACCATAATGCTGTCTTCACTCGGTTTAAGCGGCGCGATTTCGCGGTGAGAATCGTTGTAATCTCGCGCATTGACATCCTTAAGCACATCTTCATATTTTACATCAACGCCTTTGGCAACCAGCTCATCATAACGCCGTTTTGCCCTATCCTCCGCAGAAGCGGTCAAAAAAATTTTAATCTGTGCATCCGGCAGAACAACGGTGCCAATGTCCCTACCATCCATAATGCAATTGTTTTCATCGGCTAGCGTGCGCTGGAGATTGAACAAAAATTTTCTGACTTCCGGCACTGCGGACACTGCGGAAGCAGCCATAGAAACCTCAGGCGTTCTGATTTTCTGTGAAACATCTTCGCCGTTGAGGAAAACATGCTGAACCCCACCGGAAAATGCGAGCGTAACCTTTAAGGAATCAAGACACGCTACAATACTTGCCTCATCTGCCGTATGGATTCCGGTTTTTAAAACATAAAGCGCGGCGGCTCTGTAAAGCGCGCCCGTATCCACGTAAATGAATCCGAGCTTGCCGGCAACGATGCGCGATATAGTGCTTTTCCCTGCACCGGAAGGACCGTCAACCGCTATTTTATAAGTTTTTTTATTCATCTATAGATCCTTTCCGCAGGCGCGTCCGGCAACAAAACCGGTTGAAAAGGCTATCTGGAGATTGAAGCCTCCGGTGTAAGCATCAACATCAATGATTTCGCCTGCAAAATATAAATTTTCCGTTATTTTTGATCGCATGGTTTTAGGATCAATCTCTTTGGTATTCACGCCGCCCGATGTTACAATCGCTTCCTCCGCATTTCCGAGAGATTCAGGCGTAAACTCCATATTTTTAAGAAGACGGCAAAGCTTTTTTCTTTCCTTTTTTGAAATCTGATTCACTTTTTCGTGTGCATCCGTTCCGCTCAAAGATATAATAACGGGAATGAGTTTTTTGGGAAGCAGTTCATTCAGGGAATTGATATAATCTTTGTTTGCATTCACGGAAAAATCGCGCAAAAGGCGCGCATCAAGCTGTTCCTCTGAAAGCGCGGGTTTTAAATCAATGCTTATTCTGTAATTTTCGGCCTCTTCTTTCATATAACAGCTTGCACTTAAAACAAGCGGACCGGATATTCCGATATGTGTGAACAGCATTTCCCCCGTATCGCTGAAAACCGTTTTCCCTTGCATTCTGTCATAAAGAGAAAGCCGAACATTTTTTAAAGTCAGCCCCTGAAGCCGGGAACACCATTTTTCTTTGATAACAACAGGTACCAACGACGGTCTCGGCGCGATAACCGTATGCCCTGCGCTTTGCGCAAGAGCATAACCGTCGCCGCGCGAACCTGTACGAGGATATGATTTTCCTCCGCAAGCCAGAACAAAAGCATCTGCTGAAAATTGACTACCGTCCTCGGTTACGGCGGATACGATTTTCCCGTTCCTTATGACAAAAGAAGATACTCTGCCGACAACATAATCCGCATTTGAAAGACCGTATTTTTTAAGTGCATCGACTATATCCGATGCCTTATCTGACTGCGGAAAAACACGATTTCCCCTTTCCGTTTTGAGTTTAACGCCCAAGCTTTCCATAAGGGCCATGGTATCCGCAGGCATAAAAGAAGAGAAAGCACTGTAAAGAAACCTACCGTTCGTTACAACATTTTTTATAAGTGTATCTATATCGGAACAGTTATTTGTAACATTGCATCTGCCTTTTCCGGTTATCATAACTTTTCTCGCGGGCTTTGGATTGACGTCGATAACTGTTACGTCCGCGCCCGAAGCGGAAGCTGTACCGGCGGCCATCAATCCTGCCGCGCCACCGCCGATAACAAGCACTTTACTCATTCGGAACCCTCTCCGTTCTGATATACCTGATAGATTTCCCAGATTTCTTCAAGCTCGTTGAAATTTTGGGATATTTCATCGTTTCTTTCGAGCGTTGTTCCTACAATCAAAGCGTTTATAACACTCAAAGGAGCAACAAGCGAATCCACAAAGCTCGCCATATCACTGCGCGCAAAAAGCTTATAATCTGCAAACTGCGCCGCAGGAGATAGGTCATTGTCCGTAAGCGCCACAATTTTTGCACCCCTGTTTTTCACAAACCGCAGTGCATTTACGGTCTGCTTGCTGTATCTCGGAAAGCTGATAGCGATGCAAACGTCGTCTTCATTGATTCTGTAAAGGCTTTCGAATATTTCGCTTCCTCCCGATTTATCGACAAGCGTTACGTTCTCAAAAACCATATTGAAATAAAATGCAAGAAATGAAGCAAGAGGCGCAGAACTTCTTACGCCGAGTATATAAATTCGCCCGGCGGATTTAATCGCCTCAACCGAACCGTTAAAATCTTTATGAGAAATTAAATCCATCGTTGACTTAATCATATTTATATCGGAACCGAGAACGTTTTCTATAACGTCTTTTCCGTCAAGCCTATCCCCTGCGACTTCCAGGCGCTGAAGAGACGTGAGCCTGCGCCTTACAACATCCTGGAGCGACTTTTGAAGCTCGCTGTATCCCTCAAAACCGATCTGTGTTGCAAAGCGGACAACAGTTGATTCGCTGACCTGTGTTTTTTTGCCCAGCTTTGCCGCAGTCATAAAAGCGGCTTTATCGTAATGTTCCTTAATATAATCGGCTATGCGCTTCTGCCCTTTTGAAAAAGTTGAATAATCCTTGTTTATGCGCTCAAAAAGTGTATACATAATAAACTCCTTTTTTACAGGCGATTGATAATTTTCGATATATCGGCAGGTTGTTCGGCTAAAACATCTGCTCCGTGCGAAATCAGTTCATCTGCATCCCTATAGCCCCAAAGCGCGCCTATGAAATAAAATCCGGCATTTTTTCCAAGCTCCGCATCTACGCCTGAATCGCCGATATAAACAATCTCGTCCGGCAACAAATTCCATGCATAACAAATTTCCAGCGCGCCATCCGGCGCAGGCTTTCGCGGAATACCGTCTTTCTGCCCGAAAACCGTATCAAACAAGTCCCGTTCAAAATACTTGTTTATAACGGAAACAGCGTTGCTGTGCGGTTTGTTTGTTAAACATCCGATTTTAAAACCTTTGCTTTTCAATTCAAATATGAGTTCCGTTATTCCGCTATACGGCGTGACTTTATAAACGCAGTCTGTTTTAAAGCATTTGCGAAAAAATTCAAGCGCTTCCTCTCTCGGATAATCAGGGTTTCCCGCACGCCTAAAAGCGCGTTCAAGCAGTTCCGTCACACCGTCTCCGACAAACCTTTTGTATTTTTCAAGGGGTTGCGGCTCACAACCGTATCTTATAAGAGTTTTATCGGTTGCTTTTTTAATGGAATCAAGCGTATAAAGCAGAGTGCCGTCCAAATCGAAAATTATGCCTTTCATATTCACCTCTGAATGACTTAAACCTAAATCTAAAATTCGTTTTTCAGACAGATTCACGCCCTCATATAAAAGCAAAGCGAAACCCGGTTTCTTATGCAGGTTTCGCCGAATCGGAGCATTCCGTTAGATTCTCCGCATCATCCGTACAAAGAATCCGATGGTTTTAAACCGTCTGAACAGCAAGCGTTTCAGCTATTGCCTTTGTTTCTCTTGCAATCATCAGTTCTTCGTTTGTAGGAATAACGTATACGAGGACTTTTGAATCCCCGGATGAAATCTTTTCGATTCCGCCGCCTACATTTTCATTTGCTTCATCATCAATCTTAACACCTAAATACGTCAGCCCGTCACAAACTTCTTTCCTCAAATCGTCACTGTGTTCGCCGATTCCTGCCGTGAAAGCAATCATATCAACACCGTTAAGCGCCGCCGCATATGCACCTATAAACTTTTTAATCTGATAACGTTGAATACGCCTTGCCAGCATGGCTTTTTCCGCCTGCTCGCCGCCTTTTTCTATCAGTTTTGTAATCAGCCTTTCATCGTCCTCGCCACATATGCCTTTCATACCGGATTTTTTGTTGAGAACCGTTGATGTCTGCCCGGGAGTCCAACCTTCTTTTTCCTGAAGATACGTTACAACCGAGGGATCAATTCCTCCGGATCTTGTACCCATAATGAAACCGTCAAGCGGTGTAAGTCCCATGGAGGTATCTATAACTTTTCCGTCTTTTATCGCCGTAATCGAAGCGCCGCTTCCTATATGGCACGAAATAAGCTTGTATTCGCTTTTGCCGAGAATCTTTTTTGCTTCGCTGTTGATATATTTGTGTGATGTTCCGTGCGCGCCGTAACGCCTAATATTATACTTTTCGGTGTATTCGTAAGGAATCGGAAAAATCGAAGCGCAGTCCGGCATCGTGCTGTGATATGCATTGTCAAAAACCGTAACCTGCGGCACGCTCTTTCCGAAAGTTGCTATGCATGCGTTTATGCCTTGAATACTCGCAGGATTGTGCAACGGTGCAAGCTCACTCAAAGCGTCTATATCAGCGATAACTTTATCTGTTACAAGGGCGGGAGCATCGTAAAGCCAGCCTCCCTGAACGATTCTATGACCGATAGCATCGATTTCCGAAATATCGTTTATAACCTTGCAACCGTATTTGTTTTCGGTAAGACCTTCTTTAACGTAAGTGAAGCCGGCCGTATGACTGGCAATTGTAATGCCCGATTCCTCGTATTTTCTGCCGTCCGCAGTTGAAATTTTAAAAATACCGTTTCCCGGATTATTGATTGCCTCACATATTCCTTTTGCTATCCATTTTTCATTATCCATATCAATCAGCTGATATTTAAGTGATGAGCTTCCGCAGTTAACTACTAAAACTTTCATTATTTTCTCCCTTGTAAGTTTCATATATTTATAATATAATAAAGTATAAAACATATTATTTCAAATTTCAAGGGCTAAGGTGAATTAAAAGGTAAATCCATGAAAATCTCGGGCATTATATGTGAATATAATCCGTTCCACAACGGTCATTTATTTCATCTTGATCAAACGAAAAAAAACGGAGCTACCTATACAGTCGCCGTAATGAGCGGAAATTTTGTTCAGCGCGGCGAGGCTTCTCTGTTGCCCAAAACAGCAAAGGTGCAGTCCGCAATAGAAAACGGAATCGACCTTGTGATTGAGCTTCCTGTTCCGTGGGCGGTTGCGCGGGCGGAAGATTTTTCAAACGGGGCAGTAAGCCTGCTTGATCATCTTGGTTGCGTTGACGAACTGAGTTTCGGAAGTGAATGCGGCGACATTGAAGCACTTAAAAGCGCAAGCCGTGTGCTTGATGACGAAGAAGTATTCGCACTGACAAAAAAATACCTGGACAGCGGCGCGCAGTATGCTGCGGCAAGAAGCTGTGCAGTACGAGAAAAATACGGTGAAAAATATGAAAAGATAATAAGTGAACCAAATAATATACTGGGTATCGGATATATACATTCTCTTGCGAAATTCGCTTCTGGAATCCAGCCGTTTACTATAAAAAGGAGCGGAAGCTCTCACGATAAAACCAATGAAAATCCATTTATGAAAAGCGCTTCAGAAATACGGCGCATTATTCTCGATGAGGGTCCGGACGGATGTTCGAAAGCTTTGCCGCAGCCGACCGTTAATATTCTAAGAGAATACGTTTCAATCGGTCAATGTCCTGTGGATATGAAGGAATGGGACAAAATGATTTTAGCCGTTCTGAGAAGACTTTCCCTTGATGAAATCGCACGTCTTCCCGATATCAGTGAAGGACTGGAATATAGAATATACAATGCAGTCAAACAGTCCTGCCATGTTGACGAACTGATTATGAGAATCAAAAGCAAACGATATCCCCTGGCACGAATCAGGCGGCTGATACTTTGTGCGTATCTCGGAATTGATAAAACTTTTACGCAGAAGCTCCCTCCTTATATAAGAGTTCTCGGATTCAATGACAGAGGCAGGGAAATTTTGAAAACAGCGAAAGAGACCGCAAAAATACCGATTGTAATGAAATACAGCGATATAAAAGGCCTTGACAAATTTTCACAGAAAGTGTTTGAAGCCGAATGCAGAAGCACCGATTTATATACACTTGGTTTTAAAAAGGCATCTCCCTGCGGAACGGAAATGATTCAGAATGTTATCATAATCTGAATTTAAATCGGAGCAGTGTTCCATCAAGCCTGCTTGAAACGGGGCTTGCGAACGATTGCAACCCGCGCAGGGAGCGTTCGCTTCTCAGGCTTTCAGCGGGAGATTATCACTCCCGCTGAAATTCGGAAACGGACTCCGCTGCCTAAGAGGCGGGGAACATCGGCGAATAGGTTATATAAAAAGCGCCCCGGGCAGTCTTTTGTCAGGACTGCCCGGGGCGCTTTTTCTTATTTGATTTTCATTATTTTATGAAATCTTTTCTGCCAGACTTTCAAGTAAATAAACTCGATTCTCTTGACTGCAAAATCGTAAACAAGGAAAAGAAGATTCCCAAGCGCGAGCAGAATAAAAAGCGAATACTTGCCGAAACCGCCGAGTTCGTCCAAAGGCATGCCGAAAACATAAATCAGCACGGCATAAGCGGCAACCACAGAGGCATTAAACACAACGAATTTTATCATCCATTTTACAACTTTAATTTTCACTTTTTCTTCAAGCAGTTCACGCAAAATGGAATAATATCCGAAAAACGCGGCGTATAAAACCGCAGGTTCTTTATTCGCACTGAGAAAAAGTGAAAGCACCGCAGTTGAAACAAATATAAGTATGCTCGGAACATAGCCCATTTCAACAACAGCCCAAATTAAAATCATTCCGCTGAAAGTCGGCCCGACATATTCAGCAAACGGTATATTCCCGAGCATAAGAACAATCACACCGAAAGCAGTCAAAATTCCGCCGAAAGTTATTTTAAGCGTATTCTTCATTCAGCAATTATCGCACATGGAGCAAAGACAGTCCGCACAAAGCAAAGAACTGCATACATCGCATCCGCAACCGGGAATGCAATAGCAGTCATCAGCCATATTTCCTCCCCTATTTCTGCGCTCCTCTCTGAAAGAGCCCTTCTGCTTACTTTCCGCACTGTTCAGGGCATTTTCGTATTCAAAATTATTAGGATCCATATTCACGGCTCTGCGAAAATTATTGACGGCTTCTTCCAGCCATCCGCGCTTATGTTGAATCTGCCCTTTGAGATAATACCACTCTGCATTACGGTTTTCGGTAGGAATACCATCAAGTATCGTTTCCGCATCGTCAATTCTTCCTTCTTTTATCTTAGCGCGTACATCTCCGAAAATAACGGTCGAGGAGGTTGAAGAGGAAGCGCCGGCATTGCCCCCACCTGAAAACATCAACTGATCGTAAGCGGAATTAAGTTCGTCAAGCCTGCGCCGATATTCCTCCTGCGTGAGACCGTTCCCCGGGCGGTTTATTTCGTTGAGCTTTGCTTTATAGGCAGCGTTAATTTTTTCCGGCGGCGTACCCTGCGGTATGCCCAAAACTTCATACGGATTCAATTATTCCTCCTTGCTCAGAACGGAATTCTGAATTTTTTCAGTGCCGTCATACAAAATATTGTCAAGCACGTTTTTATATTTCATATCTTTAATTTTTTCATAAGCTTCAAGCGCTTCGGCTACGGAATGATTTAAAAGCGCCGTAACGCGCTCCGTACCGAAATTACCGCGGAAAGGGTTAAAGCGTCCGTTTCTTTTATCCTCGTAATAATCATCGGCAGCGTCAACAATATATATCCATCTGCCGATGCAGTATCCGAATCGGTAAAAATCATCTTTTTCATCTTCCGGTGCGCCGAAAGCAAAAAGATTTCCCAATCCGTCCGCGCTCGGATGCGCAAGCATATCAAAAGACGCATTTTCTCTGCTCTCATATTCGTTTTGCAGCGCCATATTTTTTTCTATCATCCGCGCGGTTTCGGGGAGCAGTTTTTTCGCTTTTCTATATTTAAACCCGTAATGAAATTTTAAAATAGAATATAAGATGCGCTTGAACGGCTTTTCATCCTTAATATTATCGCATATTTTATGATATGCAAGCATAATCAGAACCGATGAACACTCATAAAAAATATGGTTTACATCACATATAAAAGTACATTTTCTGCATTTATACGGACAGTAACTTTGATATTCTCGAAATTCTCCCGAACACCTTGAAAGACGAACCGCAGCAAGGAAAGCAATATCATAATTCAAAACATATCTTGCGGTAAAGCCGTAATGTTTTTTGAGTGATTTGCAGAGTGAGCAGTAAACGGATTTGTAGTCCTGCCTGTCTTTTTCCGAAAGGTGGCACATATCGGCTTTTACATACCCAAACACTTTATCACCTCGACATATATTTTAACACAAAACGGCGCAAAAACTACAGCTATAATATAAACAATCTGTAAATTTTAATCAAAAACCGGTGCCTTCTGTACATTGTTCAATCAAATCACCATATTTAATAAAGACAGTGAAATGAAGCGGATTCCGATAACGGAATCCGCCTGAATCAAAATGCGGTTATTTTGTACCGAAAATTCTGTCGCCGGCGTCACCAAGGCCCGGCACGATGTAGTTCTGCTCATTAAGATAGTCGTCAAGGGCCGCACAGTAAATCTCAACGTCGGGGTGCGTCTTGCTGAGTACATCAAGGCCCTCAGGAGCAGCAATTATACACATAAATTTTACGCTCTTGGGCGTTCTCTTTTTTATCATGGAAATGGCATCGCCTGCCGAACCGCCGGTTGCGAGCATCGGATCGAGCACAATAACGTCCCTTTCCTCAATATCTGCGGGCAGCTTGCAGTAATATTCAACAGGTGTACAGGTTTCCGGATCGCGGTAAAGCCCGATATGACCGACCTTGGCGGCAGGGACAAGCTGCAAAACGCCGTCAACCATTCCGAGACCCGCACGTAGAATGGGAACAAAAGCGAGCTTTCTGCCCTCTACCTGCTTTGCATGGCATATACCCATAGGTGTTTCCACATCAACATCAATAAGCGGCAAATCCCTTGTTGCTTCATAACACATAAGATTCGCTATTTCGCTGATTAGTATTCTGAATTCCTTGGTTCCCGTGTTCACATCCCTGAGTATGCTTAATTTGTGCTGAATAAGCGGATGGTCGAAAATTGTGATTTTAGCCATTATTTATCCTCCAAAAATAATTTTATTGCTGTTCATTTTCTATGTCTGCAATTTGATCGATTCTGCGCTGATGTCTGCCGCCCTCAAATTCTGTTTCCAAAAATACCTTAACCAGTTCGATTGCTTTTCCCGCGCCTACAACGCGTCCGCCAAAGCACAGAATATTGGCGTCGTTATGAAGCCTTGTGAATTTTGCGCTGAAATAATCGGAACAACACGCGGCGCGTATGCCTTTCACCTTGTTTGCCGCCATCGACATTCCGATTCCCGTACCGCAAATCAAGATTCCCTTGTCGCATTTTCCGGAAGCTACTTCCGCGGCGGCTTCTTTTGCAATAAGCGCATAATCGACCGTTTCGCCGTTGTACGTTCCGAAATCCTTATATTCATAACCGTTTTCATCTAAAAATCTTTTAACAGTTTCTTTGAGTTCATACCCTCCGTGGTCAGCCCCTATCGCAATCATTTTTTATTCCCCTTTTTGCTTTTAATTCCCGCTCCGCCTGAGAAGGTCTCAGATAAAACGGGACAAGATATTCTCCTTTATATGCCTTATCTGCATATTTAAACGCAAGACGGCATACGTTTTCGGCATTCTGATAAATGCGGTTGCCCTGTAAAACATAAACATTTTCAAGTTTATCTTTCAGTGCGCTATAACACAGACTGGCACCGTCTCCCACAAAATAAACAGGTTTATTATATTTTTCAATCTGCTCTGCAAGCTCGTCTATGCGCATCGCAGAGTCTTCCGTAATTCTCCGAACCGCATTTTCGCATACGTCAAAAGATGCCGTATACACCTGCGCGCAACGTGCATCCATAACACTCACAGCAACGCAATCTGTTCCGAGCATGTTTACAGCCGCCGTTTCAAGCGTTGAAACGCCTATACAGTCCGTATTGCCGGGAAAAGCAAGCCCTTTAACGGTTGAAATTCCTATTCTAATTCCTGTGAATGAACCAGGCCCTTTTGTAACGGCGAACAAATCAATATCGGCACAGCCGACTCCCGCCTGCCCGCACACCCTTTCAATCATAGGCATCAGCGTCTGTGAATGTGTCAGCCCGGCATTCATAAATTCACTTGCCGTTATTCTTCCTGAATCCCATACGGCGACGCTTACGCTGACTGCCGAACTGTCCAGCCCCAATATTTTCAAGAACGAATTTCCTCCCGTGAACCTATTTTTATATATCTTTCATTTTCTTCTTTTCCTTTGTTCAGTGAAACGCATATACATTCATCGGGAAGTGCATTTTCAATATTTTCGCTCCATTCCACCGAAAGCACCGCATCCGTTCCGAGATAATCAAAAAATCCGGTGGAATACAAATCATCCCAAGAAGAAATTCTGTACATATCAAAATGATAAAAAACCGTATTTTCCCCGAAATACTCGTTAACAAGAGAAAAAGTAGGGCTTGTAACGTCTGCATTTATTCCGTATCCGGCGGCAAGACCCTTTGTAAAGGCGGTTTTTCCCATACCCAAGCCGCCAAAAAGTGCAAAAACTGTTCCCCTGCCGTATAGCTCAGCGGTTTGCCTGCCGACAGAATAGGTTTCATCAGCACTATGAGATAAATATTCTTTCATGATTTCTCCCGGTATTCGGACAATAATAAATTTTCATTGATTTTATCAAGTATAACATAAAAATAAACAAAATTGAATATTATTATAAAAAATTGTTGAAGAAAAATTTATTTGTTGGTAAAATATAACTGTAAACAAAATTTTCCTTAACGGATTTAACCCTAATTTAAATATTAAAAAAAGATAGGAGACTGATTATGACTAACAAAAAATACGTTATTCAGTACAAAACAGAAACTGCCCTTATCAAAACCGGCGATCTGCATACCGATTACTATGATGTGGAAGAAACCGAAACAGACAGCATGATCAAAGTAAGCTTAAAACACAAAAAAGATTTTGAACTCGTTTCTTTCAGAATTGAATACGACCATCCGTTTGATGAAAAAGATCGTTTCTTTGCCAACGGCTACAACTGCTGGACAACTACGAGGGAATTAAAAAAAGAAGATATTTTAAAAGGTGTAACTCCTCTCGCTTATATCTCTAAAAAAACAAGAGATTTGGCAACTATTGCAAGCGATGAAAGATTCATCAAATACACTCGCAAACCCGGTGAATTTCACAGCCACACATACACATATATAAGAAACGGCAACAAGCTTTTGCTTTACGGTTCATTGAGTGAAAAACACGGCTTTACTTATTTCCAAGTTAAAATGAACGAAAATTATTTTGCCGTATGCAAAGACGTTGAAGGCAAGAAGGTAACAGAGGATTATCTTATTTTTGACATCGTTAAATTTGAAGGTGGATACGACGAAGTTTTTGATAACTATTTCGGAGCCATCAATGCGCCGAAACCGAGAATAGACCATATGAGCGGATACACTTCATGGTACAATTATTTTCAGAATATCAACGAAGACATTATTATCCGCGACCTTAACGGAATGGACAGAGCAAAAGACAGCGTTTCGATTTTTCAGATAGATGACGGTTATGAAACATACGTAGGTGACTGGCTCGATCCGAATCCTTCCAAATTCCCCAAAGGAATGAAATATATCGCGGATGAAATTCATGGCAAAGGCTATCAAGCAGGAATCTGGCTTGCGCCTTTCAGCTGTCAGAAAGTTTCCCGAACCGCCAACAAGCATCCCGAATGGCTGATTAAAGGCAACGATGGCAAGCCCCTGCTCGGCGTATTCGCATGGCACGGTGCTTACACGCTGGATATTTATCACGAAGGAGCAAGAGAATACATCAGGCACTTCTTTGACGTTATTCTCAACGAATGGGGATTCGACATGGTTAAACTTGATTTCCTTTACAGCCAGTGTATGCTTCCGAGAAACGGGAAAACAAGAGGTGAAATTATGTATGACGCGCTTGTTTTCCTGCGTGAATGCGTAGGGGACAAACTCTTCCTTGGCTGCGGTGTTCCGCTCGGTTCTGCTTTCGGAATTGTTGACGCATGCAGAATAAGCTGTGACGTTGATCTTAAATATTCCGGGAAATATTATAACAAGCTCGGCGTAGGCAACGAACTTCCGTCTGCCCAGAACGCCATAACCAGCACGATTTTCAGGCGGCATCTTGACGGGCGTATTTTTGTAAACGATCCCGACGTATTCTTCCTCAGAGAAAATAATCTGGATTTCACAAACGAGCAGAAAATGTTGCTTGCGCAAATCAATAACCTTTGCGGAAACGTTCTTTTCGTTTCGGACAATGCCGGTGATTATGACGATAAGACTGTTTCGCTGCTCAAAAAATTCTTCAAGAAAAGCGAAGCGAAAATTACATCAGCGGAATATATCACAAAGGATGTTATAAGAATTAAACTCATTGAAAATGAAGTTAAAAAATCACTTACATTTAATATAAAAACAGGAAAAATTTTAACAAGATAATTTCATAATTTCATTATAATTTAAAAATGGCTGCCTTAAGTTTTTTGAGGCGGCTTTTTTCTTTGCAAACACTTTATTCAAATTTTCGGACAGCGGCCTGAAGGCTACTATTTATTACAAAATGTTTACGAATCCGCTCTTTTCATTGAAAAAAGATTATTTTAAGATATAATTTATTTATTTAGATATGCATTTCGGAGGTGTAAAATGGGCAGAAACAAATCGCTTGGTAAAAATATCGGCAGAAATATCAGGGAAACAGACAATCTTCTGCTTTTAATCTGCCTTATTGCTTCCGCATTCGGAATGCTTTTGGTATACAGTGCAACCTATGCCACTCTTTCGGACGGTGAAATTCTTTCCGGAGATTTTCGGACAATGTTTATTGCGGTTCCGCTCGGAATTTTTACCGCGCTCGTTATATCCATGATAAATTATGAGTATTTTGTTAAATTCTTTTGGCTGGTAGCGGTTGCAGGACTACTTCTGATGGCGGCAACAATTGTTTTCGGCGTCGCCCCGGATGAAAGGCAAGATTCAAGGTGCTGGCTTAAATTCGGCTCATTTTATTTTCAGGCTTCGGAAGTAGTGAAGATAGCATTTGTTATAACGTTTGCCGTTCATCTGAATAAAGTTAAAGATAATATAAATTCCATAAAAAACGTAATTCTGCTCGTGCTTCACGCGCTTATTCCGATAGGACTTGTTATCATAACAGGCGATGACGGCTCCGCGCTTGTTTTTGCTCTGATATTTATCGGCATGCTGATTTCCGCAGGGCTTCACTGGATATACTTCCTTGCGGGCGGACTGGCCGTTACGGCAGCTGTTCCGCTGGTATGGTCAACCGGAATTCTCAAGGATTTCCAAAAGGAAAGATTCCTTGCACTTATATATTTTGACGATGAGAAATATGCCCAAAGCGTTGCCTATCAGCAAAATCAGGCAATCAATGCGATTGGATCGGGTCAATTCAACGGAAAAGGCCTTTTTAAAGGAGATTACATACAGACAGGCGCTGTACCCGAAGCAAAAAATGATATGGTGCTTGCCGTTGCCGGAGAAGAATTGGGATTTCTCGGATCCGCCGCAGTAGTCATCATTTTAACCCTAATTGTTATTAAAATTATCTTTGACGCTAAAAACGCGAAAGATAACCACGGCTATCTGATTTGCATGGGAATCGCGTCCATGCTCCTCGGGCAAGTGCTTATCAATATGGGAATGTGTCTGCGTCTGCTTCCGGTTATCGGAATCACGCTTCCGTTTTTCAGTGCGGGAGGGTCGTCCAACCTTGCGGTGTATCTCGCAATCGGCGTGGTACTGAGCGTCTACCGGCAGTCCAAAAAGCAACAACAATATAATATGTTTTACGATGCCGCCCCTACTTTGAAATTCAATTAAAATCAAATAATAAAACTGCTTCAAAAGTTACTTTTGAAGCAGTTTTCCTTTTTAATAAGCTTTGCGTATTAGGTGCTTTCAGAGAAAATACCAACCGATTTAAATCAGAGTAGTGCTCCATCAAGCTCGCTTGAAACGGGGCTTGCGAACGATTGCAACCTGCGCAGGGAGCATTCGCTCCTCAGGGTTTCAGCGGGAGATTATCGCTCCCACTGAAATTCTGAAACGGACCCCGCCGCCTAAGTGGCGGGGACATCGGCGAATAGGTTATACTTTCATTTTTTCAACACAATCACGATGCGGTGTTACATAAACCGTTTTATAATTGCTATAAAAAACTGTTCCGGGAAGTCCGCCCGGTCTTCTTTTCACAAAACGTATTTCGGTATAATCAACGGCAACGCCCGATGATTCGCGCGCTTTGCTGTGATACGCACAGATTTCCGCCGCCTGCACGATATCCTCTTTCGGCACGTCTTTTTTCTCCGTCAGCAAAACAGTATGAGAACCATGAACATTCTTCGTATGAAACCATATATCGGTTTTAAACGCCGTTTTAAATGTCAGTTTGTCATTCGCGGTATTGTTCCTTCCCACAAGGACTCTGAAGCCACCGGAAGTTCTGTATTCCAAAGGCGGAATCTCTTTTGTTTTTTTCCCGGTCGCCAAATTCTTCTTTTTGATATATCCGTTTTCCGCAAGTTCGTTTCGAACAGCTTCAATTTCATCCGACGTTTCCGCACGACTCAGCAAATCATAAATGCTTTCCAGATAATAAAGCTCCGATTCGGCCTTTTCAATTTGGTTCTGAAGTACGCTTTGCGCATTTTCTGCTTTTTTGTATTCCTTATAATACTTAACTGCATTTTCACTCGGAGTCAGCCTTGGGTCAACCTTGATTTTGACCGTTTCTCCGCTGTAATAATTTTCGACAGCATATTCGCTTTCTCCTGATTTTAAATGATAAGAATTAGCGTTGATAAGCTCGCCGTATAAACGCAGTTTGTCATTATCCCTGCTCTTTGCCAGCTCGGCAGACTGAATATCTATTTTTTTGGACAGGCGCTCTATGGAAGAACGTACGTTTTTCATCAGTTCTCCGCTTCGCTGTGCGCTCCTGTAAAAACGTCCGCGCTCAAAATAATAATCTTCAAGCAATTCGGAACAGCATGAATATACAACTTTTTCATATAAATCGCCGAACTGCGAAATATCGGTAAAGGAAAACTCTTTTGGTTTATTCCCGTCTTTGAGCATCACTGCCCCCGAAGGGCTGGTAAAATCTTCTTTAAGTTTTTCAAGCGTCACCGCCAGGGTTTCAATTTTTCCGGTGCAACTGTAAACAGGAACATCGTTTCCGAAAAGTCTGAAAACCATTTCACGGCATACAAGCGGAGATATGCCCTGCACGGTTTTAAGTATCGCCTTTGAAAGCAGCATATTTTCGTTTGAAAGGATTTTCTCCGCTACTGTTCTGCAATCCGCATCAAGCAGACAAATCTTGTCCTGTTGAGGCGGTATCCTGTATTCATATCCCGGAAGTATTTTCCTTACGGAAGACTTCTCTGCGCCAACTCTTTTTAAGCTGTCAATAATCCTACCGTTTTGAACGAAAACAACATTGCTGTAACGCCCCATGATTTCAGCATATATTCGAAGGTTTATCTTATCTCCCATTTCATCGGTTCCGGAAAAGTTGAAGTTTAAAATTCTTTCAAGTCCGCTTTGCGTAATGCCCTCAAATTTTGCGCCCGCATATTTTTTGCGTAACAACATACAAAGCGTTGGCGGTTTTTGGGGATTTTCCGGTTTTTCGTGAATTAAATGAACCCTTGCGCTATCTGCACGCGAATTGAAATACAGCTTTTTAGATCCGCTGAATGAACGCATAATAAATATCAGCTCATCCGCAGACGGCTGATATATTTTCTCTACACGTGTATTTTCAAGTTCTGCATTCAACTCGCACGCAAGCTTGTGCATAAACATTCCGTCAAGCGCCATAACTGCTCCTACTTATATGAAATCGGATCTTTACTCCTTAAACGCATTACTTTTATATTCGGAAATTCCGACGCAAGAAATGACGCCAGATAATCCATGGAAATATCCTCGGTATTAAAATGCCCGGCTTCAACCGCAGTCAGTCCCATTTGCTGCGCAACTAAAAAGTCGTGATAACCTATATCGCCCGTTACGAATGCGTCCGCCCTGCCTGCAATTTTGTTTACCAACGAACCGCCCGAACCCCCGCAAACGGCAACTCGTTTAATGATTCTGCCTGTTTTTATGTATTTCACAAAAGGAATCTTGACTTTTTCTTTAACCAAATTACAAAATGCGCCTTCGCTTAAGGGGTCAGGCAGACGTCCTGCCTTAACCATATTGCCTGTTTCTTCAATCCACAGCGGTTGAATATCAACAAGTCCGAGCGCTCTTGCAAGAATATAGTTAACACCGTTTTCCGCCTTATCCCACGGAGTATGAGACGAAATAACGGCTATATGGGATTTTACGCAATTATAGGCTTCACTTTCTTCACGTATATTTTTCAACGCTTTGAAAATAACAGGATGGTGAGATACGATTAAATCAACTCCCCTTCCGGTGCATTTTTCAATATTATCATTTGTTACATCAAGCATAACTGCAAGAGTCTTAACCTCTTTTCCGCCGTCTCCGACAAGCAGTCCGCTGTTATCCCATTCAAGCTGCGTGCCGAACGGAATAATACTGTTTAAATAATTATATATATCCTTAACTGATGGCATTTACAATTTCCTTTATTTCCGATAAAAGCAGTTCTGTATGCTTGAATTCCGATTCGTTTCCGTCCGAAATTCTCAATCCGTCTGCTTTTTTTTGAAGTTTCCTGATTTCAGCGTTTGCTTTTTTTATGAAAGCAGATCCGTTCCGCTCCTTTCCAAGAAGTGCGTCTTTGTCACTGAGCTGTTTTTTTATCCCGCAGTAACCGGCGTTAATAACCGTGTAAATTTTATCTCTTTCCTCCGCAAGTATCTCCGATTTAATAGCAAAACCCTCAGCGTACAAAAAACGGCGGAGATAATCAGCCCTTGTCATCGGCTGTAAAATCAGATTATATCTTTCGTTTTTTATCCACTTGGTTTTTTCAAGAATAGAAGCTATGAGCTCCCCGCCCATCCCTGCAACAATTATATCGTCCGCACTCCCGGGAGTAATTCCCGAAAGGCCGTCCGCATGCACAAGTTTTATTTCGGAAACATTTTCGGATTCAATAACTTTACCGGCATTTGCAAGCGGCCCTTGGTTTATATCACAGGCATATGCCGATTTTATCATTCCATGCTGTTTTAAATAAACAGGAATATAGGCATGGTCCGTTCCTATATCGGCAAGAACCACACCTTGTCTCACATATTCCGCTACGGCTTTAAGCCTTGCGGTTAATTCAATCATTCTTTCCCTGCCAAAAATTCATTGATTTTATTAACAAGTTCATCAGCATCTGTTCCATGAACGGCGCAGGCTTGCGCAATCGTTTCCCCGCGGGCAGACGGACATCCGAGGCAATGCATGCCTATATTGAGGAAAAATACTGCCGTATCGCTGTTCTCATCCAAAACATCGCTGATAATCGTATCTTTCGTAACCTGCATTTTAAAACTCCTTTCTTCTCAAAGAAAATAAAAAATTTTGTTATGGCGAACATCATTCGTCGTTTTTATTTTAGCCATAATATCAATAAAAAAACTTTCAGTTTGTTTTTATAGGTTTAAACTTATCTATATAATAACAAAACTGAAGGTTTTTATCAAGTTATACGCTTAATTTTTCCATTTCCCGGCGAAGTTTTTTGATAATTCTTTTTTCAAGCCTTGATATATAAGACTGTGATATACCGAGAATATCCGCAACCTCTTTCTGTGTTTTTTCCTCACATCCCATTAGCCCGTACCGCATAAGCATAAGTTCCCGTTCTCTGCACTCAAGCGAATTTATCAAATCCAGCAGGATTCTTTTCTCGTCTTCGTTTTCTATATCGCGATTGACAATATCGGATTCACTGCCGAGAATATCGGAGAGAAGCAACTCGTTGCCGTCCCAGTCAACGTTCAGCGGCTCATCTATAGATACCTCGGTTTTCTGGGACGATATTTTACGCAAATGCATCAATATTTCATTTTCAATACATCTGCTTGCATAAGTTGCTAGTTTTATATTTTTTTCAGGTTTAAACGTGTTGACCGCTTTGATAAGTCCGATTGTTCCGATTGAAACCAAATCTTCTATCGGCACGCCTGAATTTTCAAATTTTTTGGATATATAAACCACCAGACGTAGATTATGCGTAATCAGTTCTTCTCTCGCAGACTCGTCACCGTCTAGGATCCGCTTAAAAATACGACGTTCTCCCGCAGGAGTAAGCGGAGCGGGAAGTCCGGAAACGCCGTTTATGTAATTCAGCTTCTTTTTCAGCAAGCGAAACCTGACTCTGTATTGGATTTTCGAAATCAACTTTTTAAGACACATAACGAGTTTCCTTTTCAGACAATACACGCGGATTCAATATAAGATCATAGTTCGAATTTCTAAGCAAATTATCATTTTCGGCTATATAAACATCCGAAGTTTCAACAAATTTATTATCCCAGCAAATTTTAATTTTTTCCGGTTTAACGGCGCTGAGAATACCGCTTGTATTCAACACCTCATACGGAATCACACGTTTGAATGCAATACTTTTAAAATCTATAATGCCGCTCTTAATAATAATAACGGGATTACCCGAAAACGGTTCAGTCAATGAATTTCCCGTATCCATATAAGCGTTAAGCTTATACTCCCTACCGGAAATGTAAACGCTTACGCAATAAAATTTACTTCTGTTGATGTAAGTTAAAATATATTTTTCAAAAATAAACACTAGTATGTATGCAATAACCGCAAAAACAATAAGCACAACAGGATTTATATTTATATAGCTCACATACATATTGCTGTAAAAATCATTCGATTTAAAAATATAACTTGCAGCCAAGATTATTCCGGCAAAAACAAAATTAACCGCAAGAAACACCATGCTGTTTTTTAAAATCTGTTTTATCCCTCTGAAACCGAAAGAAATGATAACAAGAATAAAACACACTGCTGTTTTGATAAAAAAACCGAAAATGGGATTTATATTTAAAAATATGCTAAAAGAATATACTCCGCCGGCAAAAGACGATATAAAAACACGCCAGCGGGCAATGTGCACTTTCAGAATTACCGCTGTGCTTATTATAAGAAGATATGTAACGATAGCATTAACCAAAAACAGTATATCCAGATAAATAACCATATACGGAGTTTAACATACGGTCAATAATAAATATGTCAAAAAAAATACCGTATAATTTTCATCACATAAAAATCCTATAAGACTCAAAAAAGGTGCGGACAGCAGATCCGCACCCTTTAAATTAATATAATCATAACTCTACGATTTCTATAGATTCCATTACAACATCATGGATCGGTTTGTCCGACGCATCTACGCTACAGCGTGCAATACTGTCCAGTACGTCAAACCCCTCATATAACTGACCGAAAACAGTATGCTTAAAATCAAGCCACGGAGTTCCGCCGATTTTTGAATAATTATCATAGACCGCAGGTGGGAATCCTTGTTCAGAAAGCTCTTCCATCTGGTTGAGCATGATACCGGGGACTTTATCTGCCTGAACGATAAAAAACTGACTTCCGTTTGTATTCGGGCCGCTGTTCGCCATAGAAAGCGCACCGCGGTAATTTCGCAACCGAATATCAAACTCGTCTTCAAACGGCTTACCCCATATGCTTTCACCGCCCGTACCGTTTCCTTTCGGATCACCGCCCTGAATCATAAAATCATGGATAACGCGGTGAAAAATCATTCCGTTATAATATCCGTCTTTCGCATGGGTTATGAAGTTTTCCACCGCTTTCGGCGCGACAGACGGAAAAAAGCGAAATTTCATATCGCCGTAATTGGTTTTAATAACTGCCGTCTGCTCTCCGCAGTCAGGCTTTTTTAACTGATTATCCATATGTACACCTCTTCATTTAAAAGATTGTATTTGATGTAAACATTCTTCAAATTCTTCTTTAGTAAGAACAGAATTTATGTACTGAAGCAGGATTCCCGTGGAAACTCTTTCAGGCAGTCCGAGCGCGTCCGTGAGCGCTTTTTTGCGTTTCTTTGAGTCTTTGGCACCGCTGATTCCCGCCTGCATCAAATCATATGTAGAAGTATGGTTCGGTGTGGCTTTCTCCACACACGCAACGCCCTCTTTTAAAATGCATTCCTTTAATATCTCCGCATCAATACCCTCAACGCCGAGTTTTCCCTCTTTTGAATGTGTTCTTTTACGTTTTTCCTTGCCTTCCACATCGGGGATGTAAATATTCGTTATCTGCTCGGCAGGAACAATTCCTTTGATGAAATTCCGAATTTTAAATCCGGCGGCATCGCTATCCGTCAGAATCACAATCCCTTTGCGTTCCGCCATTGTTTTGATAAATTTTATTTTTGATTTATTTTTAAATATACCGAAGCCCTCGGTAGTTAGAATCATATCGTCAATAATATTTTCAAGCTTTATTTTATCGTATTTCCCCTCTACGATAATCAGTTTATCTAATTTTATCATATTATTTTGAATCCGTAATCAGCATAAGTTTCATTAAAGTTTGTTCAATTATAATTTTGGAATCGTTCCCACTGCTTTTTATCATACTGTCAGCATCGTAAAGCGCGTCAAGGCTTTTTCTTATCTGCGCCTTGCTCAGATTTTTTGCAGTGTATGCGGCGTTCTTGAGTTTCCAAGTAAATCTGCCGTAATCATAAAAATGGGCAACCGCATCAGGAGCGAGTCCTTTTTCCTGCGCAAGCTTCACGCGGTAAATATCAATATAATTTGCATTGAGCGTATTGAGAACCGCAAGAGGTTCAACGCGCTTTGCGAACAGTTCATCGAGAATTTCATAAGCCCTGCCTGTATTATGCCGAAGCAGAGAATTTGCAAGGTCATAAACCGAACTTTCCAGAGTTTTCACACATACCGCATCAATGTCTTCACGCGTAATTTCTCCGCCGCCTTTCATAGCGCAGAGCTTATCCGTTTCATTGAGAAGCAGATTTAAATCGTCCCCGACTCTGGAAACAAAATACTGCGCCACATACTGCGGCATAGAACAGCCTCTTTTTTTTACGCCGCCCATAATGATTTTTTCGATTCGGCGCAAATCCATTTTTTCAAATCCGGCTACACAGCCTGTTTTGGAAACAGTTTTAAACACTTTGCTCCAGCCTGCTTTTTTTTCGTCTGCTTCCACTGAAGCAAAATAGAAAATTAAAACGCACGAAGGATTGGGCTGCTCAAGCATTTCCTCGAATTTTTTATAATCATCGACTCCGAGTTTTGCCAGATTGAAATCGGTAATAACAATGCAGGTATATTCCGACATAATCGGCAAAGCCTCCGCCATAACGGAAATCTCGGTGATATTCGTGTTTCTACCCTCAATATAATGCAGATTAAAATCTTCAAGCCCCGTTCCGATTACACTTTCGGCAAGCTGTTTCATATAATATTTTTTAGAATAATCATCATTGCCCGTAATCAGGTATACAGGTAAAAACTTTCTTTCTTTTATATGCTTTTTTAATGTGTCTTCTGTTGCTATGCCCAAGATTTTACGCTCCTGATACTCGTTTTTGTACGCCCGATACGCAGTTCCGCGTTATTTACGGAACTTACGCCGTATACACAATGCCCTTTGTTTTTCAAATTATTTACGGTTTCTGCACATGCTCTTTCATCTGACAAAACAATTATACCATTTAATGAAGATTTTACAATACTGTTATTTGCTTTCCCGGCACAGATCAAATAGTCATAATCCGAAAATTCCTCCGGGAGATTATCCGGTTCCGCCCCGGAACGCGAAACCAAAAGCACATGAACGCCGTAAGCATTTATTAAACAATATCCGCTGTCTGAATAAACGATATATCCCCCGTTTGAAAGTTCAAAAACACCATAGGAAACAGAACAGACTTCCGAACTGCCGTATCTGCTGATTTCGGATACTGTTCGGCTGTTTTTTGGAACGATGATTTGCTCGGCATCCAGCATCGGAAGCACTTCACTGACAGCTCCGCTTTCCCTGCGTGAATCACCCGGCAGAAAACAATACTTGATTCTGCCTGCGCTACCTGCGCCTGTTATCTGACGAATTTTATATGCCGTATTATAATTTTCACCGCATCCGATAAGCGATGTTTCACCACCGCACTGAACGGTCAGCGCAACGGCTCCGTCAACGGCAAGACAGGTGATAATCAAATCATCTTTTCTGCATACACTATCTGCAATTGCGCTGACTGCCAACACCGCGCAAAGCGCGATGCTTACTGAAGTAAGAAACGTTTTATTATAAAGCCTAAACAAAACAATAACAGCCGTTGCGATTAAAGCAAGTGCAAAGAACACAAGTATATAAACTTTGTCTGCATTTATCACCGCAAGAGGAAAATCCGAAAGAAAAGCAGATATCTTTATAATATAGCCGGATATAAACGAGGAAAGATAAGCGAAAGGATAATACAGAAAAGAAATAAAAGGCACTCCCGTAAGGAAAAGCAGAGATGAAACCGCAGTACATACAAGCAATATTCCGGCAAAAGGAATAATCAGTATATTTGCGAACACAGACATCAAAGTTATCTTTTTGAAAACCATAACGGAAACGGGTAGAGAAATCATCAAAACAACTGCGGAAGTTATGAAAATTTCCGCCGCATAACAAATGATTTTACGCGGAAGATTCATTTTTTCCCTGAAAATTACGGCTTTCAGTTTTTTGGATATTTTCGAAGACACCGTGATGATGGAAAACGCCGCGAGCACTGAGAAAATAAGGCTGATGCTTCCTGCTCCGAAAGGATTCGGAAGCAATATAACCGTACAGGCAAAACCAAGAGAATTTAGACTGTCCGATTCCGCAAAAAGCAGTTCCGCCGCAAGATAAACAAGCAGCATAATGCCTGCACGGACAACGGAAACCGTAAACGTACACAGCGCGGAAAAGGCAACTACAAAAATCATAGTTATAATATACGTTAGCTTTCTCGGCACCTGCAGCCTTTTCAAAATGCCCAGAAGCGCTGACATAAGCAGTGCAAGATGAAGCCCTGAAACACATATCAAATGAGAGATGCCAACATTGTTTACATCATTTTTGAGTTCCTCGCTCATATAAGACTTTTCACCGAGCAAAACCGCGGAAGCAAGCGCGGCGTTATCTGCAGGCATCAGTGCGGCAACCGAGTCAAGAATTTTCTGTCGCAAAGCAAGAACATAAAAATGCAGCGGTCTGTTTGCCTGATTCTTATGCACTGTAATCTCATCTTCCGGATAGATACCGATATAAACATCTTTGCTCATATAATTCAAACGTGAAAATCTGCCCGATGATCCGAGTGCATAAACCGTTCCGCTGAATGAAACGCGGTCATACGCTTCCGCACTGAGCTTTTCAGCAGAACTCAGCCTGAGTTTTATATTTTTATCCGTCTTTTCTCCGTCTAGTTTCTCAGCTTCGATTTCATAATAATATTTCCCGTAATTATAACTCGGCAAAGCCGTTATTCTCGCATCGACGCGTATTCTTTTGCCTGAATATTCGACAGCCGGCAAATAAGACAAATGATAACAAATCAGATAAGACGAAGCTGAAAGAATGATGACGGAAAGAGCAAGCGGAAATACTTTTGATTTTCTGACACACGGCACGGCAAAACAAACAGGCAGAAGGAAACAGCAGATGAGTAGCGACGCAAGTGCAAACTCCGATTCAAGAATACCAAACATAAAAAGGGATATAAACATAGTAAAACCAATCACTGCAAACGGTCTTCCCATATTTACATCCCCCTCTGTTTTAATCTGCCCGATTGCAATACCGGCCGGATTAAACCTTCCTATACATTTTATTTATTAAAAAATAACGGCAGTTTTTCAAGATAAATGATATCCTCTATATCCGCAGCGTCGCCTTCCGCCAGAATTGATGCCTTGCCGGCAACCGTACCGCCGAATTGCCGTACAAGCTCCGTACAGGCTTTAAGCGTTTCGCCGGTGCTGATAACATCGTCAAGAATAAGCACGCGCTTGTCCCTGAGCTGTTCTCCCTCCAGCGCGTCAATATAAAGTTCCTGCTCCTTTGCAGTTGTGATGGATTTAACTTTTATGCAAACAGGTTTCTGCATATAAAGTTTTGCACCTTTTCTGATTACAAAATATTTTTTGCCGCTTTGCCTGCTCATTTCATGGGCAAGCGGAATGGATTTTGCCTCGGGAGCAACGATGTAATCAAATTTTGGACAAACTTTTAAAAGTTCCTGTGCACAGGCAACAGTAAGCGGTGCATTACCGAAAATGACAAACCCGGCGATACTCACGTCTTCATTTAATTTGCATATGGGCAAACGGCATTCTATGCCCGCAATTTTCATCTTATAAAAGTCCATTTGTCTGCCTCCTTTTATCAGCCTGCCGGCCAACCGAAATCTCTGCCTGACATAACATGAAAATGAAGATGATGAACAGACTGACCTGCACGTTCGCCGCAGTTTGAAACAACTCTGTAATCATCAGCAAAACCGTTATCCTCGGCGATTTTTGCTATCACTTCAAATATATGCGCAACAACAGAACTGTTATTTTCGGTTATACCCGAACATGATTTTATATGTTCTTTGGGAATAAAGAGGATATGAACGGGAGCCTGCGGATCAATATCTTTAAACGCAAGGCACAAATCATCCTCATATATTTTTTCCGACGGGATTTCACCGGCGGATATTTTACAGAATAAACAATCTTCCATATTCTTTCAGCCTCCTATAAATTTTTTAACAATATTTTCAACCGCATTAACAGCATCGGGAACAGCATTAATATTTTTCGCACCCGCCATAGCCGAATCGGGACGTCCGCCGCCTCCGCCACCTGCAATTTTGGCGGCTTCTCTTACCAAATCGCCTGCTTTAACACCGGCCGACACAGCTTCCTTTCCGCACACGGCAACAAAATTCGCTTTATTTCCGTTTATGCCCGCAAGCACTGCGACAACGTTATCTCCCTTTTCCTTGAAATCATCACCCATGGAACGAAGCGCATCGGGAGTTGTGCCTTCAATAATCGCCGTATACAGTTCCAGTTCTCCGATTTTTACGGGTGTTGAAAACGCTTTTTCGCTTTTCAGTTTTGCAAGTTCGGCATTCAAAGCTTTAATTTGCTTTTCTTTTTCTTTACTGTCATTCATCAATGCCGAAACCTTATTATTTATCTCGGGCGCAGAAGTTTTCAGTGCATACGCCGCGTTTTCTATAAGCGCGTCCTCAGCATGCACATAATCCATCAAATTTGTGCCTGTTACAGCAGTTATACGGCGGATTCCCGCGGCTACGGAAACTTCCGAAAGTATTTTGAACAAGCCGATTTTTCCGCTGTTGTCAACATGCGTTCCGCCGCAGAACTCCGTTGAAAAATTCCCTGCTTTAACAACTCTGACTATATTGCCGTACTTCTCGCCGAAAAGCGCCATAGCACCGAGCTTTTTGGCTTCTGCAATCGGCATTTCCATATTTTCAACAGGTTCAGCATCCATAATAAAGTCATTAACAAGCTTTTCAACCTGCATAATTTCATCAGGCGTGAGAGGATTAAAATGTGTAAAATCAAAACGAACTTCTTTATCGTTAACAAGCTGCCCTGCCTGCTCTACATGCGTTCCCAAAACTTTCCGCAAAGCTGCCTGAAGCAAATGCGCCGCCGTATGATTCCGCTTTATACTGTCGCGCCGGACACCATCAATCACAGCGTTTACTGTACTGCCCGCGCTGATAATGCCCGATGCAATCGTACCGTAATGCAAATAAATTTTTTCAGCATTTTTCAGCGTGTTTTTAACAATGAATTTATCGCCCGACGATGTTGATATCACACCTGTATCGCCGACCTGGCCACCGGATTCCGCATAAAACGGTGTCCTGTCCAACACGATAACGCCGTCCTCGTCAGCACCGAGCATGTCAACGGTTTTTCCGCCTTTAATAATGGCGAGAACTGTTGCTTGTGAAGCATACGAAGTATATCCGGTAAACTCTGTTTCCGGCGCGTCTATCTTTATGCTTGCGCCTTTCCATGCGTCAGCCCCCGCATCTTTTCTTGCGTTGCGCGCGGTTTTTTTCTGCGCTTCCAGGAGTTCGGCAAACTTCTTTTCATCCACACGCAAGCCTTTTTCTTTCAGAATGTCTTTGGTTAAATCAAGCGGGAAACCGTAAGTATCATGAAGTTTAAACGCATCCTCTCCGCTGAAAACCGCTCCGTCTGTATTTTTAATGTATTCTTCAAGAAGAGCAAGTCCTCCGTCAATTGTTTTTCCGAAAGAATCCTCTTCTGCGCGTATCACTTTGGTTATAATTTCCTGCTTATCGGCAAGTTCCGGATATGCGGACGCATTCTCCCGAACAACAGTAGGAATCATCCGGTAAAGAAAAGGCTCACTGATTCCGAGGAGTCTGCCATGTCTGCACGCTCTGCGTATCAGTCTCCTGAGAACATACCCTCTGCCCTCATTGGACGGCATAACGCCGTCGCCAATCATAAAAGCCGATGAACGGATATGGTCGGTTATTACACGCAGGGAAACATCCGATTTCTCATCGGCATGATATTTAACGCCTGTAATTTCAGATATTTTTTTCATGATATTCTGAACCGTATCGACCTCAAACAGATTATCCACATTCTGCATGATGCAGGCAAGCCTTTCCAGTCCCATACCTGTGTCGATATTCGGATGTTCAAGCGGTGTATAATTTCCGTTTCCGTCCGAATCGAACTGCGTGAAAACAAGATTCCAAAACTCAATATATCTGTCGCAATCGCATCCTACGCCGCACGTCGGCTTGCCGCAACCGTACTTTTCACCGCGGTCATAATGGATTTCACTGCACGGGCCGCACGGACCTGACCCGTGTTCCCAGAAATTATCCTCTTTTCCCAGACGGACAATTCTGTTCGGAGAAACTCCGACTTCTTTCGTCCAGATATCGAACGCTTCATCATCGTCAAGATAAATGGTTACCCAGAGCCTGTCCACAGGCAAACCTAGAACTTCCGTGCAGTATTCCCATGCCCACGATACCGCTTCATGCTTAAAATAATCGCCGAAAGAAAAATTCCCGAGCATTTCAAAAAACGTGCCGTGCCGCGCTGTTTTGCCCACGTTGTCAATATCAGGCGTTCTGATACATTTCTGGCATGTGGTTACGCGCTTTCGCGGCGGCGTTATCTCCCCCGTAAAATATTTTTTCATCGGCGCCATACCCGAGTTTATCAGCAGGAGACTTTTATCTCCCTGCGGAACCAGCGAAAAGCTCGGAAGCCTTAAATGCCCTTTGCTTTCCATAAACGAGAGAAAACTCTCCCTAATGTCGTTCAGCCCCATCCATTCCATTCTATCACCTCAAAAAATCCGTATAATAAAAAAAGCCCTGCAAACAATATGGGACGGATTTTTCAATCCGCGGTACCACCCAAATTGTGCAAAAGCACCACTCTTTTGCCTTTAACGCAGGCTTACGCTTTGTTTTGCAAAGTGCTCGAGGACAGCATTGCCTGATTTGAACATAAAAGAGCTTTCAGCCGAGGCTCTTTCTCTCTGCATGCCGACACAGACAAATTTCCCTTCGTTGCAAAATATTACTTTTTTTCATAAGGCGCTTATGCTGTTTCCCCTCCATTTGCGCAGGAGGTCGCATCCGCCGCCTTAACTTAGTTATATTATATTACAAATAAAATAAAAGTCAATAAATTATGTTGAGAAATACAGGAAACGGGTGTATAATTTATAATGAATAGATTTTGTGTAATACTCTAACATAAAATAACAGGAGAACATTTATGCGCGATATAAAAAATAAAGACGGTTTTGTACCGGGCAAGCTTCTTGATATACTGGATATAAAAATTCTTATATGCTATCTTCTTAACAGCATAAATGAACCGTTCAGCAAGGAAAAAACGGTTGAACTGATTGTAAAGAATGATTTGGCCGATTATTTTAATATCAGGGAAGCGATATGTGAGCTTGTTGAAAGCGGCAACCTTACCGAAGATAAAGACGGAAACATCGCCGTTACCGAAAGCGGAAGAAACGTTGCAACCACACTTGAAAGCAATCTGCCGTTTACCGTAAGAGAAAAAGCGGTGAAAGAATCTGTTAAAATGCGAACCCGCTCCAGGCGAGAAAAGGAAAATGATGTTATCATTACAAAAACCGATAACGGAATCCGCGTAAACTGCATAATAAAAGACGGGGACCAGGAACTGATGCGTTTAAATCTTCTGGTTGCAGACGCGCTGCAGGCGGATATGATAAAAGAAAGATTTTTATCCGATCCCGCAGAGCTTTACAAATCTGTTGTATATAAACTGCTTTCGGATAAAAAAGATTAAATTTATCAAAAACGATTTAAACAAGCAAACTTGCATCCGGTTCTTTTATATAAAAAAACGAGTCGTGCG
>CAZURV010000007.1:0-74738 GCA_964623515.1 uncultured Eubacteriales bacterium | reverse complement strand
ACCCCGGACCGACCGGTTATGAGCCGGTTGCTCTAACCAACTGAGCTAATGGCCCTTGTTATAATGCCTGATTATTATATACTAATTAACATGTTTTGTCAATAATATATTTATATAGATTTGAATTATTTTTGCGTACCCTGTATTTTAAATAAATGTTTATGCTGTACCGTTTATTGTTTTAAAATGCATAAAATTTCAAACCTCATACCGCGCTTTTGCAGACATCTACCCACGCTTCTGCTTTAGAATACTTTTTGATTTCTTCAACCGTCATTTCCACAGCACTGTTTGAGCTTCCGCAGGCGGGAAAAACAGTTTCGAATCTTTTAAGAGAAACATCAAGATAAACTTCAACACCGGGATTCACCGCAAAAGGGCATACCCCGCCTGCCGCATATCCGATTAAAGGTTCCGTTTCTTCAAAGGAAAGCATTTTTGCCTTGGCACCAAACTGCGCTTTGTATTTTTTATTATCTATTTTAACATCTCCCGAAGTTACAACCAAAATAACCTTTTCTCCCAAATGAAAGGAGAGCGTTTTTGCAATTCGGCTTTCCTCACAGTTCAGTGCTTTTGCTGCAAGCGCTACGGTTGCACTCGAAACGCTGAATTCCTGTATGCGATTCTCTATCCCGCATTCCTCAAAATACGCCCTTACTCTTTCCACAGACATTTAATTTTCCTCCCGTTTCCAAATCAAATAATTATCCTTGCACGTAGCGGTGATTCTTCCACTGTCTTTCAGCCATGCCAGATAAGAACGGACTGTACTTCCAACCAGCACATACTGTTCAAAATTCAAAGACAGTTCATATTCGTCAAAAAGGCCCTTCAAAAGGCTTTCAAAACACATAGGCATGTTCAGCATATCTGTAATCTTATCCGCAGTTTCAAGCACCTTTGTTTTATTAAATTCGGCAAGCTCCGTTATATCTTCCGCCGCCTCCGCATGCGCAGGCACAAATAAATCCGCTTCCATCTTTTCAATCTTATCCAACGTTTTGAGATATTCCTCAACATCATAAATAAACGGGATACGGTATTTTTCAAGCGTCTGCTTACTGCTGACACAGTCTGCGAGAAACACCGTACCGTCCGGCGTGCGTATACCAATCATATCAAAAAAATGCCCTTTTAAAGGTATAACCTCCAGCTCTTTCGGAAAATCCGAATCCGTGATATCCACCGCATTGCTTTGCTGTGCGAGCAAAAATTTGTGTCTTAAATCCTTAAACGGATACCCACCATATAAAAATGCGGGTTCAAGAACAGGGTAATTGGTTATCGCCGCCTCTATTCCGTTTGCAAATATTTTGCATCCGGTCAGTTGCTGCAAATATCTGTTTCCGCCGATATGATCGGCATTAGAATGCGTATTTATGATTCCTTTGAGTTTCCAGCCGTTCGCATCAAGGATTTTCCGCACTTTTTTACCGGCGTCTTTGTCATTTCCGCTGTCTATCAGATAGACTTCAGTTTCACTCGCTTTGTATATTCCTATTTTTGCGGGACAATTGATATAAAAACTTCGGTCTCCCGCCTGAATCAGCTCGTACATACGCAGACCTTCTTTCATCTTTGCTAATTATAATACACTATATATAAATAAAAATCAATCTTATTGACTTTTATTATATCAAGTGATAAACTATCGCACATAGGAGTTAATTTATGAAAATCGGAACAAAAATCAAAGATAAAGTCCGCGCACGGATGTTCATCCTTTGCATAATACTCATCCCGGTTTTTATGACATCCTGCGCAAAAAGCCAAAACGCCGGCAAGGATGCAAACGGTGCGGATAAAATCAGCGTGGTCGCTTCCATATTTCCCGAATATGACTGGGTTAAGCAGATAGCCGAGGGAACCGATCGTATTGATTTGTCGCTCTTAATCAGCAACGGAGTTGACCTTCACAGCTATCAGCCGACGGCAAAGGATATAATAAATATTTCCGACTGCGATATTTTTATATATGTGGGCGGCGAATCGGACAAATGGATAAGCGACGCGCTTGCACAGACCGGGAACAAGGAAATGACCGTGATTAAACTTATGGATATAATCGGCGATTCTGCAAAAAAAGAAGAAATCCGCGAAGGCATGGAAGCCGAAGATCAAGGAGATGAAGCGGAATATGACGAACACGTTTGGCTTTCGCTGAAAAACGCACGGATTTTCTGTGAAACCATTGCTGAAGCGCTTTGCAGTGCAGATTCCGAAAACACCGCACGGTATAAAGCCAACTTAAAAAACTATACGGAAAAATTAAATAACCTTGATGTGCGCTATCAAACCGCCGCAGATACCGCACAAATGAAAACTCTCGTTTTTGCAGATCGCTTCCCTTTCCGGTATATGACAGACGATTACGGCATTGAATACTATGCTGCTTTTAACGGGTGCTCTGCGGAAACAGAGGCAAGTTTCAAAACCATTAAATTCCTTGCGGACAAAATAGATGAACTCGGTTTAAAAACCGTCTTAACAATCGATAATCCGCAGCATAAGATTGCTGACGCTGTTATCAAAAATACAAGGCATAAAAATCAAACGGTTCTTGTGCTTGACTCCATGCAGTCGGTGACCGAAAAAGACATCTCAAACGGCGCGTCCTATCTGAATGCCGCCGAAAAAAATCTTCAGGTATTAAAACAAGCTCTGAATGAAAACTGAAAATAACTGAAACAATGTACATTTCATTTTCATTGCACGGCAGAAAATGAAAAGGTGAACAAATGAAGCAACTTATATGCAAAAACCTAGCGCTCGGATATGATGGTAAAATCATAAAAGAAAATATGAATTTTTCCGTTAACAAAGGGGATTTTCTGTGCGTTGTCGGTGAAAACGGTTCGGGGAAAAGCACGCTCATAAAGGCTATTCTCCGCCTGCACCCTCAGATAAAAGGAGAAATAACGTTTTTCGGCGGTTTAAAACCAAACACAATCGGTTATCTTCCCCAACAAAGCGATATTCAAAAAGACTTCCCCGCATCTGTTTGGGAAGTCGTGCTTTCAGGTTGTATCAATAAAACGGGTTTCAGACCGTTTTACACAAAAAACGAAAAAATGAGAGCAAAAATAAATATGGAAAAAATAGGAATATCGAACCTTGCAAAAAGCTGTTACAGGGAACTTTCAGGTGGGCAGCAGCAAAGGGTACTCCTTGCACGTGCACTCTGCGCCGCCGAAAATATGCTTGTGCTCGATGAACCGGTTTCGGGACTCGATTCCAAATCCACCCTTGCCATGTATCGGATTATCAAAGAATTAAACGACGGCGGAACAACGGTAATCATGATTTCGCACGATTTAAAAACGGTGCTTCATTATGCAAGCCATATCCTTTTAATGAATGAAGAACTGTTTTTCGGTAGCAAAGAAGAATACATCAACTGTTTTGCAGACAAATGGGAGAATATAGATGATTGATAAACTTGCTTTATATTTTGAATACCCGTTTGTACAATATGCGCTGATTACCGGAATACTGATTGCCCTGTGTTCGTCCCTGCTGGGTGCAACGCTTGTTCTGAAAAGATTTTCATTTATCGGAGACGGCCTTTCACACGTTGCTTTCGGCGCAATGGCTGTTGCGGCTGCCATCGGAGTTGTAAACAATATGCTAATTATTATGCCGGTGACCGCCGCGGCTGCGGTGATTCTTTTAAAAAGCGGAAGAAAGGCAAAAATCCGCGGAGACGCGGCGCTTGCAATGATTTCGGTGGGCGCGCTGGCAGTCGGATATCTTCTGCTGAATATCTTTTCTGCGTCCCCCAATCTAAGCGGAGACGTATGCAGTACGCTTTTCGGTTCAACATCCATACTCACGCTTTCCGCGTCCGATGTTTGGATTTGCACAATACTGTCCGTTACAGTAATTGTCGTGTTCTGTGTATTCTACAATAAAATATTTGCGGTTACATTTGATGAAAACTTTGCGCGTGCATCCGGCATTAAAACCGAAGCATACAATCTGTTAACCGCTGTCATCATTGCAGTCATCATCGTGCTGGCGATGAATCTTGTTGGTTCGCTTCTGATTTCAGCTTTGATTATCTTTCCTGCACTGTCTGCAATGAGAATTTTTAAAAGCTTCAAATCTGTTATCATATGCTCCGCCGTATTCTCGGTGTTGTGCGCAGCAATCGGAATCCTAATATCTGTTCTTGCCGAAACGCCAACAGGCGCAACGATTACCGCTGTTCATATCGTCGCATTTACGTTTTTCTGCATAGCAGGACAAATAAAAAGACAAAAAAGTTAAAGATATACGGATGTTGTTCATATTTGCAACGATGTGTATTGTCACATTGGCACTGTTCAGGAAGAACACTGCAAAAGATAAAATCCGCATAAATTTAAGATTCAGCCCTATAAAATTAAAACGCGATAAACACCCGCGAGTTCCGGCTCGTGGGTGTTCCTTTTGGTGTGCAACCATGTCGTACATTTATTCCCTTTTAAATCGGATTAGTGTTCCATCCAACTCGCTTGAAACGGGACTTGCGAACGATTGCAACCTGCGCAGGGAGCGTTCGCTCCTCAGGGTTTCAGCGGGAGATTATTACTCCCGCTGAAATTCTGAAATGAACCCCGCCCCTAAGAGGCGGAGTCCATCGGCGAACAGGTTATAATTCAGAAATCTATGAATTAAAATTAAAAAGCTTTACATTTTTAACGGTTGCTTCAAATTGAAGCAACTGTTATTTTCTATATACAGTGCATCTTATCTGAGCAGACTGTCTGCCACATATCCGATTTTGCCCGCATATTTAATCCTTGTAACTTTATATCCGTGTGCGCTCCATGCCTTTCTGCATAAAACCTCAATGCTTGCTCCCTGCGGGATAACAAGAATACGGCTGGCGCTCTTATCGGCCGAGCCGACATTCTTATAATTGCTTCTGAATACCGTATCGGCTGTGGTGCGCATATATTTTTTGGGCGGCACAAACGTTGAAAGCACGATTTGACCGGTAGATTTGTTCACGTTTTTAATCAAACCGTAAGTCTTTCCGCCTTTTAATTTAAGCTCTGTAAGCTGATAATTATCAACGATTCCGGCATTTGCGGTTTTCACTTCAACCTCCTGCCCATTATTAAAGAATCCGTGATACTTGGTTAAAGTTTTATCTTTATAGAACTTGACCGCATCAGCCGAATTAATATAATAACGTTTTGTGCCCGGCGGATTTATCGGTAAAGATTTTTTCTTGCTGAGTAGCCATCCTCCAAGCTGTGAGGCTTGCTCAACATATTTTTTATTTATGGAAAGGTATGGCTCCGTACCCTTGACTGTTGCATATCTCTGCCGACTCATAATATTATATTTCCCCGCATAATATCCGCTGTCGAGAATGTATATATTATCTCCGCTGTATCCTACGGCAGTATATAGATGACCGCTGGTGGAAAACAGTCCGCCCGGAGCAGTTTTTCCGCCCGTTGTTGAAAGAATCGCAGTTCCTCCTGATTTGAGATGTTTTATCAATGCATTGCCCAAACCGGATTGTGCATGATATGTATAGGTAAAGGTACCCAGCCTACTACTCAGTTTCCTGAGAAGCGTGCTCATATCTGTGCCATAGGACGATCTGCCTCCGTTTTTCAGGCTGAAAGCTGCCATTGTTTTCACGGAATAGATAACTTTGTCAAAAAGGTTGTCAAGTGCGTTGCAGGCGGCGCACACGCCGCACCCGCCACTTTTTACGGTTGCCCGAGGATATGAACCTGAAGGATAAGGAACAGAAACATAATTATTTTGATTCCTGAAAAAATATGCCATTATTTATCAGCTCCGTTCTCATCTTCATAAATCTCCAGTTCTTTTTTTGCTAAATCCGCTTCAATGGCTGTTCCCGTGAAAGAATTATTCTTCCACCACACCATAACAGAAGAAGCTGCCGTAAATAAAACGCTGACAATCTGAACAACATCATTCTGATAGACAGATACGCTGCCTTTACCTATAACGGCAATGATTTGATTTATGACTGCCAGAGCGAAAACGATTGTTCTTATTATTGAATAGATTTTTATTCTTTTTTTGCTAATCAATTTAATCCCCCCTCTTTTATATTATGCAGACAGTCAAATAAACGACTTAAAATGATTTCAAAACCGACAATCTTACAGATACACAGAGTCGATGGATAATTCGGTTAATTCAGAAAAAAACTCACCCTCCGTTTCAGGAGAATGAGTTGTTTTCCGAATATTGATTCATTTTTTATGTAAAGCATTTTAGCTTTACTTTAAATGTGTAGTATAGGGTATGACCCAGAAAATCAGCAATACTGCAATGACAACCACGCCTAAACCGACAGACGCCAAAACCGTTCTCTTGGTTTTCTTTATTTCAACTGCGTCTTTTTCGCTTTCAGGCATAACAAAGAGCAATCTTCTTTGTTCTTTTTCTTCATCTGTAACTTTTGTCAGCAACGAACCCGCAACAAGGCCAATAATATTTGCAATCAATCCTATAAAGAAAGGATCTAAAAATACAGGAAGGGTTAAACCTTTTACAGAAGAATAAATCTTCATTGCCCCGCATCCGATAAATCCGAACAGCATTCCACAGAATGCGCCTGTTTTTGTTATACGCTTGCTCCATATGCTTGCGAGAGAAACAGGAAGCCACGAACATGCAACAACGGTTGCACCTAAGAACATAATCCAGAATACCTGCGGAGGATTGAAATAAGAAATAACCATAACAACCGCAGCTGCAGCAATAATTGTTATTCTGCTTATGTTCAGTTTCTTTTTATCGTCCTTAATTTCGAATAAATCGTTTGCAACCGCAGAGCCGATAATGGAAAGAAATGTTGTGGCGGAGGAAATACCTGCGGCAAGAATACCGGTTAGCATCACAACGCCGAGAACTGTCGGCACAAGTTTTGTTGACGCCCAAACGATTATGTGAGACTGATCTGCAAGTTGTGGGCTGAAATAATTGAGAAGCGCCGAACCGCACTTAACAATGAATTCGAGCAGAAATACAAAAAATGCTGCCCATATAGATGATCGGATAACGACATGTTCATTTTTTGCCATCAAATAACGGCTTGCCTGCCAGGGCCCTACCATGCAGACAGACATCCAAACGATACCGTATGCAAATGCCCAAATAATATTCTGCACACCTGTCGGATAGAGATAGGATAAATCACCTGACCATGAAAGCACTTCGGGTTTATTGCCTGCAAGATATTCAACGATATTGAACCATCCTCCGCCTTTGCAGGTAGCAACGATAATTGTAATTACCGTAACAATCGTAAACAGCCCGTACATAACCGTATCGGTAATCAAAACGCCTCTTGACCCCGACGTTACTGTTAAAAGTGTAAACGTAATCAGCGCCAGAAATATACAAAGCCTATAATCAACACCCGTAACAAGATTCATAAGCGTTCCTATACCCTGCATGGTTGAAAGCAGATATACAACAATCGTTATAAGCTGTGTAACTGCTGCAAGCTTTCTCACCGCTACCGAATTAAATCTTTTACCGAAAAATTCAGGAATTGTATTGGATTCACTTCTGCGCAGATATCTACCGAAGAATACTCCCCCCAACACATATCCGACTGTCAGCATCGATCCGAGCATAATAAGCGGAGAAAAGATACCCGCATAGGATTCACCTGCATCGCCGAAATAAAGTCCTGTTCCGCAGTAAGATGCAACCAAGGAACCAACAATTAAAAATGTTGGAGCACGTCTGCCTGCAACGAAGAAATCATTTGTGCTCTTAACACTTCTGCTGATTATAATACCTATCACAATATAAATAACCATAGAAACGAGCATGCCGATTAAATATATGTTCATTTGGCGCCGTTCTCCTTGTCATTTTTTTCCGCATCTTTAAAATCTTTTTTTATTCGGTAATAAGATAAACAGCCTGCCGCCGCAATCCATATACCGACAAAGATAGCAATCACATATTCCACTTTACTTCACTGTCTCACTTTCTTTTAACTTCATATATTCATTTTTATATTTCATCATTTTGTTATACCAAATTAACTGCCATTCACAACAGTCCGAACCCGATCGAATTTGATACAATGCCCAAACATACCAATAATAATAATGAACAACGGAACAGCCTAAAATATGCTTTTTTTCTGCCAGAGCGGGTTTTCTTTTAAAATAAAAACTTAATGCTGTATCTATATCTTCTAACGGCAAATCATTTGCGGCAAAGAGCTTTGATATATCATAGCCTATATCGGTATCCCCTGCATATTCCCAGTCAATCATATATAAATCATCGCCTGAGATTATGAGATTTGGCTCATAAATATCATTATGTGATAACTGAATCGGCCAATGATCTGAAATAAGTTCTTTATAAATCTGCTCCATCTCTGTTCTTAAAGGCATAATCTGCTCTGCAGTCAAAACGTCAATAATTTTTAACCTGTCTATGAGTTTATCAGTCTCTTTAAAATAATCAAATGCACTGCCGCACTTGATGCATGCCTTGTGAAGAGAGCGGAGATGATCACAAAGCATTTCCATGTGCTTGGGATTATTAAAATCAAATTTCTCCGTTTCTTCAATATAATGAGAAATCTTCCATCCATGCACATCATCTTCAAATATATAGGAATTATCAATGCCCAAATCCTTTGCGCACCGGAGCGCAAATTTTTCTCTTGCTCTGTTTATATATCCGAATGTATTCAGTCCCGGATTTCGGTAAACATATTTTTTGCCGTTAAATTCAAAGCGGAAAGATGTATTCGTAAGCCCTGAATTCATCGGAACTATATTTTTAATATCGGCAGGTTTTCCGCCGAGCACTTTGCAGATATTTTTTACAAGCTGCAAATCATTGTTGTTTATATAATCCGGGTCAAATTTCTGTAAATCGTTCACAGAATCGAATTCGAGAATATCTTTCGGTCCGCACTTTAACATATACATTGGCAAAACATCCAGATTTTCTGCATAAATGCCTTCCCAGTAAAGATTTTCAGAACCGGGTTTGTTATAATAAACCTCTAATATATCCTTAAATTTTCTGCTGAAATCAGCGCTCAAAAATGCATGACCCTGCATAGTCCACACATTTTTACACGGCTTTTCGGTAGCGATAATCAAGCCTTCATTGTTTGTAATCAACCCTCTTTCGGTTCTGCTTTCTCCATCAAGAAACTGCGCGCAGTACATCGAATGATACTCATATTCATGAAATAAGTTTTCGGGATAATAATTATCCGCACAGCAGATATATGTGTTTTTCAAATACTCTTTCGCCGCATAAACGCTTGCATGCGTATTTCTTGTTTTATAATCATTGTTAACAACAATTTCAACGCCCCATTTTTCTTTGAGGTAGAAAAACTGTTCGAGCATATGCCCCAAAACCACAATAACGTTTTTTACTCCTGCTTCATGCAGTTGCCTTATCTGCCTTTCTATAAGAACTTCTCCCTTAACTACTGTGAGTCCCTTGGGAAATTCATAGGAAATCGGCACAAATCTTGTTGCCATACCTGCTGCAAGAATAATCGCATTATCCACTTTATATTTATCCAGTTCCGATCTGCCCTTTATCGACAAAGCACTGTTCTTTAAAAAACCTTTTTCCCTGAGCTGTTTCATAACTGAATGAACGGTTCCGAGAGAAAGATTGACATTTTCGGCTATTTGACGTTGTGTGGATGACACGTTATTTACCATATAACGCATGATTGTAAACTGATTTTGTGTTAACAAATTTAACTCCTTCATACTAACCGTGCTCGACTGTTCATTCACATTAAAACAAAGATAAAATGAACATAGCCGTAAAAAAATAAGAACCATATCTTTATCAAAAATTATAATAATTTAAATAAAGATATAATTCCTCGAAAACATAACAAACTGTTTCATACAAGTCAAACAGATTGATGGTTCAAATTTATCTATTAAATTATATAATTGAATATTTTTTTACACCGTTTTCGGTATATGCAGTTATGATTACCGGACCGCATCACAGCAGTGTAACCGTTCGTTTTCATCAGCGCCCGCAATATTCGGATTTGAAGATTTAAACAAAATTACATTAGTATGATTATCGGGATAAACCTCCTTATCCGGTTTAAATTTTCCGCCTGCTTCATATACCGCAACGTATTTTTAAATTGTATGCTTTCACAGAAAATCTCAGCGCTTTCATCATTCGTCTGGTGATTTAAATCGGAGCAGTGCTCCGTCAAGCCCGCTTGAAGCGGGGCTTGCGAACGATTGCAACCTGCGCATGGAGCGTTCGCTCCTCAGGGTTTCAGTGGGAGATTATCACTCCCGCTGAAATTCTGAAATGGACCCTGCCGCCTAAGAGGCGGGGACATCGGTGAATAAGTTATATGTAACTTTTCCACAGCCATATCCCTATTCTCTGCCAAAAAGGGAATAGAATACATAACCGATAAAACGAAAATACCGCAAACGCTGCAACAAAAGCGCTGCACTTTCCCGTTATGATTTTTTCATTCAGCCCTTACCTTTTTTATTCGATTTATTTACCGTTCATATGCTCGTTAAGAGTCTGCATTTCTACAGTTTCCCTTGCGGCATTGTTATATTTTTCCTGATAGTAATTTTCCGCACGGCAATCCCATGTGGTGTCTGCTTTAGCAATGATAACAGTGCATCCGCGCTGAGAACCTTTTTTATGTATTCCGCTGTAAGCAAGATAATCTATAGAACAGCCGTATGTGAGGCGGATACCCTGATAGTCAAACGAGAAATTATTATAATGGTCATGCCCGCAGAAAACGCCCTGCGTAGATTGATCCGCCTTTATTGTTTCGAACATCTCGTCTTCATGAACGCCGCAATAAACTACCTTTTTCTTTTCGCCTGCCGCGCCGTAAATATACTTGATGTCGTCCGAATCCTTATATCCGTTTTTTACATACGTGTCATAAACGTCTTTATACTCCGTAAGCGGAATGTGGAAGAAACAGAAGCTCTTGGCTGTTCCGTATGTTTTGGTCAATTCGGATTTCTGCGCTTCACTTACATGCATGGAACTGATAACAGAAGCATTGATATCATTCATCTTTTTAACCTGTGCATCATACCAGTCTATCTGATTCTGGTGAATATTATCATACAGCCATTTGATTCCAAAATAATCATTATCCACATACGAATGACTGTCAAGCATATAATAGGTTCTTGTGATAAGCCCTTTTGAATTTTTAAGATTTACCGCATAATTCCCGTATCCGTCAACATCGGCAGGACCACTCTGGAAAAGACAGTATTTGTAGTTATCGTTTCCGTAAATTTCGGAAATTTTTTCTCTTGTTGCTATAGAATAAATCTCGGTATCATGGTTGCCGTAGCAAACGCACCAATAAACACCGAGTTTTTCCATAACGGAACACATCAGCTTTGCCGGACGGATGTTATTGATTGTGCCTGACTGGAATATAACAGGAAAAGAAATATCTCCGGTAAAAATAACCATATCCGGTTTTTCCGCCGTTATCATACTCGTTACTGCGTTGATGGCTTTTTTGTCTTTTGAATATGAGAGAAATCCACCGCCGATATGAACATCGGTAATCTGCAACACTTTAAAATCGCGGTCCGTAGTGAAAGTATAGTATCCGGTCTGCTTATCTATTTCAGGTATAAGCTGATTTTCATACTCCACTTTATGAAAGCTTTCCGCATATTTTGCAAGTCCGCTGTATGTGATTGTGTTTAGAACAGCGATTATCACTGCAACAGCTGCAATAACTGCAAGAATTATACCGATTATTTTTAAGACTTTGTGCTTTTTTTTGCCTTTTTCTTTTTTTGCGTTTTCGGGCGTTGTGCATGCAAGTTCTTGTTCTGCCATAATTATACACCTCTTGTGCCAAATAATCAGCCAAACGTTATTTTTATATTTAAAAGTTCAAAAACTTTAGCTTGCAGTTCTGTATATTTATCCGTATTCTGCGGCTTTGAAAATTGAACGGTACAGGAAGCATAAATACTGTTTTTGCCGTAATCATAAATTAAAATATTTTCAACGGACAATACGCTTTCATCTGCTGTGAGAATATCCGAAATCTTCTTTTCAAGTTCATCATTGCGCCCGCCAAGATTGAGTTTGATACTGTTTACAAGCAGTTTCACGGCATTGACAATAATCACGACGCTGATTACAATACCGAGAAAAGCGTCAATATTAAAACGAGTTACCGTACAGAGTATGTAGGAAATAACGGTAACGGACGTAATCGCCGCATCGCAAAAACTGTCAAACCGCATAGATTTTATCAACCCGGAATCACATTTTCTGCCTGCTAAGCTGAACATAATTCCCATTCCGATTTTTACAAATACCGTTAAACCAAGAGTATACGCATACACAACCCGGAAAGAAACCGGAACAGGATACATAAGCTGGGATATACAGTTATAAAGAAATATACAGCCGAGCGCAACGAGAACTGCCGAAATGATAAAATTCGCAAGATATTCCGCTCTGCCGAAGCCTAAAGGGAATTTTTTGCTTTTGCCTTTTTTTGCAAAATAAAATCCGAAAATTGCCACTATACAGAACAGCGAATCAAAAAGATTGTTAAGTGCGTCTGTATAAATACATATGCTGGCAGTTGACACAGAAACATAATATTTAAAAAAGAAAAGACAGAGATTTATAACAACAGCCGCAATCATTATTCTTATTCCGTAACTTTCACGATTTTTAGCCATTGTCAACCTCTATCGGAAACATCGTAATATATTTATTATATTATATTAAATATAGTGCTGAATGTCAACCGGCAGGATTTACGGTGTTTATTTTAAAAAACAAATTTACGGATTGCATATGCAACACCGTTTTCATCATTACTCAACGTAATGAAATCAGCCTCACGGCGGACGCATTCTTCCGCATTTTCCATCGCAACAGCCAAACCCGCATTCCTGAGCATGTCCAAATCGTTGCCGCTGTCGCCTATCGCCATAACCGAGTGCATATCAATGCCCAGCATATCAGCAAGCCATATGAGCCCTGCGCCTTTTGTTACACCATCCCGCGTAACCTCTAAATTGAAGGGAGAACCCGAAACAACCGTAACGCCTCCCAATTCGCATATCTGTTTTTTCAGCGGGCCGGCTCCGGCTTTTACTCCGTTTTTATAGGGAAGATTGATGGTTACTTTTTCCACATAATCCGTGTTTTGTTTGACAAAACTTTTAATATCCGGCACAAATTTCATATATTGTGCAAAATATTTTGCCGTTGCCGCATCCCAGCCCATATTGTCAAGCACAGAACGCTTGCTTTCATCCATAAAGCTTTCGCCGGAAATAAAGCAACACGCCGCATTGGCATAAGAATCCAGAATATTAAAAATATCCACCGCTTTTTCCGCTTTCATCCAGCGTTTATAAATGCATTTTGAATCCGAAAGCCTAAAAGCAGAAGCTCCGTTTGTTGTTACGGCATATTCAACGCCGTCCAGTTCTGTGAATGCTTCCGGAATATTGGTTAGCGATCTCCCTGTAACGGGAATAACACAAACACCGTTTTTCGTAGCGGATTTTATTGCGGAAATATTTTCATCCGAAATTTCTTTTACCCGGTTGAAAAGCGTACCATCCAAATCAATACCGATAAGTTTTATAACCATCTAAATCACTTCCCGAGTTCATTATGGCGTATTTTTACACATAAATCAAGCCGCTCCCGCCGCTTAAACCACGGCGGGAGATTTTAAACGCACATTTAACTTTCACTTTACCGTATCCAATCCGGCCTTATAGTTGCAGATAATTTTTCTTGTTTGCAGAATCGCGCTCGGTGCAACCGAAAATTCATCCAAACCCCATTCAATAAGTTTTGGAATCAATTCAACATCCGCCGCCGCTTCCCCACACATACCAACCGGTATGCCTGCCTGTTTGGCGTTCTTAACAGTCATTTCAATCGCTCTGAGAACTGCAGGCTGAAAACAATCATACAGGCTGCTGACCTTTGCGTTTCCTCTGTCCACCGCCATAACATAACCTGTAAGGTCATTTGTGCCGATGCTGAAAAAGTCTGCTTCCTGTGCAAGAATATCGGATATGATCGCCGCGCTCGGCGTTTCAATCATAACGCCGACAGGAATATTCTCCTTGAACTTCACTCCCTCGGCTTTCAGTTCCGACTCACACTCTGCAATAAGTAATTTAGCACGAACGATTTCATCTTTTTCCGTTACCAAAGGAAGCATAATTTTGATATTTCCATATACTGCCGCACGCAGAATCGCTCGAAGCTGAACTTTAAAAATGCCGGGATTATCAAGGCAATATCTTATCGCTCTGTGTCCGAGGAAAGGATTTTCCTCTTTCACAATGGAAAGATACGGAATTTCTTTATCTCCGCCCACATCCAGCGTTCTGATAATAACTTCCCTGCCGTTCATTGCCTTGGCAACGGTTGAATAGGCTTCAAACTGTTCATCTTCATCAGGCCCGGAATTTCTGTCCATATACAAAAATTCTGTTCTGAAAAGCCCTATACCCTCACCGCTGTTCTGAATAACGTTTTGTGCGTCCTCTGCCTTGGCTATGTTGCCGTAAACCAGTTTTTTGACTCCGTCCAGCGTAACGGTAGGCTTATTAAAATAATCATTGAGCGTCGCTTTCTCATTCACATAATCGGCCTGAATCCGTTTATACGCTTCTATATCGGATTCAGAGGGAGAAGTATACACTTTCCCTTTGAATCCGTCAACGATAAGACTGTCGCCGTCTGCTATAATATCGGTTGCATTCAGAACGGAAAGCACCGCAGGTATTCCCATAGCCCTGGCAAGAATCGCACTGTGGCTTGTAACACCTCCGACTTCTGTTATAATTGCGGATACGTTTTCCCTGCGTATCTGGCCGGTCATAGACGGCGTAAAATCCTTTGCAACAAATATGGTACCCGCAGGAACATCGGATATGTCTACATCGTCTATACCAAGCAGAATTTTAAGAAGACTGTCTTTTATATCCTTAACATCAGAGGCGCGCTGACGCGTGAGTTCATCGTCTAATACGCTGAACATATCAATAAACATGGTGCAAACACTGTCCACTGCCGCTTCCGCAACTGCTCCGTTTTCGATATTATCATACATCTGAGAGAGCATAAACGGATCGTTAAGCATCATAATATGCCCTTCCAGAATCTGCGCTTCCTGTTCGCCGGCAGATTTTTTTATATCCTCTACGAGTCGTTTTGTTTCCTGCGTAAATTTTTCCACCGCAGTTTTCAAACGTTGTTTCTCCTCTGTAAGTGAAGAATACTTTACAGACCCGTAATCAAGATTGAGTGTTCCTACTATAATTGCTTTTCCTATGCCGTAACCGGGACTTGCTCCAATGCCTTTTAACATAATAAATTCTCCTATTATTCGCCGAAACCTGATTCGATAAGGCTTACAGCTTCATTGAGCATTGCCTGCTCGTTTTCTCCGTCACATTCAACAGTAATTGACATACCTTTTTTTATGCAGGATGCCATAATAGCCATCATACTTTTTCCGTCAATACGTTTGCCATTTACCTCTATTGAAACTGCCGCAGGATACTTATTCATTGCCGCCGCAAAGAGATTGGCAGGACGCATATGAAACCCCATTTCGTTGATGATTGCCAAAGTTTTACTTACCATTATGCAGTCACCTTCTTCTTATTTCTGTTTTTCTTTAATAATGCCAGCATAAGGGCGCCTGCCGCCGAACCTGCTGCAAGGGCAAGGATATAATACAGCGGATGCGTTACAACTGCAAACACAAATATTCCGCCGTGAGGCGCCGGACATGCACAGCCGAGCAATGCCGAAAGCGCGCCTGCAACGCCTGAACCAATCATACAGCTTGGAATAACACGAAGCGGATCGGCCGCTGCATAAGGAATTGCACCCTCTGTGATAAAACACAAACCCATCAGGTAATTCACGGGACCGCTTTTCAATTCCTCCTTGTTCCATCGATTCTTATTAAATGTTGTGGAAAGTGCGATTGCAATCGGAGGAACCATTCCGCCAATCATAACGGCCGCCATAATCCAGGTGTTGCCGTCAACAATAGCGGCTGTGCCAAAAACATATGCCGCCTTATTGAACGGACCGCCCATATCAATCGCCATCATTGCGGCAAGCACGATGGAAAGCACAGTTTTGCTCGACGCACCAAGACTCTTTAAAAATTCCGCAAGCGCTGTGTTAAGCCAGCCGATAGCAGGATTAACTGCAAGCATAAACAATCCGATAAGGAATGTGCCTAAAAGCGGATAAAGGAAAACAGGTTTGATACCGTCCATACTCTTAGGCAGCCATTTGAACGCTTTTTTGAGCAGATTTACAAGAATACCGGCAACAAATCCTGCAAGAAGCGCACCGAGAAATCCTGATACGGCGCCGCTATCGCCCACAAGATCTTTGCCGTCAATAAGAGAAGCAAAGGTGTATCCGTTAGCGGCAAACACACCACCTACGATACCGGGAAGCAATCCCGGTCTGTCTGCGATTGAACTTGAAATATATCCGGCAAGGATAGGAAGCATCAGTGCAAACGCCGCTTTGCCTATCCAGAAAACAATAGCTGCAACAGGATTTGTGAAACCAAAATTCCCGCCTGCGTTGGCATTGCCGGCAATTGTGTCAATCAAAAATCCGAGAGCAATAAGCACACCGCCGCCGACAACGAACGGGAGCATATGTGAAACGCCGTTCATAAGGTGCTTGTAAATACGTCTTCCGAAACTCTCTTTTTCATCGGAATAGAAAGCATCCGATTCGCTGCCCTCTGACTCATAAACAGGCGCTTTGCCGTCAATTACGGTATTTATCAGTTCTTCCGGCTTGTTTATGCCGCTGCTAACCGAAACTTTAAGCACGGGTCTGCCCGCAAAACGAGCCATCTCAACGTTCTTATCGGCTGCAACTATGATACCGTCACAATCAGCAATTTCAGCTTTTGTCAAAGCATTTTTTGTTCCTCCCGAACCATTTGTTTCCACTTTAATTGTATATCCCAAAGCATCGGCCGCTTTCGCAAGCGCTTCAGCCGCCATATATGTGTGCGCGATTCCGGTGGGACATGCCGTTACCGCAAGGATGCGGTAAGTTCCGCTGTCAGATTCTTTTTGAGGAACTGTATCGGCAAGCGTTTCAGGGTATTTTTCTTTTTCCTCATTGTCAATGACTTTCAGAAATTCTTCCGCAGAATCCGATGCCCGCAATTTTTCGCAAAATTCAGATTCCATAAGCATAACCATAAGCCTGGAAAGAATTTCGAGATGAACGTCACCGTCCGGCGGCGCCGCTATCATAAACAGCAAATCAACGGGTTTCCCGTCCGGCGCACCGTAATCAACACCCTCCGAAAGCGTGAGCGCCGCAAGAGCAGGCCTTTTTACGCTTTCAGTTTTTGCGTGCGGAACAGCAATAGCATCTCCAACAGCAGTGGTGCTTTGGGCTTCACGCTCTAAAATCCTTCGCTTATAATCCTCTGCATCCGAAAGATTCCCTGACTCCTGATGAAGTTGAACAAGCATATCAATAACTTCGTTCTTTGATTTCGCCGAAACATGGAGTTTGATTGCATCGGCACGCAGCAAATCAATAATTTTGATTTTCAATCACCTTTTCTTTCGTTCATTTTTGATTTGGAATGGATTTAAAGCATCCTGTTTTGCATTTCTGCAATTTTTTCTTTCGTTGCAAGCCCTTTGGAAAAAGCTGTTGCATTGCCGCATACCGCTCCCGCCTTCAAAGCGTAAGCATAATCTCCTGTTTTTTCATAGCCGGAAATAAATCCCGCCACCATGGAATCTCCGCATCCGACAGAATTGACAATTTTACCTTCAACATTTCCGATATAATGCAGTTTTCCGTTTTCATCAATCAGCGCCGCACCCTTTTTGCCCATGGAAACCAGCACGTTCACAGCGCCTTTTTCACGCAGCATATTGCCGTATTTTTCAACGTTTTCAAGTGTATTGATATTTACGCCGAAAATATCGCCAAGCTCATGATGATTGGGTTTAATCATAAACGGTTTATATTTTAAAACATTCAAGAGCAAATCGCCGACCGCGTCAACAACGATTTTAGCACCTCTTCCCTGAACTGCCTGAGAAATACGTTCATAAATATCCTTCGGCACAGAATCCGGAACAGAGCCTGAAAGAACAATAACATCTCCTCTCTGCACACAGCTTAACTTTTCTATCAGCGCATGGGTGTCTCCGGCTGAAATATGAGGACCTTTTGCGTTAAAATCAAGTTCCTCTCCATATCGCACTTTAACGTTGATACGCGTTAAGCCGCCGGATAAAAATATGAAATCCGTTTGTATGTTTTCCGCTTCCATCATTTTTTTGAGTGCTTCCCCGGTAAATCCGGCAAGAAATCCCAAGGCCTTCGTTTCCATTCCGAGGCGTGATAATACAACAGAAACATTTATACCCTTGCCGCCGAAAAGCAATTCTTCCGAATCGGATTTATTTACATCATCTGTTCGAAAATTTTCAAGATACATATAATAATCAATCGCAGGATTAAAGGTTACTGTATAAATCAAAAAATCACCTCAATTTAATTTATGTGAAAATCTCGCAATTATTTATTTAACATAAAAAAGTAAAATAACTTGGGCAAAGCGTTTCTCGAATTTGCGGCGGCGGACTTCCTTTCCAAAATCGCGGAGGGAAAGAATCCATCACTGCTTTCTAATTGAGGCAATGCTGTTTTTTGCCGTGTTGCATAACGGAGCAGTCCCTTGATTGACCAATGAACAGCAGTGCATTGTTTTATTCTTTGCCAACCGATTATGAGATGCGGCATCAAGAACCAACAAATCTTTCAACGGAAAACAGAACAGAATGCACCCTTACAGACAAAACGAGACACTGCCGCAAAGGAGTGCCTCGTTTTTATTTCATATATTTAACTTACCAAAATATCATTCCGAATTATCTGCGTTTTTATTCGTCATCATCCTTGGAAATTGCCTCATCGAGCATGGATGACGCGGATACCGAAGGCAGTGCGGCAGTTTCTATGTTAGACAGATTATACGGAACAACATCACTGCACTGGATATATCCTAAATTCGTGCATCCCGTAAATGCCAGCGACGTGTAATAAATCTGACCGGTGGGAATAACAAGTTTACTTAGCTCCGTGCAGTCCGCAAACGCACCGTCGGCAATGCCGACTACTTCATAAACGATGCCGCCGTCTGAAACGGAAGCAGGAATCACAACCGTATCACACGCTCTGAGCGTATCGTTGATATCGGTTACAACCGCAACGGATTCGCCTGAATCTGAAGTGAATGTTACACCGCCGTAAGTTGTTCCGGAATCCATAAGCATATATGAAATTCCGTCAACCTCCGCCTCAAGCATGGTAAGCTCGTCTACAGAATCCGAAACAGTGGCAATCGGACTAGTCGATGTGTATGTTATACATCCGCATGAAATATATTCACTGTAAAGGTTATTGGATTCGTATGCGCTTTTCGTGACCTGCGGCACGGTGATGCTGATACTTGTAGTGTAAACAGGATCATTGTCGACGGTCGCATTTTTCTTTGCCGTACCAAACGCATCGTTTGAAGTTATATTGATTGCTCCGCCATACAAAGAAATGAATGTGACTGCACTGGAATTATCAAACGCACCCGTTCCTATTGTGGAAACAGCACGCAGTTCTATGGTTTTCGGCGCTGTTCCCTCAAATGCACCGGAAAGAATGGTGGTAACCGTATCGGGCAATTTGAATGTTGTAGCTGTCAATCCCGGCAGATACCTTACAAGCGTTGTTTGATCCTTATTGTAGAGCACGTTCGAAGCAGCCGAATAATATGAATTTGAAGCGTCAACGCTGATAGAAGTTATGGCTGTACTCGAAAGTGCATCGGGATCAATAAATTGAACGGAAGCCGAAATCGTTACGCTTGTTGCCACATTTGTTAGGAAACAGTTTCCGCCGATTTGCGTTACGCTGTGTCCGTCAACCGTGCTCGGAATAGAAACCGCGGTTTCCGTGCCGAGATATTCCGTAAGCTCAATATCTGTTTTTGCGGAACTGAGATAAGTATAAGCCCAGTCACCGCTGATCAGTGCATCCGCCACAAAGTAAGTACGCCATGTATACCAGTCATTGGTGGTAGAGGTGCCGCCTGTATAACTTGTAACCAAATCAGCCGGAACATAAATTTTTGCTGTACTAACCGGGAAAGTTCCTGTTCCGACAGCCGTAACAATGGCATCTGCTTTTGTGATTCTCATAAACTCCAGGTTTGTACAACCGGTAAGTGCGGTCCTTGTAAATTCCGTTATTTTGCTTCCGAGATTCAGCTTCACAAGCGTGGAGCCGTTAAAAGCATTTGCGCCAACGCTGACAACTCCTTCAAAATCCAGGATACTGCTGCCGAACTGAACGTAACGGAACGCATTGCTTTCAATGGTGAAGCTTGCGCCATCTTCCGTAGTAACATTATTGATTACAGTACCTTTCGCAGTAGTTTTATATTGGCTGTAGAATATTTCAGTTGTAATCGCGGAACAGCCCTTGTCTATCTGCAGTGTATCTATCGTTACGATATTGTTTGTTCCGGCAAGGCCACCATGGGAACCGGAAGGAGGAAGTTCTCCCACAATTTCCATTTTTGAAAAAGTCAGAGTAGGCACCTCCGAAGTTGAATAGCAGAATATGCCATTCGCAGAGGTTCCAGAACCGCCTGCTCCGTACTTAAACTCAGAAGGCACTTTATCGGAATCAACGCCGATGATAAACTGAGAAATCTGCTGACCTGTTGCAAAGGCAAACGAAGCATAGCCCATTATCGGGATATTCCTTACATCTACAACTGCGCCGTTGCTAAGCGGAACTCCTCTGAAGCAATAATTCCCAACGCTGCTTACTCCGCTTAAATCAAGCTTTGTTACAGCGGACATCGACGCTTTGTCAAAAGCAGATACCGCTAAAGATGAACCTGCGCCGATTTTGATTGTTTTTAAATCTGTGCTCGAGAGAGCGGCAAAAGCGGTTGTTTCAATCGTTGAATTCGTTCCGATCTGCAACGACTCGATGCCGGTTAATGTGACATTGTTGAAAGCGGCGCTTCCGATTGTAGTAGAACCGATTTCAATAGAAGTGTTTTCCGAATCGGTATTGTTTACCGCAGAATTTAAAAATGCATTTTCTTCTATAGCATTTGCATGTGACAAATTCAATGCGCCGGAAATTGTGATATACGAAAACGCGCTTGCGCCAACGGAATAATCTGCAGAATCAAATTCTGCCGATCCGATGGTCAAATACTTTCCGCTTGTGTTTGAAAGGAACATCTTAGACGGTATTCTCGAGCAGTTTTCGGTAACTGTGAGTTTCCCGATTACGGCCCCTTGGTTATAAGAACCGAAAGCATAGTTGTTACTTGTTGAGGTATCATCGGGAATCAAACCGTCGAGTATAAAGTGGTTGATTCCGAGCGTTCCGTAAGTATAAATGGAATGATAATATGTACAGTTCTCATTTACACTTGCTTGATCTGTATATACAGTTTGAATGCCCACCTGCAAAACATCGCACTGGATATTGTAAAGCGGTGCGGCTGTAGCGGTGCTAGATTTTGCGCTGTTAATATTCAAAACATCCGTCAGAATAACCTTGCCAACCATTGCATCTGCGGAAGTTGCAACCGTTTTGATTTTGTTTGAAAGTGTACTGGCTTCAATGCTCGTTACGCCCGTTAAATCCAAGGTACAGTCCGTAAAAGTCGCCGAATTGAGTATGGTGTTTGTTAACGATGTATAGTGCTTCATCCTCACAACGGTTGAATCGACTGAAGTACCCGCCGCTGCAAAACTATAGAAAGTATTGTTTTCCGGGCACATGCTATTCTCCGTGCCGCTTACAGCACCGCTCACATCGAGAATCCCGCTGTAGAGAGAAGAGTTTCCAAACGCATACGCTCCCAGATAGGTCAATCCCGTCCAGCCGGAGGGCCTTTCTGCGGAAGACTGAATTGTTTGATAGGAAAAAGCATACTGGCCTATATAGGTTGTGCCGCCCAAATCCAGATGCGTAACAGTAAGCGCATATGAGTTATAGCCGCTGAACGCCTCATCTTCAACTGAGGTACAGGTTTCGGGCAGTGTGATACTTACCGAATCCGAAAGCGTGTGCGCTTTTATGGCATTACGGAAAGCCTGCTGCCCTATAGAAGAAATGCTGTAATTGCTTGAACCGTAACTTATGTAATCGGGAACCAATTCCTGCCCGTCGGCTATTACGCCGTTATAGTAGAGAATCTTACAGGCATTGCCGACGCCGACAACATTTTCTATTTTGCAGAAGTAATCCCCGCTCTGGAAATCAGGCGTTTCAATAAAGCAACTCCGCCATGCATTTGTTACGCTACTGTAAGGGGAAGTGGATTTCATCGCTGTAACTTGAGAAGCACTCATAAACAGAACTGCCGTTGAAGAGCTGAATCCGGAAAGGAAAGAAGTTGATATGGTATTCATCGAATCCCAGTAAACAAATATTTTTCCGTGCGTATCATAATTGTCGCCGGCAACCGCAAACGCTGTGGAACCAATAGAAGTGATATTGTCTGAAAGCGTAAGCTTTCCTATATTCGTGTCTTTGAAAGCATTAGCGCCGATGGCAGTATTCGCTTTCGGCAAATATAAAGTTTGAAGAGATGCCTCACTTGTCATTGCGGCTGCAGGTATCGTACTTGAAGCCATAACGGCATCCGTTAAATCAAGCGTGCTAACATCCATATTCGATTTAATGAAGGAAAAATCATTTGTACTTACCGTTGCGTCATACGTGTTGATTTCAAGATAAGTGATTGTTGAAATGGATTCCGTCGTCAATTCGGTATGCTTGCTGAAATATGCGTTTAAAAGCGCTTCAATCGTGTCCGTGCTTGATTTTTTATTCACTTGATACTTATTAACGCCGAGACGAACAACGCTTTCCGAATCCTCCCCTTCATTTTTAATATTTGCTATCTGGAAATCTTTCTGTTCAGTGAAATACTGCGCTGCGGACGTATCCAACGTTACCCATGATGTATCTGCGCCTGCAGCATTCGCAATATAAGTATTGTAATACGTAGGGTCTTCTATTGCACCGAGCGCCCAATCCGGCAACGCAATCACCGAACCCGAGCCGGTGAAAGAATTGCGGTTACGGATATACACTTCAACGGTACCGTTATTGTAACGCTGCATCATTTGGCTTAAATTGATTTTTGAAATTTTTCCGTAGTTTTCAATATAAACCATATAGGTGCTACTGCTTTCGGAAGAAATAACGCCGATGGTTGAGCTTGCGCCGACTTTAACCAAAGTGTGCGAACCGACTGTTAAATCGGCGACAGTTACCGTACCCGAGCCGTCATCCTGTGAAACCGTGATGTTATTCAGATACAATCCGGAATCCGTATCGGCAGATTTGCTGTCTCCATTCAAAACAAGATTGCAGTTGGCATAGAAATTATGCCCGTTTCCGATAATCACACTCGGCGAACCGCCGGTACCGAGAATTTCAAAATCAGTTGACGGGGTATCGATGTTCAAATCGCCGTCCAGCCTGAGATAGGAATTACCGTCCGCCACAATAGACGCTTTCCCCTTGGCTGTATAGTCAAAATTCAAATCGCCGTGAATGGTCAGGCTGTGATCGTTCAAATCGAGATTGGCGCGATGAAGGAAAGTAAGGTTTGCATCTGCCGGAGATTCAATATCGGAGCTGAGATAAACCGTATCTCCGGCTCTGACGGAATTAACCGTGCTGACAAGCATTTCCCATGCGCTTACATAGTATACATTTCCGTTGTCACTTGTTTCAGCGTCCGGCGCGTTTATCTGTTTGGATATAACAGATGAATTGATTTGAAGATATGTATTAACATCAAGTTCATTACTCGGATAATTATAGCAACAGAAAGCGAGGCAGTAATATTTGCTTCCGCCGTCCTTTACGGCTGTACCCATATAGTTATCGGATGTGAGTGAAGAGAAAACATGCCCCGACTCCTTAATTGCCGCCGCATCCGGTTTGTCGGACCAGTTCTGAATCCAAGATGTGAAAGACAAGGAGGAATTATTAACAAGCTGTGTAACATCTATTATGCGATAATGGAAATATGCGAGATCTTCATCGCTCATATTGGTGTTATAAGACGCATTGATATAAGACTTGATGTCAATTCCGCTATGGTTTGTAATCTTGAAAAAGCGATATCCGCATTGATTGGAAGCCCAGCCGGACTCGTTTGCAACATTCTGAACGTTGATATCTTCATCTGTTGCAGTTTGATCCACAAGGGTTGTAACGCTTCCGTTGGATTCCAGAGAATAAATCTGAAGTTCCGTGCTGAAATTGCCCAGTATCAGTTTTCCGTTCACATATGAAATTTTATTTGTAAACCAGGCGAACGTTGCGCATATAGCAAGAAACAGAATCACCGCCATAGCGGCAATCGCTATCGCTTTGGTGCTGCTCTTTTTCTCCCTGGTGCCGTTCTTTTGCTCCCGGAATTTTCCCTTAATATTATCCATCAAAATTCTCCTTCAAAAGACGTTTCGCTGTGAAAGTAAAATCATTTATCTTCTTTATGTGATTTGAGAATGTTTGCCACTTCTTCAGCGGGAATATCCTCAAATTTTATGTTTTCTTTATCTGAATCAGCTGCTGCAGATCCATCTTCCATATAATCCTCCGGACGGGATTTTATGATACGCCTGAGATTAAACAGCTCTTTCATGAACAGTGCAAAGAGCACAAGCAGGAATATCAGAAGACCGTACCACCGGGTAAAAATTTTATAAACATATTTCATCAGCGGCAGTTTTGCTGCAAACTTGCCGAGTACCTGCTCCCCGACAATGGGAGCATCCGGTACCGAACCTTCCTCTATGCCTGAAGTTTGCAGACGGTAGACACCGTTTGCATAAACCGGGTCTTCAATAACCTTATGCGTTACAATATCTCCCGCCTTTAACCCGTTATCCAAATCTTCCGTGCAGTAATAAGAAATAATATCGCCTTTTTTTATCTCACTGATTTCGGTTTTCTTAACGAGAATCACATCGTCAACATGCAGTTCAGGCTCCATACTGCCGGTAAGCACCTGGAAGAATCTATATCCGAAAAGGCTGGGAGGATTGCCCGGATCTCCCGCAACGCGCTGAATAAAGATAAACAAAACAAGCGCCGTTGCAAGAGCAAGCAATACAACTCCGAACCATTTTAAAAAACCAACTAAAAACTTTTTCATATATTATCCATAAGATATTTCCATAGAATCAAGCGTAAATTCCGCACCCATTGCAGAATTGGTAAGTTCCTCGCTCGCCTCAATATACCAATATATTTCGGTTTTGCCCGGATTTACAGACGCACCGTCTTCCTCTCCCGCGGGAATCTCCTGATGCGTTATCAGATTCACCGAATTAAGTGTGTAAATACCATTCTGAAGCTTATTGGTATCCGACTGCAATACGAGAGTTGCGATATCCTGCGGCGAAGTGCAACCGACTGTTATCATTCCGTTCAGCACCTCGTCAAACTTAATGTTTTTGAGATTTATATTTATTACCGATTTAACGGTGGATGAATTATAGATAACCGTTTTAAAATACTGCCTCTGAGACGGATAAAAGCTATCACTGAATAATCTGTTTTGCGACGAAAGATCCTTATCGCTGCTAATCGGATCCGTTTCGTAAACAATGGCACCGGTTTCGTCTTCCTCCCCGTAATAGGTATAGCTTTTTATGTTTATGGAAGCAAGGTAAAGCGTGCGATCGTAGTTCATTGCAACGCCCACCCAGTCGTTGCCGTAAGCAAACCATGCAAAAACGAGAACAATCATCAAAATCAGGCATATTGCTGCAAGAACGATCTGCCGGCGAACTTCTTTGTTTTTCAGTTTTTCTTTCAAAAAATCCGCCCCTTTCCTCGCAAATTTTTTATTTCAAATCCTAAACCTTAAAGTGCAAATCCCGTTGTGAAATAAAGCTGCAAATTCAAAATCGAAGAAGCGATTTCATCCACACAGTTCGGATCCTGCCCTTCAAGCCAAATACACATCGTGCATTGAATCTCTTCTCCGCTGGCAAGATGCGCCAAAGCCGCTGACTCGCCTTTATCCGGCGAAGCGTCCGTAAACGCTTTCACAGTCTGCGTACTGAGTCCTGAAACAACTCCTGTAGCTATGTTGGTGGTAATATAGCCATTTTCGTCTATGGATTTTATCGCTTGAATGGTTTTGGCGGACGAACCGAAAACCTGCCATGATCCGTCATCACCGAATTTCATGGATATTCTGACAGCACCGTTTGGCAAATATGTATCGGACGCCTGGGTGCTTAGTATATTTAAATAAGTTTTATCGGGGTCAAGCCAAATGTTTGTGCCGTTTGTGCTGGAAGCGTCCGTACCGTCCGACATAATTGTAAATTCAACTTTTATATATCTAACATTATCGTCTTGCGCCGCAACGCATGCCCGGTATGTCCGTTCTCCGTTGGAATCCTGCGGACCGCGGAAAAAGATTTCGCTGCCGTTAATGCTTGACGCTTCGGCGAGTACAAAATCATCCGTATAATCTTTGATAAAGTCATTTAAATCAACCGTATTGGTTGTTTCGCCGTTAAATCTGATGATAAGTCCGGGGGAACTTGCAAGGCTTAAATTACTGCCCTTGACGCCTGCACTTTCCGCACCTTCTATCCAACTATAAACACCGAAGATGATTAGAGCTACCATCTCAATAACGGCTATAACAGATAGTATAATATTCCGTTTTTTCGTTGCAGATGCCTTTTTTACTGAATCCATACTAACCTCCCCGGTTGAACTAATTCTGTGAATGATTCGGCCAATCAGCCGATGTTAAACGCCGCAAGCTTTAATAAAACATTAAACTGACCGCCTGCCGTGGCGCGCCTGGCTTCGCGGTCGTCACCCTCTGCCCAGACGGTGATGGTTGCTTTGCCCTCAAAATATCCGGTTGCCGAATTATAAGCAAGAGATGTAACCGCGCCTTTATACGATGATGAGGTTCCGATATCCGTTGCGCCGTCTCCGGGTAAATCTGTGTTTGCAACAATGGTTTTATCGGCGCTCAGTGAAGTTTCGGTTTTATCACTTTGGAAATAGCTGTGTGTTGAACCGTACTGATCAGAAGTGGCGGCAACATTCTCCGTAACCGTCCATTTGCCTTTTTCGCCACTTGTGTTCAAATAAACATCCGGCCTCGGAATCCAAACGAATTTCAGCCCGCTGTCATCCGAAGCGGCAACCCTCGCCGCTCCGATAATCGCATCGCGGGAAAATGTACCGTAATCAGACGGATTTGAATCCGTGTGATTGGCATTATCGTCCGTCCAGCTAAGCTCGCCTTCTGCATTCGCGGGAAGCACGGAGGACGCATCGGTTAAATAAACTCTGTAATTATCGCTACTTTGCGAGGCAGAGCCTTTGACTCTGAAATATATATCAAAGGAAATATACTCGCTTCCATTGGTTGACCCGTTAACCAGGCTCCCCGAAGAAACCATTTCACGCCAGGATTTTGAACTGTCGGGCGAGGCAATGGCGTTTTCTTCCACCAAAACAGGTCTGCGCAACGTTAAGCCGTCTCCCGTCATATCAATAAAATTAACGTCGGCAAGATTGTTCAGCGGCAAAGAAGCCGTATCCGTACCGAGATTAAGCTGATTTTTATAAGTGACACCGTCCAGCGACATCTCCAGCGACGAGTCTGCTCCGACTGCAATATTATTCCCCTGTATTTCACTCTTTTGTGTGTTTATGAACCAAGCCAAAGTACCTATTATCGCCAAAGCGAGAATGACAATTATGGAAACCATAGCAGTTTTTCTGCGTACACTAAATTCTCTTGCAGTTGTTTCCTGGTCCAGTTTTTCATTTACTTCTGCCATCAGCCATTCTCCTTTCTTAATCATTCGGTATCTTGCTTTGTTCAACCGCGAGGAAACTGAATATCGTTTTGAAAATTCCGCCTTTGAAAACGGAATCGGTTTCACGATCCGTTCCCTCAATCCAGATTTTTATTCTGAAATGCGACTGATACTGAAATCCGTTATTTGTATCTTTATCAATTGCATCCACCACTTCGGTTACTTTAATAACGCTGTCTTTATTCCCCAACATGCCGTTATTTATAACAGGATCGGTAATCGAGGTTGTGTAGCCGTAATCGGAATAAAGATTATCATCGTTCGTATAAGAAACAATTTGTTTCTTGTCACTGTCGTAATACTTGTATGTACCTTCCGGAACACCGTTTTCGGTAAAGGCTTTGGACGTTGAATCAAGTTGATATGTGCTGTTTGGTATCCATACGCAACTGACCGTTTCGGAGCTATCCCCTGCCACATTCACAAAAGCAATCCGCGACGCCCCGGCTATATAATCTTTTGAAACACCGTAGTCATTTTGATTCCCGTTGCTATTGACCGGGTCCGCCGAACAGCCTGTTGTTAAGTAAATATTTGACGGCTGATTGCATCTGACATATACGTCTATCACTTCATAATCCTTGTTTTCCACCGGCGTTGATTCTAACTGCCAATTTGCATTTGCATCACTTCCGGTAAAAACAGGATCTGCCGTTCCGTCCGATTTCTTAGGCCGTGCAAACAGGATGCCGTTACCGGTTATATCATTGGCGTATTGAAATGTTCCGACTGCGTTCTCGCTCTGAAGATTGATTGTGCCGGAAACCCAGCCCGAATCATAATCATCATCGGTATCGGGCCAGTTCAGCATCACTCTCAGCTCAACGCTGTTTGCCGCTGCAGAATCAACCTTAATACTGCTGATGTTTGCTTTCTGGCTGTTGAAAAACCAGGCCAACACTGCAATGATAATGCTTACTGCCAAAACAAATACCATTATTAAATTTGAAATGTAAGCCTTGCGCCTGTTCACGCGCATTTGCTTCTCTGACGTAGCAAAATCCTGCATCGGTAACTCCCTTGATTATTTTTAAAATTATTTAAAACAATAAATATCTAAGCTTTTGCTTTTTCCATTATCCGAAGAGTTGAGAACAAATATATTTTTAAATCCCGATTCAGTCAAATAGTTTTTCGCTTTCTTAATTTCATCACTGCTTAAAGCGTTTGCCGAAACCGCGGCGAAAGATTTATTTAATCCGCTCAGATATTTATCGGCACAGTCTTTAAAATCATCTTTTATCTTCTCGATTTTTCTGAATTTACTGCCTGTGAATTGACCAATCAAGCATGTTTCGCCTTTCTGCCTAAATGTAAATTCAGTCAATTCCGCTTTTACAAGTTCGTCAAACGGAACTCCCTCTGCCGCAAGAACCGCAGTTCCCAAAGCTTTTGGGGCTGAAGATAAATAAATATTACTGCAGTCCGACGCGGAAATGTGAAAGCCGGATTCTTTGGAAACAAGTTCCGCCGTGCTTACAGCGCCGGTTTTCTTTTCGCTTGAAGCCGCATAAATTACGCTATCTCCGGATTCTATATAAGGCTTCATCGCTTTCAGCATATCTATCGGTTTAACAGACATTTCAAACTTGCTGTCCTCATCGGAACTGAATTGAATTACGCTTACGCCCGCCGATTCAAGTTGCGTTTCGCTGACACCGCATAAGCTATCGACAAAAATCTTAACTTTTCCGGACGGAGCTCCCTTTGAAATCGTGCAGGCAGTTCTGATAAATTCCCTGTATTCATCCAGCGAAAGTCCGTTTTCTAGTTTAATTATATTCCTGGATACTGCGATTTTGCCGTTTGCTTTGATAACGGCAACCTCTGCAGTATTGTTTGCAACTGATTTTGCAGACGCTATCATCTTATCCGCATGAGATTTAAAGCGCTTTGAAGCTTCACGGAGTTTTTTATCATAAGCAGAAGCTTCTTCTTTGCGTACTCTTTCAAGTTCCTTAACCCGCTTTGCCTCTATTTTATCAACTTCAGCAACACGCTTTGTCTCGATTCTGTTGAGCTCACTTTCACGCTTTGTTTCGATTCTGTTGAGCTCGCTTTCACGCTTGGATTCGATACGCTGGAGTTCTTTTGAACGCTTTTCTTCTATCTTTGCGAGCTTTGATTCATATTTACCGTCCAGCTTATCATAATCCGCCTGCAAACCGGAAAGTTTGTTTTCATAACCGGATTTGATTTCTGCAATTTTCTGCTCGTTCTGTTCATTCAGTCCGGCAATTTCAGCCGCATGCTTCTGCTGCGCGGAAACAATGTCGCTTTTCAATCCGGCAATGCTTTCTTCCTGCGCGGCAATTTTCGTTTCGTTTTCTTTAACTGTGGCTTCAAGTTTTGCGATTATCGCTTTCTTGGAATCCAGATCTGCATTCAGAGAATCAATCGCCGCATTTTTTTCTTCGATTTCAAGCTCAAGCCTGCTGATGCGCGCCTCGTTCTCATCAATTATGGATTCAAGCTTCGCAATTTCAGCTTCAAGCTCCTCCGTTTTAGCGGTGAGTTCGGCAACTGCAAGTTCCGCCTCTTCCACCTTCGCCTTGAGCTCAATTATCTCATTCTGTTGCGCCGCGATGGTCGATTCGAGCTTATTCATACGCTCTTTCTGGAAGCGTATCTGATCATCGCGTTCTTTCACGCTGATTTCAAGGCTGTTTATATATTCTTTATTGCGCCTTATTTCTTCTTCGTTTGCATAAATTTTCTGGCGCAGTTCCTTGATAAGCTGTTCCCTGTATTGCAAATCGGAGGCAAGCTTTTCATTCGCAGCAGTGAGTTCCGCAATTTTTTCATCGCGAACACGGATATTTTCAACCTGCTTTTCAATTTCTTCCCGGCGGGCTTCTTCTATCCTCTGCTCAATCAGCCTGCGCTGTTCCTCAAGCTTTTTTTGCCGTTCCTCTTCCTGTTGCTTCAGTTCGTCCTGATACTCTTTACGCAGTTTTTTTTCAAGCCCTCTGTTTGCACAAAGTTCAACTGCGAATTTTTGAAGAGCAAACGTATCATAAATTGCAATTTTATAGTTATTGTCAAGTTCGCCTGTATACTCATCACCCATAACCTGATAGCCGGGTTTTTTATAGGTTTCAATATAAAGCCACAAATCCAGAGATTTTTTGAAATTCGGATTTTTGGTCATAAGATTTGTGTGCAAAATAGGCGGCCTTACCGGTTCGCATCCGTTCAGCTCACGCATAAGGGGTGTTGACATAAAGTCCGCAAGAATGGTGCGTATACGGTTAACGCGCTGTAAATCGGTAAGCGTGCTGACATCCGCCTGCAAATCAACCTTGGTTTGCGCGTGACTTTCCACCGCAAGAGTTAAATCATAATCAACTTTTTCCTCATCAACCGAGAAAGAACGGTGCAAATCGATTTTTGAATAGGAATCGGTAGGCGCATCGTTCAGCGCTTTATAACGAAGCCCTACGAAATACGCCAGTTTCTGGAGTAAAGTATGAATAAATCTGTTTTCATAAATAGCAAAGCTTTCATCACGCTGAATATTCAGGATTTTTTCCGGAGTCACTTCATCGCCCTCAACCCTGGCGATAAGATTCGTATGCTGGGCAAGATGCTTTACGGATTCCGTTGTGATGTTCCTTGCCTTTTCTATCGGAACAACTTCCTCGCTGACCTCGATAAAACGGCGGTTTTCACGGATTGCTTTATCTATATACTGAAGCGTATCTTCAATTGCTTCAACCCAGTCCAAATCAACTACGCGGTAATATGCTTTACCGTTATGGGAATCTTTTCCGTTATCGCTCTCTTTAAGCGCTTCCGTCATAAAATGGTGGGTATCAAGATCGTTTATGGCGTTTTTGAAATTAGCATATATTTTGTAATACTGACTCATCTGCTCCATTGTCATAATAAACCCACCTCCTTAACTGTCAAAAATATCATAAAACAATAATCATTCGCGCAATTAAACAAGTTTTTGAAGTCTGCGCAGATATTCCTTGCACTCGTTCATATTTTCCTTGCCCCAAAGCTCATCCAAATAATCACACAAACCATCAACCTCATCACGGATAAACGAAAGGTTTAACTGCTCAAACTTACGGAGAACTTTCTTGGCAAGCACATAATCAATACCGTCTACCTCCGTGCCGCCGCAACCGATATATGCAGGAACAAACTCACGGAGCTGTTTTACAATACGGTTACCAAACGCAAGACGGAAATGTTCAATAACATAATCATCAAGCATTTCAATTTTTTTCATATTTTCCTGCGAAACAATATGCTCTTCTTTCGCAGCGTCAAGCAAACTTTCAAGGTACGGCGCACTTAAGTGAAGCGGTTCCGTATCAGGTGCTTCAAATGCAACGCCCTTAGTGTTAATATCAATGGGCATAGCACGGTCATATACCTTATCGGTGATAGCAAATGTTGAATCATCGTTATTCGCTGTTCCGATATACCACATATTATCCGGAAGCCTTAGCGTACCCTCTTCCAGATGCTTAGGATCTGAGGACCACACACTCGGAACAAGGTCTACTATCCACTCATCGCGTGAAGGCATTTCAAGAATTGAGAGCATCTCTGCAAAATAATACTCAACGCGCGCGATGTTCATTTCATCGAGAATAACAACATACGGTGTGTCTGTATAGGTGGCTTCATACATCTTTTCAAGCAGGCCCGTTTCGTTATATCTCTTTGTAAATTCGTTGAAATATCCGAAAAGCTCCGAACGATCACGCCACGAAGGCTGAACCGAGCATATAACGGCATCATTATAGATGAACTTGCCGAATGCATAAGGAAGCGATGTTTTACCTGTACCGGATATACCCTGAAGGATAATCAGACGGGTTGAGGCAAAAGACGCCAAGAACAAACGAATGATTTTGATGTCATAGAACAGATGCATTTTTGAACATGCAAAATTTCTGAATCTGTCGCAGATTTCGGGAAGCGTGAGTGTGCAGTCAAATTCGGGATCGGTTTTATCAGCCCAGGCTTCGTCAACCTTTGTAAGCTTATAAAACCTGCTACCGGTCTGATCTTCGTCATGCTGGTCTTCGCCGAGATTGCCCATTTCTTCCGCAGTAAGTTCTGCCAGTTCGTTTTTGTTCAGACCGAGCTGCGAAACTTTCATGGATAAAATCTTGTCTTTCTCAAGGTTAAGGCGCATAACTTCTTTATTAAGTGATTGCACCTCGCCCACAAGATCATCGGCATTCTTTCGTGCCGAACGTGATTTAATGGACTTTTTAATAGATTTAACAATAATAAAGATGATAAGCACAAACACTGCAATGATAAGAATCATCACAATGGCTGCAATTACCCATGAAAGACCGCCCAATTCGCTCGTGTATTCGTCAATAAGGCTCTTATAGCTCGGAAAATCAAACGCTTTTCCAAAGCCGTAAATTAGTGATTTAATACCGTTCCAGATACTGCCGAAAAACAGATCCAGGAAACTACTTAAAAATGAAAATACTGTATCCACGGGTTCTTACTCTCCCTCGTTAAAAATTTTAAAAAATCTACTAAAATAGGTTCATAAAGCTGACGCTTTATAAAATGCAACAAATCAGCCGGCATCACTGCCGACATGAAAACCGGCTACAGAAAACTCTGTCGTTGAATTTGTTGATGCATTTCGATTCCGATATTCAGATGCCTGAATACCGACCTCCGATAATGAAAAAGATTACTTTTGCTGTTTATCTTTTTTTGATGACTTTTGCTTGGCGAGATACTCTTCAATAATCCGCGCTTTATCTTCATCAGATAACCCTTCGCTCGAAGAACCGCCATTGGTAGAATCGGCGATGACCGTACGCGCGGCTTCAAGAGCAGCCTCACGAGATTTTTCCTTATTATATTCAACCAGATTATTGATAAATCTGAACAACTCATAAATAAAGAAACATGCCATCGGAAGAACTACAACAAGCGCAAATCCGGTTGGATCTCTGAGATAATCCATAACACTGCCTATACCGCTGACGGGTCCGCAAACAACAGGTTTTGTGTTTTCACCCTCACCGGTAGACCATAAGGCAATAATATTAGATTTGAGAACCGGATCGTGATCCTGCACAGACTTTGGATTATCGCCTTTCGTATAATATAATGTTTCTACTATATTATCGTGCGGAGGCTCAACCTTGATGATTCTGTGCGTGTTGAACACAATTTTATCAGTTCCGTCATCATTTTTTACAATATTGCCGTCATCGTCATACAAATACATTTTAAATGTAATTATATCACCTTTTTTATATTCATAATCCGAGTCTTTCTGACAGCCGATTATCATGTCGCCTTCCTCAAAGGTCGGCGACATTGAATCGGATTGTACGGCTAACGGGATATAACCCATTATGTTGGAAACTCCGTTAAAATCAGTTGTTAAAGACAGCACCGCAACGGTTGCCGACAGGATTACAACGATAATAATAAAAATATCTATCATTATATTAACTATTTTCTTTAAAACATTCATATAAGCGGAGTCCCTTTTCTTCCTTTTTGTCGGTTAAACCGACTGCCGAATTTAAACTGATGCTATCAGTTTCTTGAATGTGTAAGTAATTACGTTAGATTGTGAAACTGATATCAACATCAATATTGTCGCCCGCAGCACCGTTGATACAGTCAACGTCCTGACCTTCAAGCCATATATAAAGTACCATCTTGGAGATACCCTGCGGGAGAGTAACGATTTCAGTGCCTGCAGCGGCATCCGTAACAGTGACCTGAGCAGTTGTTGACTCAGCAGGAACAGCACCCGGATCTACTGATGTAACCGCCTGATTCAGAGCCATCGTTGTCAATATGGTTCCTGAAGCGCCTGAAGTTGAGTGGCTTGTAGCTTTCGGCTCATAAATAGTTGTTGAAGCTGTGCCATCGAATGTTGTGCTATCCGTTACGGCAGCAACATCAGCAGTGCCCTGATAAACAAGAGCAAAACGAACAGACTCGCTGAGGTTCTTTTCGCCTACTTGAACAGAAAGCGCATCGAACTTAAGCGTTGCAGTTTCTGCGTCGGTCTTGAGATAGAATACATTCTTCATGTAAACGCTGGTTGTCGTAGACTCTGTGTCGCCTGCGATTGTAACATCGGATGCGGTCAGAAGACCGTCTTCGCCGATACCGCCGCTGAAGAACGTGCTGGTATCAACAGATGAACTGGGAACGAAAGTAGTAGGAACAGTTCCTGTAGGATCCAGGTTTGTTCCCCATGTGCCGGTAGCACCTGTAGCGGAAATCTGAAGACCGCTTGCCTGAGCTGCCGTAACGTTGATTGTCGAAATCGATGCCTTCTGGCTGTTAGTAAACCATGCATAAGTTGCTGCAGAAAGTGCAACAACGGCTACCAAAAGCATTGCGAGTGAAGACAATAACGCCTTTTTACGCATATTTTTTGTTTTCATAGAATTCATCCTCCTTAAGGATTTCTTTCCGTACATACCCGAAAAGATTTAAATTAAAATTTATATCCTAATGTAACAACAATAATTAAACGGATATTTTACCGGATAAATCTCCCTCATCGGCAACTTGGAAGATTACCTGCGAGCGCATATATCCGCCCAATATATCGTTAATACATTCAGAATCGTTTCCTTCGAGCCAAATGATAAATGTATATTTATCAGTCTGCCCCGGGGCAAAATCTTTGGTTACTGTTGTCATCACCGTTGTGTCGTCCACAAATTTAACAGTACCGGATTCCGCCGCTTTTCTGTTTCCGAGCTTGCCTTTGGCATATGTAACAGGATTTCCGTTTTTATAAACCTGTATACGAACCGCTTCATCCATGCCGCTGGCAACTCCGGTTATATTCATGGTGCCTTTGTAAGAAAGTGTATTTTTACCGTTATTCCTTACATAAAAGGTATATGCAAGATAGTTTTTTCCGTTGTGAGACCCATCGTGCTCATCAAGATCCTTAGGCAACCAGTCATAGGTTATGTTTGTTACTTTGCTTACATTTTCCGCGTCAAGCTGGATGGCTGTTTCGGAAAAATCTTTCGTTTCGCTCATAACGATACCCTGTGTTCTCAAATCTCTGTCTACACTGATAACAAGATCTCCGTTTTTTGTCATGAGAAAAGAAAGCAACCAAAGAATTAAAAGAATCAAAATAATAATTATCAAAATCAAAAACGCCGTGCGCGCTTTGCGCTTATCTTTTTCGATACCTTCGGCATTCCTTACGGCTCCGTATTTGCCGTACAATCTGTCTTTTGCAGATTTTTCGTTCATCCTATTTAAATCTTCAGGAGTAAACGGCTGTTCTTTTTTATTCTTTTTTACTTTAGCCATCTGCTGACCTCCGTTAAAAATTTATATTAAGGTGAACTTTTGCTTATTCTCCGATTTCCTCACTGTCAAACGCGATAACAACTTTGAATGCAGCTCCCTTGACGCTGTCCGTACACGCAGAAGAATTGCCCTCAACCCAAACTTTAAGCCAAAACTGCTGAGCCTGATCCGCAGTAAGAACTGCAACGCGGGCAGCAGTCGGATTATTGGAACCGCTTACCGTTCCGAGAGAAGAATGATTTACAAGATTGGAGGGATTGACTCCGCCCTGCAGACTATCTGTCTCCTGCTCATATACGATGGCCGCCGCCGTTGAATTGTTGGGAGTAATCGAAAATCTTACCGCCTTGTATATCTGATTTAAAGCTGCATCTCCGTTATTTTTGGTTGTATCCGCAGTAATTTCCGTTCCGTTCTGCAACAAAGTGTCCGACGTAGTGTCGCTGAACCTTGCCGCACTCAAAAAGACATTGCAGTTTGAAGTTGATTTGAGCCAAACCGGAATGTAAAGATATACTCCGTTTTCCTTTGCCGATTCAACCGAAACCTCAGTATTATCTTCAAATCTTAAAGTCGCGGCAGTAGTGTCGCTCCAGTTTGAAACAGGCTGGAGATTCATTTTTTCCATTGTGGATTTATATCCGTTTGCAGTATTCATATATGCATTAATTTGTTGCGTGGTCAGGGTTTTTGACCATGTATTGCCATCGATGGAAATACTTAAATCCGTTCCCGTTGTAACAGACATATCCAAAGTGTTTACGCCTGCCATGCCGGAAAGCGTAAACCAAGCAAGTGTTGCGGTTATCAAAACGAGGAATGCAATAACCAAAACCATAAGAGAGGTTTTATATCTGACTCTGCTTTTGACCTGCTCTACGCTTTCATTCGTTGTTTTTGAGGATTGATTTGATTTCATTTTGATTCTTACCTTTCTCAAAAAGATACATACAGGCGCAATTCACGCCAGTATTTTAATATTATATTAACATAATCATTTTTTGATTGCAATGCAAAAAAATTTAATTGGGTTGAAATAAGCCCATAAATTCAAAATTTTGTGCAAATGCCCAATTTTGGCAATAAAATTTTGACAAATCCGATACCCGTTTTTACATATTCTTAAAAGATTAAATTGTTTCTTAAATCGTGACTAACAATCTTTAATATCAAGTATTTTTTTGCAAACAAAATGCATTTTTATACAAAATATATACATTTTTTAAAGGCGTATATTTTTTACTATATTGTGAGATTTGGGTAACAGATTTTGTAAATAAAATTAAATATATTTTTTCCTTTTGAACAGAATTAAGAAAACTGTCACAAGCACAGCGCATACCGCGGCAAGCGCATAATATCCCCATTCCAGTCTGGTTTCCGGCATATTGATAAAATTCATGCCATACCAGCCGGTAATGAGCGTAAGCGGCAGAAAAATAGAAGTGACCACTGTAAAGACTTTCATTGTTTTATTTATGCTATAATCAAGATAAGCCTGATATGCATCGCTTAAATGCACCAATCTGTTTGAAATATTATTCACTAAATTATGCAAACGCGCCGCCTTATTGGAAAACATCTCAAAATATCTTGAAGCGTCCTCACCGAAAAGCCCGCTTTCATTTTCACGCAGTTCCTCGGCGGCATTTATAAGCTGATTATAATAGCTGTCAAAAGCAAGAAGTTCTTTTTTCATGGAAAAAACACGCCGGTTAAAATCAGCGCTTACCTTATCGTTTATCAACGACTCTTCAAGTGCGGTAGAATGTTCCGCGATACTTTCTATATGTTCCCTGTGCCCATCCAGAAGGCTTTCAAAAAAACCTGCACTGAGTTTCCCCAAATCTGTCTCTCCGTTCCTTCTTTTACCGAAAGCCGTGGCGTTGAATAAATCGGATACCGATTCAACGTCATCGCCGGCAGTAACAATTAAAAACATATTACGGACAATGAAAAACATAACCTTATATTTAAGCGAAAAAATATTTTCACATTTTACAGCGTTTACTATTCCGTAAACATATTCTCCCGCATTGAAAACCATATTTCTGTTTTCCTCACCTGACATACAGTTCTGCACGCTGATTTCTCTGATTCCCAATTTTTCATAAATTCTAAGGAACTCATCGGATTTCATAATCCCTACCGCAAGTTTCTTTTTATTTAATAAATCAAATGCAATTTCCTTGCGCTCTTCACCGCGGACTTCGTAGAATTTCATATCATCACCAAAAATAGTATCATTTACTTTTGCATTTTTATTACATTAAAGCAAATAAATAATAATGGTGATAATAATGAAAAACGAATCCATATGGACTCTGCATGAAAAAGCAAACCGGCGACCTGCACTTGAAAAAAACATAAAAACCGATGTATGCATTATCGGCGGCGGAACGGCAGGCGTACTCACGGCATTGCAGCTTAAAGAAAAAGGTATGAAAAGCATTGTAATTGAAGCCGGCAGAACCGGCAGCGGGCAGAGCCAAAATACAACGGCGAAAATTACGGCTCAGCACGGACTGAAATACGCATATCTTACGAAACATTTCGGCGAAGAATCCGCACGTCAGTATGCCGCCGCAAATACAGCGGCGATAGACGAATACGAAAGAATCATAAACAAATATTCCATCGACTGTGATTTTGCAAGAACAGAGGCATATCTGTATTCTACGGAAGAAAAAAACCAAATTGATGCAGAATACAAAGCCGCCCGAAAAGCCGGAATAGACGCCTGCCTCACAAAAGAAACAGAGCTTCCGATAAAAATAAAAAACGCACTGCTGTTCAGGAATCAGGCGTGCTTTAACCCTTTGAAATTTCTTTACGGCGCGGCGGAAAAAATCAAGATATTTGAAAACACCCCCGCATTATCGGTTAAAGGGAATATAGTAAAAACAGATAAAGCTATTATCTATGCAGACAACATTGTTTTCGCCACGCATTATCCCTTTGTCAACGCTCCGGGATTTTATTTTGCAAGAATGCACCAGTCAAGGAGTTGCTTTTTGGCGCTGAAAGATGCACCGAAACTTGAAAATCTTTATTTCAGCGCAGATAAACACGGTTTTTCATTCCGCGGATATAAGAATTATTTAATTATAGGCGGAGCATCGCACAGAACGGGTGAAAATCTTTACGGCGGAAAATACGATCTAATACGCGCCAAATCAAAAGCAATGTTTCCCGAAAGCACCGTTGCCGCACAATGGTCCGCACAGGACTGTATGCCCGCAGACGGTGTGCCGTATATAGGTAAATTTGCAGCTTCTACAGATAACAAATATGTTGCAACGGGTTTCGGAAAATGGGGAATGTCCTCCTCCATGGTGGCGGCGCAAATTATATCGGATAGGATATGCGGGAAAGAAAATCCTTACGCAGAGGTTTTTTCCCCGCAGAGATTCAAAATATCATCCTGCGTCCGTTTGCTGGAAGAAGAAGCTTACGCTGTTAAGGGAATCGCCAAGGAACTGTTTTCAATCCCGAAATTTTATCTGAATGCAATAGATAAAACCGGAGGCGGTGTTATAAGATACAAAGGGAAAAAAGCAGGTGTTTATAAAGATGAAAACGGAACAATATACGCAGTGGATATACGTTGCCCGCATCTCGGCTGTCAGCTTGAATGGAATCCCGATGAAAAAAGCTGGGACTGCCCGTGCCATGGCTCACGTTTTTCCTATACCGGGCAACGCATGGACAATCCCGCGCAGAGAAATCTTAAAACGGAAATTATCAAAAACAGGAAGTAAAGACAATAGCTTTACTTCCTGTTGATTTAAATTATGCCGCTGTGCGGCGCATGCCAATTAACTGTCAGCGCGATTCAATAAGGACTCCCTCCCCGTTATTCCATGCGGCAGAAGTAGCATTCGCTGTCTGAGAAGGCAGAAAGGATAACATCCTCCGCTGATTTCGAAAATGAAGCCCGTCTCCTAAGAGACCGGGGATGTCGACGAATAGGATATATTAAGGCAAAAGCTGTTTATTCCTCCCAATTATGCCAAACGTTCTGAACATCGTCATCCTCTTCAAGCATATCCAGCATTTTCTGCATTTTTTCCTGATCGTCTTCGCTTGAAACAGCAGTGTAGGTCTGCGGAACATACTGCACCTCGGCAACCGCAAAAGTATATTTTTTAGTTTCAAGAGCGTCTCTCACGATACCCAATGCATTAGGCTCTGTACGGATTTCAAATATACCGGCTTCTTCGCTGAGAAAATCAGAAGCGCCCGCTTCCAGCGCATCTTCCATTACTGTTTCCTCATCCAGTTCTTCGTCTTCATCTTCTATAACAATCACGCCCTGACGGTCAAACATAAACGAAACACAGCCGCTGGTTCCCATATTCCCGCCGAATTTATCAAATGCATGCCTGATATTTCCGGCAGTTCTGTTGCGGTTATCCGTAAGCGTTTCAACGATAACGGCTATGCCCGACGGTCCGTAGCCCTCATACATCACTTCTTCATAGCTTGAAGTATCCGAATTCGCTTTATTGATTATTCTGGTAATATTATCATTCGGGACGTTGCTTGCCTTGCACTTTGCAATAACATCTTTCAGTTTTGAGTTGGATTCAGGATTCGGGCCACCGTCTTTAACCGCCTGTGTAAGTTCACGACCGAGTTTTGTGAATACCTTTGAACGCGCAGCGTCCGTTTTGCTTTTCTTCGCCTGTATATTATGCCATTTTGAATGTCCCGACATATTTAGACCTCCTATATATCTAATCTACATATATCAACTTCAGATACTATACCATATTATTTAAGATTTCTCAACCCTTTCGGATAATGATTTTTCAGTTTGCCCCCCGAAGCCTTTCCAAAGCCGATAACGATTCCCTCGACAGCAACGGCACAGAATCCTTTTATACCGGGGGCATCCGTTTCTTCACCGTGCAAGAACTTGTATACATCGGTGCTGTCATTTGTAAAATTGACCGCATTTTTACAGTATGCAAATGGCATTGTAGCATAAAGCTGGTGATGGGGGAAAAACATATCGCCTCTCATGCTCCCTGCAAGCACGCCTGCACGAACAAAAGGAACTGACACATCGGGCGTTTTTATCGGCATCAAATACACTTTTCCGTTGATACAGCAGGGTTTTCCGAATATATCACAACTGAAATTATCTCGCCAGAAATCATAAAATTTTTTCGGAGCGGGACTGGCCGGAAAGGGTTTATACTTTACACTCGAATCGCCTGTATTCCCCACCTTCTTCTGCATTGCGGCAACAAAATGTCCTTCACCGCCGTCCATCGGCAGGATTCTTCTTGCCTTGGGCATACCGTACGCTTCCCTGCCAAAGTTTTCTTCAACATCAATAAGCTCAAAATCATCATTTTCAGCTAAAAATCTGCCTACCGTATCTTCATTTTCGGTTTTATTAAACGTGCAGGTGGAATAAACAAGACGTCCTCCCGGTTTCAGCGTTTTTTTTGCAAACCGGAGGATTTCTTGCTGTTTTTGTGCGCATATCTTTACATTGCTTTCGCTCCATTCAGAACAATCAGCTTTTTCACGGCGGAACATACCCTCTCCCGAACACGGCGCGTCAACAAGTACTCTGTCAAAAAAGTCCGGCAGTGCCGCCGCTGTTTGCTGCACGCTGAGATTGCTTGCAATACAGTTTCTGATTCCCATTCTTTCAATATTTGAGAGCAGAGCGCCTGCGCGTTTGCGGTTATATTCATTACTCCACAGCAAACCAACGGACTGCATACGCGATGCAATATTTATGCTCTTACCGCCCGGCGCCGCACATAAATCGAGAACTTTTTCGCCTTTTTGCGGATTCAGAGCGCTTACCGCGCTCATTGCGCTTGGTTCCTGAACGTAAAAAGCCCCTGCATGATGAAGGGGTAATGTTCCTAAATGTTTCGCACCGCCATCTATGTAATATCCTCCCTGTGCAAACGGAACAGGTCTGCATGCAAAAGGGAGAAACGGAAGCACGTTTTCCGGGTCGGCTTTCAGGCGGTTAACATAGATTCCCCTGAAACAAGGTTCATTCAGGGAATTTTTGAAACTTTCAAAATCTCCCCCCATAAAACTCTGCATGGTTTTTAAAAAATCATTATTCATCCGTTCTTCTGAATCCTTCTCCGAGTATCTCCCTAGCCTCGGCAAGCGTGATAAATGCATTCTTATCCACTGCGCTTATAATCCTATATACTTTACTGATTTCATTATTTCTTACTGCTATAAACATCATTTTGCGCGCTTTCATCGTGTATGCTCCCTGAACGGGTATAACGGTACACCCGCGCCCGGTTGCAGAACTGATTCGGTTATATATATCGTCCCATTTATCGGTTATCACAAACATCAACTTGCCGCTTACGGAACCGTAATTCAAAAAATCAACCATTCTGCCGGAAATAAAAATCAGAACGATGGAATAAAGAACGCTTTCAAAATTACGGTAAATAAGTGCTGAAAACAGGATGACAACAACATCAAATATAACCATAACCCTGCCCATCGGGATATGGCGATATCTCCGTGAAATCAGCTTGGCAATGATATCCGCTCCGCCGGTAGTGGCTCCCCTGAGGAAAATAAGTGCAAGCCCTGTTCCCAGCGAAACACCTCCCGCAAGCGTAACAAGAATTGCATCGCCGCGAAAAACGGGAAGAAACAGCTTGGATATATCAATCAGTGCGGATACAAACAGCGTAACCGCAAACGTTCTTACAATAAAGTCCTTTCCTATAAACCTGTAACCTAAATAAAAAAGCGGAATATTCGCAATAAAAATAAATGCTCCGATTGGAAATCCCGTTAAATAATTGAGCATGGTCCCTATCCCGCTGAAACCGCCTATAACGAGCCTGTTCGGAACTGCAAAGCAGTTCATGCCGACAGCGTATAAACAACTGCCCAAAGTATAAAAAAGAATATCACAAAGAATACTCAGCGCCCGTTCTCTCCGTTGCATATCAGGTTATACAGCTCCTTTATTCGTTCGTAGCGTCTGCATAAATACAAATAACCGATAAGTGCTTCAAATCCGGTGGAATAATGATATTCCCCTTCACTCGCGTGCTTGGGCGTATGCGAAGTGGACGCGTTTCTTCCTCGCTTGAAAATTCTGATTTCCTCTTCGGTAAGCTCTCCCATGATTTTTTTAACCGCACGGCTCTGACTGACCGCACTCACTTTTTCGGTACTTAACTTATGTAACTGATTTACGGGACGTTTTGCTTCAAGAACCAAATCCTCCCTGATAATCAGGCTGTAAACAGCATCTCCGATAAAAGCCAGAGTCAATGGACTGAGTTCATTCGGATCATTTGCAATATCATCAAAAATCATATGATTCTACCCTGTTTCAATCTGTTATTTTACTAATCAACGTAATCAAATTCCAAATCATAAATGTTAACCGTATCTCCCTGAGAAATTCCCTTATCCTTAAGCGCTTCTATAATTCCGCTTTTCTGCAAAACGCGCTGAAAGTACTGAAGGCTTTCATAATCATCCATGTCCACTTTATTCAACACTTTTACAAGGAACGGCGCCTCAATATAATAGACACCGTCTTCAACCGTAATTTCAAAACGCATATCGTCTTTTCCGACAAGATCATCCATCGCAATAGGTTCGGATTCATAGCGTTTTACAGGCGGGAGTTCACTCAGACGCTGCGCGGTATATTTCATAAGTTCATCCGTTCCCTGGGATATAGGTGCGCAGATTTCAAAATACGGCAGTCCCTTATCCTCAATAAACTTTCTAAACTGCGCGCGCTGTTCATCGTCCGCTAAATCGATTTTATTTCCTGCAACAATCTGCGGACAATCGGCGAGCGCCGCGTTGAATTTCACAAGTTCCGAATTGATGATATTAAAATCATCATACGGGCTTCTTCCCTCGCTTCCCGATACGTCAACAACGTGAATCAGCAAACGGCATCTTTCAACATGCCGCAAAAATTTATGACCGAGCCCAATGCCATCGCTTGCGCCCTCGAGAATCCCGGGAATATCCGCCAAAACGAAACTCACGTCTTCACTGATTCTAACTACACCGAGATTGGGCACACGCGTTGTAAAATGATAGTCCCCTATTTTGGGCCTCGCCTGACTCACAACGGAAATCAGTGAGCTTTTGCCCACATTCGGATAACCCAAAAGCCCTACATCTGCCAAAAGCTTCAGTTCAAGCTGAATATCCCATTCTTCGCCCGGCTTTCCGTCTTTGGCAAAACGCGGAGTCTGACGAGTAGAATTTGCAAACCGTGCATTTCCACGGCCGCCTTTACCGCCCCTGGCGGCAACAAAAGGTTCATCGGAACTCATATCCTTCATTATCTTTCCCGAATTGACTTCTCTTATTATCGTTCCTCTCGGAACACGTATAATTAAGTCCTCCGCACTCTTTCCGGTTTTATTGTTACCGGAACCGTTTTTTCCGTTATCGGCTTTGTATTCACTTTGATAACGGAAATCGGCAAGCGTAGATAAATGATCATCAACCATAAAAACAATATTGCCTCCATGTCCTCCGTCCCCTCCGTTAGGTCCTCCGGAAGCAATATATTTTTCTCTGCGGAAAGCAACCGCACCGTTGCCCCCGTTGCCCGCTTTAATGCTAATTTTAGCTATATCAACAAACAACGCCATATGATTCTCCAAACAATTTCTTTAATATATTTACTGCGTTCACAAGCTTAAAATTACCGAAGCAATTTTTAAATTTTGATTCGTTATCGGACCAACGTTCTGCATATTCCGCAATTTTCTCATCGCTCATACTTATTTCCGGCAAAGCTATCAGCGAATCATACATACGGATAACTTCACTGAAAGAAACACCGAGAAGGCTTAAAAACGCCTCAGTTATTTCGGGCGCATTTCTCTGATTCCACGCAAGAAATTCCTTGTCAAAAACTGCGCATGCCTGACCATGAGGCACGCCATAGTCTTCGGTTAAAATATATCCGAGGGCATGCGGAAAAAGCGTGCCGATTTTAAGCTCCACGCCTGCATACAAAGCGCCGTAAAACAATTCGTCTCTCATTTTTTCCGAAAGTTCGCCACCGTCCGCCAAAATACAAAGCGAATGCCATATCATCGGAAGCGCAGTTCGGGCAAACATTTCCGTTACAGTGTCTCTTTTCCTTGAAAACCAACCTTCGACAGCATGCGCAAATGCATCCAGCGCGCATGATACGGTAATCCCGCGCGGCGTACCGTAAGTATACTTCGGATCGCAGAAAGCCAACCTCGGATAGCACAACGGTGACGTTATGCTCTTTTTTCTGCCGGTCCTGTCCACAGTTATGACTGCTGTTGGGCTGACTTCGCTTCCCGTTCCCGCAGTTGTGCCGATAACTGCAAGCGGAATCGGAGGATTGTCAAACTTCATATATATATCTTCCGGATTTTTCAGGTTACGGTTTGAAGCAAAAATTGCGGCTGCCTTTGCACAGTCCAGTACCGATCCACCTCCTGCGGCGAGTATAAAATCAATATTCCTTTCAGCACAGATTTTCCCTGCTGTGTAAGCAGAGGAAAGCAAAGGATTTTGATGGATTTCGCTGTAAAAACCGTAGTCTATTCCGTTTGCTCCGAGCGACTGCTCCGCGTCTCTGCGCGCACCACATATATCAGCAGAATTTCGGCCTGTTAAAATCAAACAGCGGTTTCCGAATTCTGCAAGAAGATTGCCGTTTTCCAAAACCGCATTTTTACCTGATATTACATGAACAGGCATATGAAAATTAAATGTCATCTTATGCCTTTCTGATTTCTTTTTTGCAGTTTTTGCAAATCTTTTTTCCTTTAAACTCTATCAGTCCGTCGTCCTCACCGCAGAAAATACAGCTTGGAGAATATTTTCTCAAAATAATCGTGTCATTATCGGTGAAGATTTCCAAACTGTCCCGATCGTCAACAAGATCAAACTGTTTTCTTATTTCTTTTGGTAAAACAATTCTTCCCACTGTATCAAGTGGCCTTATAATGCCTGTTGCTTTCATATTTATCATTCTCCTTTTTTTGCAATATAGTTAAACATTATATATTTACTAATTGTACCAAATATGTAAAATACTGTCAAGTTGTTTTCAAAAGATTCGAAAAAAACGATTCTTTGAAGAAATTTGCAGAAAAATCCCGCTGACAGCAATCCGCTGTCAGCGGGAAAATAAATATACGGGAATGAAAAAAATACTTACAGAATTATCGATTCTCCGGTCATTTCTTCCGGCTGTTCAATTCCCATAATCTTAAACATTGTGGGCGCAATATCACAAAGCTTTCCGCCGCTACGAAGTTCACAGTTATATCCGAAAACGATAAACGGAACTTCAAAATTTGTGTGTGCAGTAAACGGTTTCCCATCCGCATCAAGCATTTTATCTGCATTTCCGTGATCGGCTGTTACAAGCAGAACACCGCCCATATCTTTTACAGCATCGGCAACCTTGCCTACACTTTCATCAACGGTTTCAACTGCTTTTACCGCAGCTTCAAACACACCGGTATGCCCTACCATGTCGCAATTTGCAAAATTCAGAATTACGGCATCATATTTACCCGAACGGATTGCTCCGCAGACTTTTTCCGTAACCTCAGGCGCGCTCATCTCAGGCTGCATATCATAAGTGGGAACTTTCGGAGAAGCAACAAGAATTCTGTCTTCTCCCTCATACTGCTTTTCTACACCGCCATTGAAGAAAAACGTTACATGTGCATATTTCTCCGTTTCGGCAATGCGAAGCTGTGTCTTTCCGAGTTTAGACATATATTCGCCGAACGTATTTACAAGCGTCTGAGGCTTGAATGCGACATCCACATTCGGCATAGTCGCATCATATTGTGTAAAGCACACAAACTTTACAGGAAAATACTCTCTTTCAAATCCGCTAAAATCGGGGTCTACGAGCGTTCTTGTGATTTCCCGGGCTCTGTCCGGTCTGAAATTGAAGAATATAACGCTGTCATTTTCCTGAATCTGCGCATCTTCCAGACAAACCGTGGGGATAACAAATTCGTCTGTAAGATGCTTGCCCGTCTCATCTATTGTCTCATAACTCTTTTTGATGGCTTCAACAGGATCATCGGCTTTTATGCCTTCACCTTTTACAAGCGCGTCATAAGCTTTACCGACTCTTTCCCATCTGTTATCTCTGTCCATAGCATAAAATCTACCCATAACAGTTGCAATTTTGCCTACACCGATTTCAGCGCATTTTTCGGCACATTCAGCCACATAATCCGCGCCTGATGCAGGTGGTACATCTCTTCCGTCAAGGAAACAATGAACATAAACTTTATCAAGTCCGTTCCTTCTCGCCATTTCAAGCAGTCCCCACAAATGACCGTTATGGCTGTGTACGCCGCCGTTGCTCATCAGCCCCATAAGATGAAGCGCTGTTCCGTTTTCCTTGGCGCTTAACATAGCGGATTTTAAAGCATCGTTTTCAAAGAAATCACCGTCTTCAATGCTTTTTGTTATTCTTGTCAGTTCCTGATAAACAACTCTGCCCGCTCCGATATTTGTGTGTCCAACTTCGCTGTTACCCATCTGACCGTCCGGCAAACCTACGTTCAGTCCGCTTGCGCCGATATAAGTTGACGGGCATTCAGCCATAAGTTTATCAAGATTCGGGGTATTGGCCGATACAATTGCGTTGCCGTAATCACTCGGATTATGCCCGAAACCGTCCATAATACATAAAACGATTGGCTTTTTCATTTTTATTCTCCGTTTTAAAAATTTCTGCGCTGCCTTGCAGGCAACGCAGATAGTATATAAATTAAATTATTTGCTTGCCGCCTTAACAATTGTTGCAAAATCAGCACTCTTAAGCGAAGCGCCTCCAATAAGACCGCCGTCAACATCAAGCTTGTCGACGAGTTCTTCCGCATTGCCGGCGTTCATGGACCCACCGTACTGAATAGTGAGCCCTTCCGCAGCATCTTTATCATAAAGAGAAGCAACAACCGTTCTGATATAATGATTAACTTCCTGCGCCTGATCCGGAGTTGCAGTTTTGCCTGTTCCGATTGCCCAAACAGGTTCATACGCAATAATAATATTTGCAAGTTCCTCTTTGCTTACTCCGCCGAGAGCTACTTTTGTCTGCAATCCTACAATTTCCTCTGTAATACCCTGCTCTCTCTCTTCAAGAACCTCACCTACGCAAAGGATAACTTTGAGTCCGTTATCCAGAGCCGCACGTACTCTGAGATTGACTGTTTCGTTTGTTTCACCAAAATAAGCTCTTCTCTCGCTGTGACCGATAACAACATAAGGCACTCCCATGGAAGCAAGCATATCCGCGCTTACTTCACCGGTAAAAGCGCCGCTTTTCGCCCAGTGGCAGTTCTCCGCACCTACTTTGATATTCGAATCTGCAGTTGCTTCAAGAGCAGGCTGAAGATCTACGAACGGTACGCAGACAACAACATCACAGCCGGCGTCTGCTACAAGAGGTTTGAGTTCCTCTAAAAATATTTTTGTTTCAGCAGGAGTTTTATTCATCTTCCAGTTTCCTGCAATCACTGCTTTTCTAACGTCTTTTTTCATTAGTATTCTCTCCTAAAATTATTTAAAACTCAATGTTTATCAGTCTTTTATCAGTCTTTATCGGTCATAGCCGCAATACCCGGAAGCTCTTTGCCTTCAAGAAATTCAAGTGAAGCGCCGCCACCGGTTGAAATATGGCTCATCTTATCGCCGAAGCCAAGCGTATTAACAGCAGCTGCACTGTCTCCGCCGCCGATAATCGTTGTTGCTTCTGTTTCCGCAAGCGCTTTTGCAACAGCTATGGTGCCCGCGGCAAGAACAGGATTCTCAAAAACACCCATAGGTCCGTTCCAAACAACGGTTTTCGCGTTTTTGACTTCTTCCGCAAAAAGTTTTGCCGATTCTTCGCCGATATCCAGTCCCATCATATCTGCGGGAATACTGCTGATTGCAACGTTTTCGGTTTCAATAGGCGCATCAATCGGATTCGGAAAATCCTTTACGATTTTCGCGTCAACAGGCAGTAAAATTTTAACGCCTTTTGCCTTTGCTCTTTCAAGCATATCCTTGCAGTAGTCAAGCTTTGAATCGTCAACCAGACTTTTTCCGATTTCATAACCCTGTGCTTTTGCAAAAGTATAACTCATACCGCCGCCGATAATAAGTGTATCGGCTTTATCCAGAAGATTTTCAATAACATTAAGCTTATCCGCAACTTTCGCTCCGCCAAGAATGGTTACAAACGGACGTACGGGATGATTCACTGCCTGACCGAGGAACTTAACCTCTTTTGCCATCAAATAGCCATTTGCGCTTTCTTCAACAAAGGAAGCAACCCCTACGGTTGAACAATGCGCTCTGTGCGCCGCGCCGAAAGCATCGTTAACAAATAAATCACATAAAGATCCGAGTTCCTTGGAGAAATTTTCCTCGTTCTTTGTTTCTTCTTTTCTGTATCTGGTATTCTGGAGCAGCACAACGTCTCCGTCTTTCATCTCAGCAACAGCTTTTTTAGCGTTTTCACCTACAACATTATCGTCTGCGGCAAAAACGACTTCTTTGCCGAGTTTTTCGGAAAGGCGCCTGGCAACCGGAGCAAGGCTGAGCTCGGGTTTTGGCTCTCCCTTGGGTTTTCCGAGATGAGAGCAAAGAATGACCTTAGCGTTTTTTCCGATAAGATATTTGATTGTCGGGAGTGCGGCAACAATTCTGTTTTCATCCGTGATAACGCCGTCTTTAAGCGGAACGTTAAAATCACAGCGAACCAGTACTTTTTTGCCTGTTACATTTAAGTCTTCTACATTTTTTTTGCTTAAATAACTCATTTTAAATCCCTTCCAGAACCGCACTTAATTTGCGATTCTTGGTTTAAACCAAACAGGAAGAAAAGACCTGATAATGATAGCTCTTTGCCTTGTCTTCCATCAAAAATTCGTTCATTTCAGGTGCAGGGCAATTTTGTAAGACAAAAAATTTTCTTAGGCGCAGTTCAAAAACGCAGGAATACTGACGTATTTCAAGGCATTTAAACAAGTATAAGGGAATTTTGCCTTCCAAAACCTTTTCTCCCTATCTGGCATAAACCTTAACTGAAATATTTTTACATATTTATTTTAACCCATAATTCCCGTTTTTTCAAGATATAAGCGGTTCAACTATTTAACAAACTTTCAAAGTTTTTATTTCTGTTTTTATACAATCTCACCATTTATACTTTTTCAGTTCCCCGTTTTCCTTTAGGTGCGGAAAATCCCACTGCCTTAAAACCTCATAAACGCCCGCTGCCACCGAATTGGAAAGATTAAGGCTGCGGCAGCTGTCCTGCATCGGCAGACGGACACATGTTTCGGGATGCGATTTGAGCAATTCTTCGGGAAGCCCGGCGTCTTCCCTCCCGAAAACGAGATAACAATTGTCTTTATATATTTTATCACAGTATCTATTCTGTGCTTTTGTGGAAAAGAAATAATAATTGCCCGGGTTTTGGCTTTCAAAATCCTCCCAGTCTTCATAATAACTTATATCGAGAAATTTCCAATAATCAAGACCTGCGCGTTTTAGCTTTTTATCGTCGGGATGAAATCCCATCGGTTCAATCAGATGAAGCCTCGCTCCGGTACAGGCGCAGGTTCTTGCAATATTCCCCGTATTCTGCGGAATCTGCGGTTCCAGCAAAACAATATTTAATATTTTCATAATTCTCCCTTAATAATCAGCAAATGCAGCCGATGCTTCCTCCAAAAGTCAAACGGAACATAAAAGCGCTGAATACGAGTCTTCCCCTTTTTTACTTGTAAATTTTACCATATTTTCAAATCTTTAGCAAATGCTTTAAAGCTTGTTTAAAACAAATAAGGAAGAAACATCTTCATGACGACTTTTTTCGATATATTTCAAAAGTGCACTTATTTCAGGGGCAGGTCAGTTTGTATGGCAAAAATTTTTGAAACGCAGTTTAAAAATGCGGGAATATTGCCATATTTCAAGGGTTTTAAACAAGCATATGAATCATTTGACTTTCCAAAGCCCTTTTATCCCTATTCAGCTTAAACCTTGTATTGAAAAACATAAAAAACTATGCTAAACTGGTTGTAGTAAATATAAAATTATAGAGAATCCGGGAGCAATTATGAAATTTAATGAACTGTCCAACGGAATGCAGGATGGATTTTGCCTTATAAAATCCACAGATAAAAAAACAACAAAAAACGGAAAACCGTATCTCGATATGGTTCTTTCCGATGAAAGCGGTGAAATCTCTGCGAAGCTTTGGGATTATGATGAAACAAAGCATAAATGCCTTCATGCAAATATGCCTGTGAAAGTACGCGGTTCTCTTGAAGTATACCGAGACAAGGATCAGTTCCGAATCGCACAGATAAGGCCGATAACAGAGGCGGATGACTGTGATATTTCATCTCTTGTTGCAAGCAGCCCTGTGGACAGCAACTGGATGCTTGGCGAAATTTATTCGCTGATTGACGGATTTGAAGATGAAGAACTTGCCGAAATCGTTAAATATCTGCTTGCCAAACGCACAGATAAAATCCTGAGCGCCCCTGCCGCAGTCAATATGCATCATGCAGAAAGAGGCGGTCTGCTCTTCCACACACTGTCTATAATCCGTATGGCACAGCGAGTATGCGAAGTTTATCCTTTTCTTGACGAAGAACTGCTCACAGCGGGCGCTGTTGTTCACGACCTGGCAAAGATAGACGAAATGGATACAAATGCGCTCGGCCTTGCCAACGGCTATACCGTGCAGGGGGAACTCGTCGGGCATTTGGTCAAAGGCGCTATGGAGGTTGAAAAAGCGGCGGAGGCACTCGGAACCTCCCGGGAAACTACCATACTTCTGGAACATATGTGTATTTCTCACCACGGAATTCCGGAATACGGAGCGGCGAAAAGGCCCTCTTTCATGGAGGCGGAAGTTCTTTCCGTTCTTGATAATCTTGACGCAACGCTCTTTGAGTTTTGCGATGCTATCCACGATGTCAACTGCGGTTCATTTTCCGAAAAACAATGGGCGCTTGAAAACAGAAAAATTTATAATCATGGCAGAAAATTATCTGTCCCGCCGAGAGCCGAATTAAAAAACACAAAGAAATAATTTTTAAACAGGCGTTTGCAGAACGAATGGCGGGACTTTCATTCCGCCCCTATAAAGCACAACTTACCGCATATAAAAATGCAGGCGGATAAAATCACTCTGTTTATCCGCCTGCATCACAAAAAATATATAATGGAGGAAATCTAATGGGCAAACAACATGAAGTAACCACACCTCAGAAACTGCTGGACGCAAAGGGTCATATCGCTGAGCCCGGTTTTGCGAAACAGCTTGTGTGGAAATACAGCAGAGACCAAATAAAAGCTCCCAAGTGGAGAATTAAGGAATGGGATTATTATCTTGCAGTGGGGGACGGATTTGCCGCCGCATTCACAATTTCTGACCTCGGATACCTGGGTCTGATAAGCGTATCGCTTCTTGATTTTAAAGCAAACACCCAAATCACATCATCGGTTATCACGGTTATGCCAATGGGAAAATATAACCTTCCCGCCGATTCAAGCGCGGGAGATGTCTGCTTTAAAAACAAAAAAATTGATCTTCAGTATCTGAAAACAGACGGTCAGCGCAGAATCATCTGCAAATACGACAATTTTAAAGACGGCAAAACTTTCGAATGCAACATCGTTTTGGAGCAACCGCCGATGGATACTATGTGTATAGCAACTCCGTGGGCAGAAAAGCCCAACCATTTTTATTACAATCAAAAAATCAACTGCATGCCTGCAAGCGGTTCGGTTTCGTTCGACGGTAAAGTTTATACCTTCAATCCGGAAACCGATTTCGGCATACTGGACTGGGGACGCGGCGTATGGACATATGACAATACGTGGTACTGGGCATCAGGCAATCAGAGAATTAACGGCAAACCGTTCGGATTTAATCTCGGCTATGGTTTTTCGGATCGTAGCAGCGCAAGCGAAAATATGATTTTCTATGACGGAAAAGCGCATAAATTGGACGAAGTTGTATTCCGGATTCCCGTTGACGCAAACGGTAATAAAGAGTATATGAAGCCCTGGAAATTTACTTCAAATGACGGCAGATTTGAATGTGATTTTACACCGATAATGGATCGCTCGGATTTAATCAATGCCCTCGTTATTATAACGGATCAGCATCAAGTTTTCGGGAAGCTCAACGGAAAGTGCGTGCTTGACAGCGGCGAAGAGCTGGAAATCAAAGATATGCTTATGTTCGCTGAAGATGTAAGAAACAAATATTAAAACATATCGCTTCGGCAAAGAATTGCCCACCTCTAAGGCGGCGAACTTCCTTTCTAAAATCAGTGGAAGAATATAATTTCCTCTGATTTCTCAGGTAGCTGACACTATCCTGCGCCGCATTGAATAACAAGGCAGGCTTTTTTCCTCATTGAATTGGCTTTGTCTCTTGAATTGGCTTATCTCTTATGAGATAAGCCTTTTATTTGTTGTCAAAAGCGAGATCTCAATTGCTTATTCGGAAAGGCAATGAAAATATTTGTATCCAATCATCGCCTTAGACTGCTTCTTTATAGGTCCGCCCTGCCTACCATTTTAAAACTCCGGCTATGATACCATGAGCTTCGGCACGGCTGTACTCTCCCAAAGGCTTCATATAAGCATCATCCGTATGCGCGCAAACCAAAGATTCGCCGGAATCAAACCCGCAGACTAGTAAAGAATGATAAAAATGCATACCATTGTAAAGCTGAATCAAATCTCCGATTTCAAGTTGATTGAGAGATACCGGAACCGCGACCGGACCAATACGCTGACTGCTTAAAAGAAATGTATGCAGATAATCTGCATCGGTCCACGATGCAACTCTTTCTCCGAGGGATATATAATATCATCCTTATCTTTAATTCATAATACCACATCCCGCAAACAGGCACTGTGAAGCGAATTTGGTGCAGTCTCCTCCGAGCTTATCAAAATTTGAATATACCGAATTCCGTTTTAAAGCCCATTTTCTCGCGTATATCACCGCGGCGGAGCGACTATGGTTTAGCAGTTTCACACATTTTCCATCCTGCTTTTAAAATACGCCTGAACATAACATTTAAATCGGAGCAGTGCTCCATCAAGCCCGCTTGAAACGGGGATTGCGAACGATTGCAACCTGCGCAGGGAGCGTTCGCTCCTCAGGGTTTCAGCGGGAGAGATAATCTCCCGCTGAAATTCTGAAACGGACCCTGCCGCCTAAGAGGCGGGGGACATTGGCGAATAAGTTATATTCAAATTCCTCTTTTGACGGACCGTCTTAAAAATAAAAAACGTTTTTTCATAAACAAGTATGATGAAAAAACGTTACTGTTATTCAATAATTTTAATTTAAGCCTTATCTGTTTTTATGTTTCTGTACTCCTGAACAGCAAGAGCCGTATACCCCTGTGCAAAAGGCATGATTCCATAATGGTGAGACATAACGCCTATCCCCTTTGTGTCTCCCTGACACAAATCAACCGAGCCGTTTATTTTGGTTACACTCTTTAATTTTCGCATACATTTTTCCGCAGTTCGCAGATAAGATTCATCTGTAAAAACATGATAGCATTTCATATAAAAATATGCCATAACGGCAGTTACCGAACTGTCATAAGTTCCATAAATTTGAACCATACTTCCGAAACCGCCATCGTTATGCTGAAAATCCATATAATAATCCGCAATCCGTTTGAGCAGACCTTTTATTTTTGATTTGATTTCTCCGTCTATTAAGGCAGACCAACTATCTACAATACCTAAAATATACCATGCGCAACCTCTTCCCCAGCCGTAAACTCCTAAAGGGAGCTTGCTTTCCGAATCCACTGCATGGCATGGAATAAACGTTCCATGTAATAAACCGCAGGAATTATAAAATTCAATCTGACGGTACGCAATTCTTTCATATTCGTGTTTATTGTAAACTGTGGCATAAAGACATAAAAACGGACATACAAGACCAATCGTGTCCACATATTTATGGCTTCCGCCCCTGTAAGAAAGCAAACCGTTGTCATCAATATATCCGCATATGATTTCTACCATTTTATCCATTGCGGGTTTGATTCGTTTCGTATCAGATTCGGTTTTCAAAATCGCATATGCTAAAACAGCGGAATCAATATTTTCGGGAACTTTTTTCCAGTTTCCCGATTTGTCTATATATTCATTTACCGCTTTACGGCAGCCGTCCGTATCCTTATCCGAAAAGAGCGTTAATATAAGGGGCGCGGTCTGCCAAGACTGAATATTTTCGCTGCGGTATTTTCCGCTCAAAATATCAAAACTCATATAACGCGAGTTATCGCTTTTCCTTACAACCGGCGTTTTCAAAGCCCATTTTTTGGCTTTTTTAATCACCGCTTCCTGCCAGGAATAATCACTGTTCCATCTGCCGATATGAAAGCGCGAATAATTTTCGGTCAAATAAAAAATCAAATCCACGGCAAATATAATCAGAGATACCGCGGCAAAGAGGATAAGCAAAACAAAAAAAACGGTTTTCATATACAGTCCTTTCAGAAAAATTAAAATTATTTACAATCAGCCTGAAACTTTTTAAAGCGAGGGATTTCGGATGATTTTGATTTTTAGGCGGCAAACAGGCTGTCGACCGTCGGCGGTGAGAAAGTGAAAATACGCCGAAGTCAAGCGTTCGGCGCATTGTGTTCGGCTCCCGTCGCCTTACGCAGAGAATGCGCTTTCAGAATCAAAGAATGCATAAAGAAAAACAACGCGCCGCGTTTTTTCTTCATAAGTGAAACGTCTATACCGGGATACTGTGAAAAATCATACAGCTCAAGACACCTGACAACGCTTTTATTGTTAAGAATCTTTTTTATTTCGGAAAGTTTTTCTTTTAATGACAGCGTACACTCCCTGTTCCAATATCCGCATATGTGATTATATGCACTGTCAAAAATACGGTGGCTTATAAACGCCTCATATTCTTTACTTTTCAGCCCTTTTTCTTCAAAAAAAGCGTCTATCGTCTCCGATATTCTGATTTCATTCCAAAACCGATCGGAACGGTAAACAGAGCTTAACGAAGAATCATTCTGATTGCAGTAAAAATACACTGGTTCATGCCTGTAAATCAAATTACGGCAATGGTTGAGATAGGCAAAGTTAAAGATTAAATCCTCACCGTAAGACATATCCTCAGGAAAGGATATTTTATAATCCGTTAGAATGCTCTTTTTATATATTTTATTGACCGGACCGTACAGCAGATACTGCCTGTTCAGTTCCAAGAAAATTGTTTTATCATCAGCTGAAATATTCGAAAAATCTATTTCACATTCGCAGGCACAGTTATCCGAAACATCTCCGTTAAGATAGAAATGCCTTACGCTGCACAATGCAAGATCGTATCCCTGTTCAATGTGATTAAACAAAGAAGACAAATAATTTTTGGGGATATAATCATCACTGTCAATAAACAAGACATAATCGGACTGCGCCAAATCTATTCCGGAATTGCGCGCCTTGGAAACCCCGCCGTTACGCTGATGAGAAACAACTATTCTCTGATCATGCGCCGCATAAGCATCACATATTTCGCCGCTTTTATCAGTTGAACCGTCATCTATCAAAATCAGTTCAAAATCTTCAAAATCATTCTGCAAAACACTGCCGATACATTTATCCAAATATTTTTCACTGTTATAAACAGGAATTATAACACTTAATTTACGCATCAATGATACTCTCAATCTGTTTTATATTGGAAACCAAATCAAATCGCTCGGCACCTTTTTCAGCCATTGTTTTCATTTGTTCAAGAATATTCCCCGAAGCAAGCACATTTTTTAATCCTTCATATATGCCCTCTTCACTGTTAGGCACAATCATTCCGTACTGCCCTCCGCCGAGCAATTCGTCCGCACCTGCGCATGCCGTGCTTACAACCGGAAGTCCCATAATCAAGGATTCGGCAACAACAGTACTATAGCCCTCAGTCCTTGAGGAACAGATAAACAAATCTCCCTGCTTCATAACAGGATAAACATTTTCCGTGAATCCATGGAGATAAACCGTTTTTTCAAGCTTGTTCTCTTCAATATATTGTTCGAAATTTTTCTTCTCTTCACCGCTTCCCATAATATGAAGTTCAAAACCGTAACCCTCTGATTTCAGGCGCTTTACAGCCCGAAGAAGTCTGTCGTAACCCTTTTGGTGAACCAGCCTGCCCGCTGTAATAATCTGTAAAACATGCCTGTTCAGAACAATATCTGTTTCCTCACCGGCCTTTTTCAGCATAAAATCTTTATCATATGGGTTGTAATGTACTTCTACTTTACAGTTGTTAACATCATATTTTTCTTCAAACGCCTTTCTTACGCTTTCCGATACACACAATATCTTATCAAACCTCCTGTAAACAGCAGCTTCCTGCGCCGGAGATTTATATAAAAAATCAGTCCAGGGATTTTCTTTTAAATCAATATGAACCCATGCAATTTTTTTGGTTTTACTGCCTGCACCCGAGACAAGTTTTGTGCTTTCTCCCTCAATAAACGAAATCTCCGTATCATATTTTCCCCGCATATATAACATACGGAATACACGCGCGGGCAAAAGATGAAATAACTTGCCTTTCAGCTTATTGAAAAAGCCATTGCCGCTGAAAATATATTTATATTTAATTTTATCAAAATCATAACATGTATAATTTTTTTCGGATTTATGCAGAGAGTAAAGCGTTATATCATATTTTGAAGTGTCAATGTTCTTTAAAACGGTCTGCAGAATCCTTTCGGCTCCGCCTCCGTATAAACTGTTTATCACTACCGCAACTTTTTTCATGATAATAAGTGCTCCGCTTCCGCAATTCTTTTCGTTATATCAAAATCTTTTTTTCGTACATTTATTCCGTCATTAAAAGAATCCAGTTCCCCGGGATTATCAAGAATACGCTTTAGCATACCGTAAAGCGCTTCATCGGTATTTTCGGTTATAATTCCGCAGTTCTTCCCTCCGAACAGTTCACGCATACCGGCGCACTCCACAGTTAATACGGGTTTGCCCAGCACGATGCTTTCTGTTGCCGCCGTACTGAATCCCTCGGCGTATGACGAACAGATAAATGCGTCACACTTAGCCACATATTTATAAGGATTCGTATGGTATCCATGAAAAACAACATGGCCTTCAAGATGATTTTCGCGGACATAGGATTCAAGCGATACTCTTTTTTCGCCGTCTCCGAGAACATGTATACAGAATGTATATCCGTCGTTTTTAAGCCTGCAGACGGTTTTAAGCAGTCTATCATACCCCTTCTGATAGGCAAGCCTGCCGACCGTTACGAAATTAAGTTTGTTTTTATCAAACGCAAAATCAATCGGTTCCGCCGATTTACGGATGATTTCCTCACTGTCTACAGGATTGTACTGAATCTCAACGTTTTCCGTTATCCCAAATTTACTGCAAAACGCTGCCTTAACGGACTGCGAAACACATAATATTTTATCAAAGCGCTGATATGTACTGATATGTTCGTCTAAACTTTTATAGCAGGAATCGGCATAAGGATTGCTACTCATATCGATATGAACCCATGCAAGTTTTTTTGATTTTTTATCCGGTGAGGCAGAAATAAGCTTTGTTGCGAATCCCTCAACAAAAGCGACCTGCGTATCGTAAACGCCCTTAACAAACAATCTGTATGACCATTTTGCGGGCAGCGAATATAAAAGCTTATACTTAAAAGAAAAAAGCAGTTTTCTGATTCCGCCCGCTTCATAATCGGCATAAGAACAAACAGAAAAATACCTGCACTGTTTTTTCACTTCCTGCACATATATACCGTTATCTGAAACCGTGCCGACCGTTATATCAAATTTTTCCTTATTGATATTCTTAACAATATCTGTAAGGACTTTTTCTGCTCCGCCCCCGGAAAGGCTTTCTATAAAAAACAAAACTTTTTTCTTCATTTTAAAACCGTTTTCGAATCAAAGAATATATTTTTTCGAGTTCCTGTTTGTTTGTATAATCTTCTTTTTTTGTGTTATCGGCAATCATTTTAAGCAATTCCTCATTGCCGAGCGCCTTGCTTATCCCGTCGGCACAGCCTTCGTTATCCAAATCAACAATAATACCGTCATAACCGTCCTTAAGCTGAGAGGATGCCGTTGCATAATTTGTGATGATAACGGGCTTTCCCAAAATCTGCGCTTCCCGAACGGTAACGCACTTACCTTCGTATCTAGACGGCTGAATGTAAACATCGCATTTTTTTATGTACGGATAGGGATTTTCTTTTTTGCCGAGCAAAATAACAAAATCCTGCATACCGGCTTTCAGAATATTGCTTTTTATGAGTCCTTCATCTCCGCCGTATCCGATGATATACCATTTCACATTGAAGCCGTTCTGCCTGATTTTTTTGCAGATAAAAGGAACATTATCAAAATTTTTCGCATCTGAATATCTGCCTACCGAAAGCAGTTTTATAATCCCATCTTCTTCCGGCAGATCCGCCGGTTCAAGCGCCATATTTTCAATAAACGGTTTGCTTAAAATATTTTCGACAGTTATGGATTTGCTTTTCAGTTCAGGATAAACCTTAAGGAAATTGGATCTGCAGGAATCAGAAACACTCACAATATAATCCACACCCGCATATACAGCCAAATCCATTTTCTTGTTCGGATGGAGTTCCGTATAATCCGTATGATTCCATGCCATTTTTATATCTGCGGAAACTTTTTTATCCAGAACGGAAGCAATTCCCAGATACATAACTGCCAAATCATAATTCCCCGGTATTTTTGGCAAAAAAGGACTGAGAAATTTAGCTGTATACTGCATACTTATCCACACACACGGCGGGGTTCTCTTTATTATCCTTCTGATATTTAAAGCTATTTTTGAAAAAATCCTCGCTATACCGAAAACAAAGCGTCTGCTGAAAATGAGTGATTGAATCGGAACATCAAACGTTGAATACGCTTCCATTTCCGGAAGAATATGTACCTGCTCCGGAATATATTTTAAAAATTCACCCTCGCGGCGATATAAGAACAGAGATACTTCTGCTTTTGAATAATCAAAAGAATCAAGCATACCCAAAAGGCTTCGTTCTGCTCCTCCTATAAACATAGAGGGCATAATAATCAGTATTTTCTTCTTACTCATTTCCATCTTTAATGCTTTTTACAATCAATTTTCTATCCTGAATTACCATAGAACCATCCGATATCTTGCCGCTTACAACGCAACCGGCGCCTATAACACAGTTATTGCCTATCTCTGTATCTTTAAGTATAACAACATTGGAAGCAATCCAGCAGTTGTCCCCTATCTTAATGCTTCCAACTGTATGATCCGAACTTACGCCGTTCACGGAATCAAATTTATGATTATTGTCAAACAGCATCACATTCGGTCCGAAAAGGCAGCCTTTTCCGATTTCAATTCTTTTTTTACAGCTTATATTGATACCGCTGTTGAAATATACCCTTTCTCCTATTTTCAGAACTGCACCGTTATCGACAAATATTCTTCCGTATCCGTCACTGACAAGATGACTGCCGAAACGCACACGGCTGTTTTTATCCATTTTAAAATACAGTTTTCGGCTAAGCATCTGAATTTTAGCAAAATTGAAATTTCTGCATTCATATATTCTCTTTAATGAAAATCTCAGAAAGTTATGTACTGTTAATAAATAAGGTTTCATCTGCCGATCTCCCGATTTAATGAAAAAAATTCTTTCCGAATATCCTATGCAGGGGTCTGGTCAGTTTGCTTCGCAGAACTGATTTTTTACTCATCCAGCTTTTTGAATACCAATGAATAGAATATGTATTATCCGTTATATTCAGCCTGCCTGTAGGATCATCGTAAGGATTAAAATAATCTTGCGGATATATACGAAACCCATCTATGCACTGTTCTTCACCGTTTAACTGTAAACCATGATTTTTCAGTATTTCCGTGTTGACAATCGGGCATCCGATAAAATCTTTATTTTCACTGTCAAAATCCAGCGATTTATAGTAATCCAGCATTTCTTTAATAAACGGATTCCCTTTTTCCGCTGCCACGCACTGCCCGGTATTGACATAATCATTGTTTTCAAAACCGATAAATCCCCTGCAGTCCAGCAAATCATCAAAATTTTTTACGGTTTCCACATCGGTGTCAAAATAAATGCCGCCGTAATCATATAAAATCTGTAGCCTGATAACATCACTGGCGAAAGCATATTTTTTCTGCTCAAAAGCTTTTTTTACAAATGGAATACCGTTTGTATCCGTATTGGATTCGTTCCATTCTTTTATGCTGTAACCGGGGCAAAATCTCTTCCAGCTTTCTATGCACTTTCTTTCTTTTTCTCCTTTCGGAGTACTGCCGAACCAGCAATAATGAATCACTTTTGGTATCATATATCCCCCTGACGCGGATTCCCCTAACAATTATTTCAATTATATATTAGTTAAAACATTCTGTCAACAAAACACGTTGAAACCGATTCCCTCCGTTGGGAGCAGTCTGCGGATTCAGTTCTGATATGTTATATCTTCGCCTGTGGTAAAAGGATAATGCGCAAGAGAACACCCGTTCAAATCTTCCCTATGCATATCAACAGCCGTTATTCTGCGGTTTTCATAAGTTGTGTAATAATAAATTCCTTTATCCGCATTACAGCACGAGGAATAAACGGTTATCTCATAACTTCCCTTATCGGAAACACTGCTTCCCCTCTGCTGTTCAACAGAAGCAAGAATATGAAAAAACTGACTTATGCTTTCGTTTTCAGAACTTCCGCTGACCGAATTCAGCTTCACAAAAGCAGCGCGCGTAAAACGCGACTGGGAAGAAAAATCTCCGGGAAGTCCGATTGCACCCATACCCAGACTGTACGGACGGAGATTTATTCTATCGGAAAATCGGTTTTTCGGAGGAAGCGGAGAAAGATGCATATAATTATTAAGTTGGAACATCTGTTCATCAAACGGAGGATTATTCGTCAGCACGCCCACGGAATTGTTATATATTTTCATACCGTCTGCCGTCGGTTCAACGGTGATTGTCCTGTGCTTGTCAGCCACAAGCCAGTGCAGTTCAGCGGCGGAAAGCTTCTCATTAAACTGCATTTTAATCAGATTCAGATTTTTCAGCACACGCTCTGCCTCATCAACCGAAGCACAGCGGCTTAAAATCCACGGAATCAACTCAAATTGAGCAATATTATCCATTCCAGCTTTCTCATCCCTGAAAACCGCGTTGCCGACAAAATTCAGCCCTGCAATACACAATCCTTTCTCATTAACGGCATCGTAATAAAGCGGATATCCGCCGACAATGCACGCCGTGCCGATTATGGCATAATGGCTGTTGATTTCCCCCGCTCTGCGGAAACGGAAAGAAAACTTTCTCGGAGTTACGACAACTTCCTCACCGTAGACCATATCGTAATCCATATTCCTTCCAAAATAAAAGTCTTTTGTTTTATAAGTTATTGCTGTGCACATTGCCATTCACCATCCGTGTTTTCACCCATGAATCATTACGCTGTTATTCTTTGCGCCGCCGCAGGAATTATTCTGCTTCCTTTCACTCCAACAAAACGTTTTCATAATACGGCAAATCAACGATAACAGGCTTATGATTAACTGCAGGCAGAAAAATATCCAATATATCCCTCGTTTTAAATTTCAAACTTGATGTGTTTACACACGGATGACATCCAAGCGTTTCACACGCAATAACAGATTTATCCATTAAAAGGCAAACACGATTATTTTTGTCATTCATAAGTCCCATTATTGAAACGGCTCCGGGTTTTATATCAAGAAATTTCTCCATATAATCAGCAGGCGCAAACGAAAGCCGCGAACAGTTTATCTGTTTTGTTAAATCTTTCGTTTTAAACGGTTTATCTCCCGGCATCATGAGAAGATAAAATTCTGTTTTATTCCGATTGCACAGAAACAAATTTTTGCAAATCAGCGTATCCAAAATCTTATCAATTTCTCTGCAAACTTCCATAGTATCCGCCGCTTCATGATCCGTGCGGTAATAACAAATACCGAGTTTATCAAGAAAATCATAAACCCGGATTTCTTTTTCCTCTCGTCCGCATATATCATCCGGTCTTCCTTTTTTCAGTTCCATTGTCTCCTCCGATTGACTTTTTATTTTTTACAGTGAAAAACGCTCAATAAAAATGTTTTACCTCCGTAATCACAATTCATTATCCGATAAACAAAATCATATCATTTTTCGAACAAAAGTACAATCTCTATTCACCTAAGCGCACAAAAAAATAACACAAACCGAAAGCGCAGAACTGCAAGGTGAATAACCTCTAAAAGCAGTTGCCTTTGAACAAAAACATTACATTACTTTAAACGTAACGAAACCAAAAAAATAACGCTTAAATCGTATGGATTCAAAATAAAAAACGCCGCCTGTAAAACCGAGCGGCAATATAACGATATAGCTTGACCGAAGAAGGAAGAGAAAGGCAAACGGTAACCATTACGCTGTTTTCCATAACCAAAACACAAAAAATTTTAAATCGGAGCAGTGCTCCATCAAGCTCGCCTGAAACGGGGCTTGCGAACGATTGCAACCTGCGCATGGAGCGTTCGCTCCTCAGGGTTCGGAGAGAGATTGTCAGTCCCGCTGAAATTCTGAAACGGACTCTGCCGCCTAAAAGGCGGGGAGATCGGCGAATCGCTTATAACAGAATAACCTTGACTCAATCATTTCCGCGGACTTAACGAAAAACAAAAAGACAAGTAAACACAGGAATTAAGGCATCCCTCTACTTATATATAATTCAATGCTTTTTGAAAGAAAACAACCCTTTCTTTTCATACGGCTCCGAATGAACAGACAACAGCTTATACCCTGTTTTATTTATTTCTTCTTCCATACGCTTTTCATCGATTTTATTATCCGAAATAATAACCGTCTGATTCTTTGTGTGAGACGACGTAACCTTTTTAACCGAAAAAGCATTTCTGATTGCATCGTTGATATGAGACTCACACATACCGCACATCATTCCATCAATTGACAAAACTGTTTTTATCATAAATTACAAACCTCTTTCCATTTATTAAAGACTTACCTCGTTATGCAATGCGGAAGCGGAATCTATCTGATAAAGCGGTGAAGATTTATTCCTTCACTGCTTTTGAAACGGAGTCTGCCTCCTTAGAAGTGGAAAATTCTTTGCAGAAGCAGTTATAACTTTTTTCTACAAAAAAGTCAACCATTTTAGAGAAATTTTTCGATTTGTTGACTTTGCTGTATTTCACACCACGAATTTGTGGACTTTGCCCGGTAAAAATTAAACCGCCTACTACGGCGGTTTATCTCTTATAATTCTATATTCTTTGTGGTCTGTGTTGAGGTGTTTCCAAAATCCTTTGCCATTTTGTTCGCAAAGGTCCCGCTTGCCCCTGTATCAAAGACGATGAATTTGTTTTCTCCGTCCTTCTCGTAGGTAATAATGCAATATATCGTTGTGGCGACGATTGCTCCTATCGCCGCGCCTGTCGTTCCTCCGGTGATATACTTTCCGGCGATTGCTCCGGCAATTGTGTTCCCGATGTCTTTGCCGACTGAAACATCAATACTAATTATTTTTTCTTTGCTCAACGTAATCTCTTGCCCGCTCGACGCAAAAACGATTTTGTTCGGGCAGTAATAAACCTCAGTCGATACCCCTCCGGGGATTGGCAGTCCGCTGACGTGTTTCATCGCGCTGTTCATTGTTGCGCCGAGCCTCTCTTTGTTGTCGCCTTGTCTTTTTGCCGTTTTTGCCGATTTAGAAATAATCAAATAAAAGAAATAAATCCCTCCGCCGATTATCGCAATAATGATTATCCACATTATTGCCTCCATCGCTCCACTTCCTTTCGCTCTCAAATTGTGGTTATTATATCGCATCTTTATAAATATTTTATCACAAAGTTGTGAGAAGTTCTACTGCGCAAGCAAAAAGTATCACAGGGAACGGCATAACACCATTCCCTGCTTTTATCAGCTGTTACCGAACAGACAAAATTATTTCCTGTCAAACGCAGGATTTATTGCATAGTAATTTTTGCTGTTCAGCCTGTCGGTTGTAAGTCTGAGCCCCTCGGCAAAACAATCACAGGGGAATGAATTTTGCACGCAGGCAGTGTTTCAATAAGGATCTCCCCCGTTATGCAACGCGGCAAAGGGCAGTGTTAGCTTCTAAGGACGCGGAGGAAACTGTCACTCCGCTTATTTTAAAAAAGAAAGCCGCCTCAGAGGCGGGACATTTTCGCCTAAGTTATATTTTCCACTTGATTTCAAGGTTATCTTTGGAGACATGTATGCTTTCAATTAAACAGTCCACCACCGAGATTTTGTCGCTGATGGACAGTTCGTCCCAATGCTCCATATACCCGCTGATTATATCCGAATTATCCCGGCGGTTCTCATCAAACTGTATGATCTGTGCGTACAGTTTTTTCTTTTCAGCGTCCAGCTCGGCAATCCGCGTGTTTATATATTCCATCACCGTATCGTTAGCTGCCGTGATTTTATCGAGCAGAACTGAAATTTCTTTTTCTATCGCTTTGATACTTGTTTTGAGTTTGACAGTTTGCAGGCTGCAGTTCTCCCGCTTCTGCTTAGACAGGGTTGAAAATTCCGCTAACTTCTTTCGCATTTCTTCCAATACGATTTCATCTACCGCATCAGCATCCAGAGAACCGAACTGACAGCCTTCGGCATTATACTTATTATTGCAAAGGTAATACCGATTGTCGGATTTAGTCTTGCAGCGGTAAATCTTTGCGGACAGGGCATAGCCGCAATAGGCGCATTTTATCTTCCCTGCAAGCCAGGTGACCCTTGCCTTAACCGGCTTTGCAACGCTCTTGTTGTTCAGGCATTTGGCTCGACATTTAATCCACGTTTCGGAATCAATCAGCCCCTCATGGGGAGCCAGTACGAGAATGTGCCCCTCCAAAGAAACGGTTTTTCGTTTTTTCGTATCGCCGGAATAGAGATAAGCACCGTTTATGCCGATAAAATCCTCCGGTATATTCACAATGTTGGTCCCCTGTGCCTTAAAGAAATCATATAACTGATAATCAGCTTTTACATACGCCGGATTTATCACCACATCACGAAGGCGGCTGCGATTGAACAGTTTCCCATCGCGCTTGACAATGCCGTGAGCATCCAAATAGCGCACAACATCACCAAAAGAGGTCTGCGGTTCAGCGTAAAGCGAGAATATCAGACGTACAATGTTCGCCTCTGATTCAATCGGCACATACATCTTTGTTTGTACTCCGTCAATGACCGTTTCTTTTAAATCAAATCCAAACGGAATCCGCCCGCCCATGTAAAATCCCCGTTTACTGCGGGAAGAATAAGCGTCGATGACACGCTGCTGAATAGTTTCTCGTTCCAATTGAGCAAATATCATCACAATCATCAGCATGGCTTTGCCGACAGGCGTCCCGGTATCGAACTTTTCCATTGTGCTAACAAAATCAACTTTGTGATGCCGGAATATGTCTGTCAAATTGGCGAAATCCAGTACGGAGCGACTGATACGGTCTAAGCGGTAAACAATCACACGCCGGACTTTTCCGGCCTCAATATCCCGCATTAACTCCTGAAATGCAGGTCGGTCAATATTCTTGCCGCTGTATCCCTTGTCTGTGTAAACTTTGTACTGTCCGTCTATCAGTTCTTTTTTGCAAAAATCGGTCTGACTTTCCACGGATATGCTATCAATCCTGTCCACAGACTGTCTGGTATAGATTGCGTCAAAAAGGCTCATTGGAACTCCCTTCTCCGCAAAAAGGATCGTAGTTGCTGACGGGCTCTATTATAAGCAGAAAGTTCCGTCCATTCAAGCCGTTGTTGACACATATTTGCAGAAGATTTCATATAGTTGCCGCTCAATCTGTTCCCTTGCACTGTTCCTTTCTTCCCTGTTGCGATAAACCGGTATTAAATTCTCCACAGTTAAAGATATGTTCCTGACCTGCCTGTCGTGGGTTTCCGTATCGTATGTCCGGTGCATGAATGCTCACCGCCTTTTTTGTGATAATCCAAACAGAAATCTTGATTTGTTTATATACCTAACCCTGCTTACTTCATAAAAATATGCTGCCTCGTTTGTCCATTATTCCTATAACGGAGGTATATAAACCTGAAAAAAGAGCGCGGCGAAAAAGGAATTTCGGCATAGATAAACAATCAGGGAAAACTTTAACTGTCTGCAATATAAAAATTGTATGAAAGCTAAAAAATGCAACCTGTTCTGTATTTTTCAGCTCGTACCGATGAGGGCGCAACTATAAGGGAATCCGAAACCGGTGGCGAGTACAGATGAAGGAGATTATCGCGAATATCCGCACCCCCGGATATATCACTTTCGGATACGAGGGAAGGGAAAGTTCTGACGGGAACCTCTATGCGGACTTTTATTACAAAATCGCCCCTCGTGGCGCAGAGCAAGAGAAAAAATGGAAATGCGACAAGTAAGCGGTTTCTGCATTTATCAACCGCTTCTTGAACGGCAATATCCCTACCCTATGGAATGTTACGTATAAAATCACCGAAGCTTTGTACTCTGCGGATAGAAACTGCAAAAGCCAGCGATGTTGACTATTGTTCAAACGAAGTTGACAAAATTGTTGACTATTATCTAGAAAAATAGTAAAATAAATAAAAATAACTGTATTGCATTTCTTATTTTGCTTTTTGCTCGCGGAAAAGTTCAGAGTTAAAAGGATTTCTATAAAACAGGAGATTCACACAATGACTGCAATATTAAAAAACGGATTCTCAAAATGGATGATTGCTGCAGGCCTTTTCCTTGTGGCGACAGAACTGCTTTTGCTTACCGATGGAATCTCTTGGATATACTGTATTTGTAAAATCCTAACCAGTGCATGTTGCCTGTGTGCCGGCATTTTGATTTTTAAGAATGCCGAAAACAGAAGATTCCCAAAACTTATGTTTTTTGCTTTTGTCGGTTGTTTCTTAGGTGACGCTGTTCTTGGCATCAACAGCGTTGCACCGGCAAAAATATGGTTTCTGTTGGGTATGTTATCCTTCGAGAGCGCACAAATCCTCTTCTGTTGTGCCTTTTCAAAAGAAGGACAGGGCAACTGGCCAGACATTGTAATTCCTGTGGCTGGCTTGATTTTCGTGCTGAGTCTGGAATATTTCTGCCCAACCATTGAGCTGGGTGAAATGGTCGGTTTTGCCGCTGTTTATGCCGGCACCGTATATACCATGGCTGGTAAATGCACCTCTCTTTTTCTGGAGTACAAACACGAGAAATGGACGAAGTGGCTTCTGGTTGGCGCAGTTTTATTTGCGCTTTCCGATACAGAACTTTTTCTCACTCTTTTCCACGTACCACCTTTGTCAAACAGCGAACTTTTCAATCATTTGCTATATTTCCCTGCCTTGCTGTTTTTGCTTCTGGGTACATATATGTATGAGAAGATTAAGAAGGGTGCGGATTCAAATGATACAAGCCATATTATTGCATAGTTTATCGGGAATATCCGACAATATAAAGCCTACGATACTCAACCATATAATCGAAAAACATGCGAAAAGTGCGGAACATTTTAACAGTTCCCGTCTTATGGTTTGCAAGCGGTACGATATCCATCAGCCCAAATCCACGATTTCAAGGATACCGGTTTATCCGGATACGAAGGCTCTGCTTTTTATCTGTCGCGATGGAAATGAAAAATTTAAAGGTCGTGATATACAATGAAATTCAGGGACGCTTCACTGTTGCAAAAACGTATGTTGATAAGTTGGATGATTTTTATTATCAGTGTAGCTGTTGTATATTTGGGTATTACCTGCTCGTACCTTATAAAAGATAAACTAAACGAAGAAAAAAATTGGACATATTATATGACGGAGGCTGATACATACACACAGAAAGAGCAGGAACTGATGCAGAATGCAGTCACAATTAAAACAGGCGTATATATAGAACGTCTGGACAGCGTGGATATCAAAGATTCTAAATATACAGTGACTTTCCGTTGCTGGTTCAACTGGGAAGGACACGATGAATTGGATATGCAGAACCGTTTTGATGTGTACGAGGGTGTAATTCAGAATATTGAAAAGAGAGAAGAACACAAAGAAAACGGCAGCAATTATCAGTTGTTTCGGGTAACAGCGGATGTTTCAAAGGAATTCTCCACAAGGAGATTTCCGCTCGGTTCTTACCAGCTTCGCTTGTACCTGCAACCGAAGGAAGATATTTCACAAATCGTTTTCGAACCTGATATTGACGGCAGTGATGTAAATACGAAGCTGAATGCAGCGGGTTTCAAACTGAACTGTCATGAAACGGGACTTTTTGTGTACCGCAGACAGGCAGATGCGGACGGCGCATATTTTAAGGGGAGCGGAGTCGAAAGCTATTCAGAAGTCTTGACTGCGCTGGAACTCAACCGGGATTCATTCGGTCTATATTTAAAATGTATTATTGCATTGATTGGTACTTCTATCTGGGCGCTACTCACACTTTTCCTCTGCTCACATCATCAGGTTGATTCTCTGGGTATGATGCCGGCAATTCTGATTGGTACGGTAACCAACTTAATGATTGGCGCAAATCTGGTTCCGGACGCTTTGCATACGGGATTACTGGAATTTATAAATATATGGGGCATTTATACGGTATTACTGGCGGCGATATTAATTACTGTGATTAACCGAATCCGCACGAAGCAGCAGGATCTGGCTTTTGCCAATCTATTTGGTAAATCAGTCTTTTATGCTTCGCTGGTAACAACGTTGCTTGGACATCTGTTATTGCCGCTGTCAGCATACCAATTTTAATGCCAACTTGAGAAACGGGGAGGTGATTTTTCCAACGAAAATAATGAAAATAGCTACTTATTAAAATTTATTTGAAAGAAGGAAAAATATTATGAAAAAATTAAAGAACACTGTTTATTATCTGTTAGTTGCTGTTTTAATTGCATCAATGACAATCACTTTTGTTGGTTGTTCGGTAAAAGATGCCGAAGAAGAAGTTACAAAGCTGGAAGACGAGGCCACATCTGAATTTGAAAAACTCGAAGGTGAAGTCGATGAAATCATAGCTGCTGCGAAAGATGAATTTGAAAAGTGGGACACAGAGGCTCAAGAGGCAGTAGCATCCGCTGAGGAAGTAACCGAAGATGATATCCATGAGGCAATCAACTACATTGACGAAAACATTGCAACGCCGTTTAAAAACGGAGAAGTGACTAAAAAACTCGCTGAATATGCGGCAAAATTAAAATATCTGGGTGAAAAAGACGCAACACTTGTTGATCATGAAATCACCAAATTAGGTCAGAACGTGTATGATTATCTGCACAAGGTCATTGTAGAAGGCGAAGAGTTGGAAAGCGAAACAGTAAACACAATCAAAACGGATATTGATAAGGGCCTTACCACAATTAAAAACGATAAGGATACACTGGTTTCGGAATTTCACTCTTTAATCAATAAATAAAACATGAATGAATAATAGATGGGATAATTCTTTACCTGCTGTAAGGGATTATGAACCATAAATATATTATAGCAGGAGGATAATAAAATCATGAGCACAGAGGCAAAACTGCAAAACAGCTTTTTTATGAATCCAATGATTCGTAAGCTTTACAAAGTGTCGGAAACCGCAGACTCAGAAAAAAATGTAGCTAGCTACGGCGGCGTTGCGGCAAAAGCTGTCTTTTTCATGTTATGGGCCGTGGTCGGTGTTGTAGCCTTTTATATAGTGCGTCCGCGGTTGACTGCCGGCAATGCGATTGTTTTGAATAACGGTATGCGTATCCATCCTCTGGAAGCACTTGTTTTTCTTGTGGCTTTCGTGCTATCAATCATCGCGCCGTTACTGGCTTTTGTCATCAAACCGTTGGTGCCGGTTCTCGGAAGCATCTATTGCCTATGCTTCAGCTACAGCTTCACCTGTCTGGGTGATCTGTTGCCGGAAGCATACGGCGGAATTATGACGATTGCAACTGTTGTAACCATTATTCTGGTTTCAGTTATGGCAATCCTTTATACAACCGGAATTGTCAGCGTCACGCATAAATTCCGAACGGTAGTGACCACGTTGTTTTTGACGGCCTTGTTTGGCGGTGTTGTTGTATTCCTGCTAAGCCTGATTCCGAGTTTTAAGGGTATCCTTACATTCGTACGCAACAATATTGCAGTAAGTATCGGCGTTTCCATTCTCTATATCGTTATTGCCTGTCTGTTTTTGCTGGTTGATTTTCAAGCAATTCGGGACTGCGTAGAAAAGAAATTGCCGAAAAAATATGAGTGGATCGGAGCATTCGGTCTTGCCTATACAATCTTCTATCTGTTTTTGCAAGTATTCAACCTGATTGCAAAGATTCAAAACAGCGGCAAATCGTAACAACCCATATTAAAACATAGGACAAGAAATTTTTACACCCGGAGTTCCATAAAAGGCTAACTCCGTTATTCAACGCGGCCAAGAACAGCGTTAGCTGCTTCAGGAATCAGAGAGAGGCATGCATTCCTCCGTTGATTTCAAAAATGAACCTGCTCGCGTTAGAGGTGGAAAAACATCTTTGCCTAAATAAATTTAACGCGGAGCAGTGCTCCATCAAGTTCGCTTGAAACGGGGCTTGCAAACGATTGCAACCTGCACAGGGAGCGTTCGCTCCTCAGGCTTTCGCTGGAGATTGTCACTCCTACTGAAATTCTGAAATGTCCCTCGCCGCCTGAGAGGCAGGGGGCATCGGCGAATAGGTTATAGACCGAACAAACAGTTACAGAGCGAAGATACTTTTAACGGTATCTCCGCTCTATATTTTTCTATGCGATATAATGTTCCAAATGCTAATGCAATTTTAATCGATAAATAATGTGCTAAGAAAGCTAAAATATTCTTCATACAAACAAAGCACAAGCGGCTGACTTGATTTTGGAGCCGCTTGATTTATAGAGATAACCAGGAAAACCTAGTTTGTTCGCAGTTGCGCCCTATCATTCCACCCTGATTGTTGCGGTTCTCCGAATCTTTGGTAATGAACAACTTCTCGTTCACGCAAAAATCTGATTGGATCAATAATATCGGGATCATCCACCAGCCTGAGTATATTATCATATGTGGTCCTGGCCTTCTGCTCTGCCGCCAAATCTTCGTGAAGGTCAGTAATGGGATCTCCCTTTACAGCTAAGACTGACGCGGAGAACGGCATTCCGGAAGCTCCCTGAGGATAAATACCCACGGTATGGTCCACAAAATAATCATCAAGACCCTGTTCTTTAATCTGATCAACAGTTAAATTCCTTGTAAGCTGATGTACAATCGCGGCAACCATTTCAAGATGCCCGAGTTCTTCCGTTCCGATATCCGTAAGCAACCCTTTCAGTTCAGGATAAGGCATAGAATAACGCTGGCTGAGATATCTCAAAGAGGCTGCGAGTTCACCATCAGACCCTCCGTATTGGCTAATGATAACTTTTGCGGCGCGGGCGTTTGGATTTTTTATATTTATGGGATATTGTAATTTTTTTATGTAATTAAACATACCAAAACTCCTTATTAACTTTTTGTACATACTATGCTGATGTTACAGTTAAGGTGATAGGAGCAAACAAGCATTATAACCTATTCGCCGATGTCCCCTGCCTCTCAGGCGGCGGAGTCCATTCAGAATTTCAGTGTGAGTCCTGCTGAAATTCTGAAGAGCGAATGCTCCCTGCGCAGGTTGCAATCGTTCGCAAGCCCCGTTTCAAGCGAACTTGATGGAATACGGCTCCGCGTTAAAGCGATGCTTTCCATTGTGGTAAATCAGAAATTTACCCCTGCTGAAATCAGGATTTATCGGCAAAATCACTTGACCGAAAAGGGAAGCGATGCTATACTATTAAAAGTTTTTTGCATTGTTAACCGGCAATAGGCGCTTTGCGCTGCCATACAATGTTTCGTTATGCAGGGGGATAAATATGAAGTTTATAAAAAGCAAAGCTCCTGGAATTGCGGTATGCGCTCTGATAGCCGCCGTTTCAACGCTCTTAGCAGAGATTAAAATAGCTTCTTTTTCTTTTGAAGTTATCGGCGCGCCCGTTTTTTCAATACTTGCAGGTATGATAATCACGGCAATATGCAACAACTTTGCCGCAAGCAAAACGTTTTCCGAAGGACTTGCCTTCACCTCAAAGAAAATTCTTCAATGGGCTGTTATCATTCTCGGATTTACGCTGAATATAAAACTTGTTGCACAAGTTGGCGCTTCAAGTCTGCCGGTCATTCTCGCAACCATAGCAACCTCGCTGTTCGTGGCATTTATTATGTGTAAAGTATTAAAGATTGACAGCAAAGTTGCAACGCTTATCGGCGTAGGTTCATCAATCTGCGGCGGTTCGGCAATTGCGGCGACCGCACCCGTCATAGACGCAGATGATGATGAAATCGCGCGTTCGATAAGTGTTATATTCCTTTTCAATGTAATTGCGGCGCTGATATTCCCTACTTTCGGCAATGCGATAGGTCTTTCTAACGACGGATTTGCTCTTTTTGCGGGCACAGCAGTTAACGATACATCTTCTGTTACCGCCGCCGCTTCCGCCTGGGACAGTATGAAAAATACGGACGGCGCAGTACTTGCCCAGGCAACAACGGTTAAGCTTACACGAACGCTGGCAATCATTCCGATAACGCTTGCGCTTGCATTTGTAAGAACACAAAAGGCCAAAAAATCGGGAAGCAAAGCCTCTAAAGTCAACTTTAAAAAGATTTTTCCCTGGTTTATTCTTTTCTTTGTTGCCGCGTCGCTGATAACAACGCTGGTATCCCTGCTTCCTTCAAACGGTTTTACGGATTTTTATAACGATGCATTTGTTAAAGCCGCAAAATGGCTGGCGAAATTTTTTATCGCAATGGCCATGGCGGCAATCGGTTTAAACACAAATATTGTTGATTTGATTAAAAGAGGCGGAAAACCTATTGCTTTGGGATTTACATGCTGGGCGGCAATAACAGGCGTGAGCCTGCTTATGCAGCATATACTCGGATATTGGTAATCATAGATTACGATATGCATAGAAGAAACGCAATCCCCGTAGAACAACGCTGAATCAGGCAGTTACTCAAATTTTTCCGAAAAAAACTATATCAAAAAACGCTCATATCCTGTATATGGGCGTTTTTCGTTTGGCAAGCCACAATATATTGTGGTTTTATGTAGCTTCTTGACACTGTATTTTGTCGCTTGTTGCTTAAATCTGCTTTACGATACTACACGATAATAAGCGACAACGGGATAATCAAAAATCAAGCAAATACACCCCATTCTCATACTTTCGGAAAACAACATA
>CAZURV010000006.1:0-77562 GCA_964623515.1 uncultured Eubacteriales bacterium | reverse complement strand
ATATTTAACGAAATGAATAAGGTTATGATGGCGTAAATAAAAAAAATAATTGTGTTCATTTGAACACAATTCCTCGTTTTCGTTGTAGTTATGCGGTTTTTTCAATCGACTTTCCATTTTTTAAAAAATGCTTGACAAAAGAAAATAAAAATGTTATTGTGAAAAGTGTAAAAATAAAAAACCCTCAACAAGATTTGCGGGGGCAACCGCAAATCTTGTCCCGCAAAATGTATCACAACATACATTCCTTGGTTTCAGGTTTAATTAGTCAGTGGTGTAATTCTTTCCGAATTATACTTGATATAATGAAAGTCGTCAAGCGATTTGTATTGTTTCATACAGTTTGTTTGGCGGTTTTCGTTTTTTAAAAGTAAATCATATTTGTTAGCAGTTTTGCATGCCATTTAAGATTTGTACTTTTTGAGAAAATTTTTAATTTCTCAAAAATGGTGGGAGAGGGTGGATTCGAACCACCGAAGCTGAAAAGCGACAGATTTACAGTCTGTTCCCTTTGGCCGCTCGGGAACTCTCCCATATTAAAGCTTTGCATTAAAGTGGAGCTGGTGGACGGACTTGAACCCCCGACCTGCTGATTACAAATCCTCCGGTAACGGAGGATTTTTTGTATAAAAATTACCCTGATTATAAACAAAAATTTATAATCAGGGTGAATGAACTAATATTTTTTCACATCCGAAACTTTAACTTTAACCGCGTGTTCAGGAGATATAATTTTAAATTCGTCATCATAGCTACGATCTCCCACGCGCTTTTTACCTTTAAGCTTGAGCGTGATTCGATTGGAACTTTTTTTTCGAATTTTATAATCGCTGATTTCCGTTATTTTTTCAGCATTTTTTTCATAGCTGTTCGATTTGAGCGTGTTTATCATTTCGTTAAGTTCATCAATTTCAGCTTTCAGATCGGTAATCACGCCGTTGAGGCATTTTACCTCAGTTTCCTGCGCACCGAGTTCCGAAAGCATAGACTGCCTTTCAGCCTCATATACCTCAACCTGTTCGTTAAGCACGTCGACACGTTTTTGCAGTTCATCAATAACAGCCTTATATTGTTTGATTTGGTCTTCCAGCTCAGTTTTGCGCTTACTGAAAGACATTTTGATTTGTTTTATATATGCTTCTACTTCTTTTTTATTATATCCGCCGAAAACAGATGTTTTAAAAAGCGCCATCCTAACACCCACCTCTTATCATTGTTATCATATCATATACTTATTTAAAATTCAACATTCTGTGTACTAAATTTATTATTTTTATTGACAAATGGATTCTTTCCATTTATAATAAATAGCGTTGCCATGCTGATATAGCTCAGTAGGTAGAGCGCATCCTTGGTAAGGATGAGGTTCGCGAGTTCAACTCTCGCTATCAGCTCCAGAAGCCGTTTAAACGGCTTCTTTTTTTTGAAACGATAAAAACACAGATTCCATCTTTTACTAAAACAAAAGGAATATTTACAAAAAATATATAAGCCAAAGTTTTTTACAATGTTAATATCATAAAGAAAAATGAACGTATTGAAGAAACAATATAAAGAAAAAAACAAAAAGCCGATTCTATGAATTTAAGCGATGCCGATTGTTTTTTATGAAAAGAAAGCAGACAAAGTATACAAAAAAACAGTTGATTTAATAACCGAAAAAATCCGGATTGTTTATATTAATCAGCATTTACGCTAAATTCTTTATTCAATTAATTTTAAACCTTTAGATTAATTAAAGCCAGAATGCTGTTTTTTCCATAATCTTTTGCTAGAATTAAAAATTATTCGGATGATAAAATACACTTTTCGCATATAATTAAATCCATCGGTATATCGGTACCTTCCGAAAATGGAAATTCTCCAGCGAAAATCTGCCCGCTGAAACATATACCCATTTTAGTGGCATGTACCCCGGACAAATACTTGTCATAATATCCCCCGCCGTATCCTATTCTGTGCATATTGTTATCAAAGCAAATCCCCGGCACGAGGATTAAGTCGATGCTGTTTGGAGAGCAGATTTTATTGCCTGACGGTTCAAGAATATGGAATGCACCTGCGTGCAAACTCTTTAAATCTTCAATATAACAAAATTGCATTTTACCCTTACCCGTTATCGCGGGAAAACATACAGATTTATTCATTCTCTTACAAACAGGAAATAGATCAAATAAATCCGTCTCTCCGTCAAACGGCGCATACAGCGCTACCGTTTCAGCTTCTATAAAAAATTTACTGTTCACTATTTTTGAAACGATAATTTTACTTTTTTCCTCTTTGTTTAATATGTTATATCGTTTTGCTCTGTATATTTTCCTTATATCTCTTTTTTCCAAAATAAACACCACGCTTTTCAATCATTATAACACAACTTGTCAATTCCGACCTTTTCTACCAAAAAAATATTTAAAAATAAATATGAAAAGAGCAAATACATATTGCATTATTTGTAAAAATCGTTTAAAATTTTATTGAACGGAGATAATAAATATGAATAAAGATAACGAAATATACAATCCTGATATTATAACAGTAGAAGACGATGAAGGCAACGTTCACACATTTGAAATTGCTGATGCTATCGAAACGGATGATGCACGCTATGTTGCGATTATTCCCGTTTATGACGATCCGGAAGATATACTTTCTTCCGACGGTGAACTCATCATCCTTGAAGCAATTGAAGAAAACGGAAATTCAATCCTTGCCCCTATTGAAGACGAAGAAATATTCAACGATATATCTGCAATTTTTGAAGAAAGACTTGCAGATTTATACGAAATAGAACCCCTGGATATAGAGCAGTAAAACAAAATATTCTCCTGCTGTGTTCGACAACACATAGCATTTATAACCCAACACTTATTTTATAGGGATTACGCTCTTGTAATGGTTTGCAGACCTCCTGTTTTATAACAGAAGCTGGGAGCAGTAAAGTTATACGGCGCAAACCCACCTGCATGGAAGCAGGTTATCAACTGCGGTGACCGGCACAGCGGGAACTTTATCCTCGAATATTTTATTCGGGGATTTTTACTGTATAAAATAAAGAGTTAAGAAAAAAATATAAATATGAAATATTTGAAATATATTTCCGGGTTTATAATAGGAATTATAAACGCACTGCTCGGCGCTGGCGGAGGTATGCTCGCGGTGCCGACGCTGAACAAATCGGGTTTAACGGCGCAGGAATCACATGCAACTTCTCTTTTGATCATACTTCCCCTTACCACAGTCAGCGCAGGCATATATCTCAGCAAGGGATATGTGGTTTTAAACAGTGCACTCCCTTATTTACCGGGAGGAATTATTGGCGCGGTTTTCGGAGGACTGCTACTGGATAAAATACCGAACAAGGCGCTGAAAATCATTTTTGCGGTGTTTATGATATATTCCGGAATTAGGATGTTGTTTTTTTGATAAATTTTATTGTTGGGATTTTTTCTGGATTTTTAGGTTCTATCGGAGTCGGCGGAGGCTGTGTGCTTGTAATTTATCTGATATTGTTTACGGAAGCCGCTCAAAGGAACGCACAGGGAATCAATTTAATTTTCTTCATTCCCTGCGCTGTTATCGGACTTTTTTTTCACTTTAAAAATAGACTTGTAAAATTGAAAATCGCCTTTCCGATTGTCGCTTTTGGAATCATAGGAGTTTTAGTCGGGCTTTTAATTGGCGGCAAACTGAATGATAATCTGCTCAAAAGAATATTCGGCGGTTTTCTTCTTCTGATAAGCGTATATCAAATTTACAGCGTTTTCAAAAGTAAAAAAAAGTACGATAACTCTTAACTGTATTCAATTAATAAATTGAGGCTGTTTCAAAGAAACAGCCTCTGAATTTTTATTTGTATTAAATTTTAATACATTTCTCCGCCCTGTGCCATTGCAGCGTTAGCTGCCGCGTCGGCCTGTGGATCGGGAATATCCGTTACAAGCGATTCGGTTGTAAGCACCATAGCGGCAACGGAAGCCGCATTTTCAAGAGCAGAACGCGTAACTTTGGTAGGATCTACAATTCCTGCCTCTACCATATCGCCATAGCTCTCATTTGCAAAATTACAGCCGTAACCCTTTTCTCCGGAATTTTTAATTTTATCAATAACAACAGATCCTTCTGCGCCGGCATTCGCTGCAATCTGTCTCACCGGCTCTTCAAGTGCGCGCAAAACAATTTTGACGCCTGTGTTGAAATCCGGATTATCGGAATCCATTAACTTTTCAACTTCGGGGATTGCATTGATTAAAGCAACGCCGCCTCCCGCAACAATACCTTCTTCAACAGCGGCCTTCGTAGCGGCAAGAGCGTCTTCAATACGGAGTTTCATTTCTTTCATCTCAATTTCGGTTGCCGCGCCTACACGGATAACTGCAACGCCGCCGGAAAGTTTTGCAAGACGTTCCTGAAGTTTTTCTTTATCAAATTCACTTGTTGTTTCTTCAAGTTGTGCACGTATCTGCGCAATTCTGGATTTGATGTCAGCAGAATCACCTGCTCCGTCAACAATAATCGTATTATCTTTTGTTATTTTAATCTGACGCGCACGTCCAAGCTGTGAAATCTGTGTATCTTTGAGATCAAGAGCAAGATCGGAAGAAATCACCTGACCACCGGTAAGAATCGCGATATCCTGAAGCATTTCTTTTCGTCTGTCACCGAAACCGGGAGCTTTTACACAGAAGCAGGAGAATGTGCCGCGCAGTTTGTTGAGAAGGATTGTGGCAAGAGCTTCTCCCTCAACATCTTCTGCGATTATAACAAGCTTGCCGCCTGATTTCAGCAAGGTTTCTAGAACGGGAATAATTTCCTGTATATTACTGATTTTTTTATCTGTGATCAGGATATACGGATCATCGATTACAGCTTCCATTTTGTCGGTATCTGTTACCATATAAGGTGAAATATACCCTCTGTCAAACTGCATGCCTTCAACTACATCGCAGGTGGTATCAGCTGTTTTTGATTCTTCCACGGTTATAACCCCGTCGGAAGAAACTTTGCCCATTGCATCTGCAATGAGAACACCGATGTCTTCATCGCCGGCAGATACTGTTGCTACACGCGTAATATCGTCAGCGCCGCTTACCGCCTTTGAATCGCTTTTCACTGACTTAACGGCAACTTCAACAGCTTTTTTCATACCTTTTTTTATTTCCATGGGATTCGCGCCTGCCGAAACATTTTTAACGCCCTCTCTTACAAGAGCCTGTGCAAGCAAAGTTGCGGTTGTTGTACCGTCTCCCGCCACATCATTTGTCTTCGTGCTGACTTCTTTAACAAGCTGCGCACCCATATTTTCAAAAGGATCTTCTAATTCAATCTCCTTTGCAATTGTAACACCGTCATTTATAATCAGCGGAGAACCGAACTTTTTATCCAAAACGACATTGCGCCCTTTCGGTCCGAGTGTAATTTTAACTGTATCTGCTAGTTTATCAATTCCCGTCTGAAGCGATTTACGTGCTTCTTCACCATAAATAATTTGTTTTGCCATTCTAACGACCTCCTTTATTCAACTGTTGCAAGAATATCTGACTGTTTAACAATAACATATTCCTCGCCGTCTATTTTAACGGTTGTTCCTGAATATTTGCTTGTTATTACTTTTTGACCAACAGCCAAACACATTTCAACGGTTTTACCGTCAATCGTTCCGCCCGGTCCCACAGCTACAACTTCTGCAACTTCAGGCTTTTCTTTAGCAGATGAAGCAAGGAGAATACCGCCTGAACTTGTTTCTTCTGCCTCGACAAATTTCAATACTACTTTGTCGAATAATGGTTTCAATTTCATTTTCATTTTATATACCCCATTTCTTTCCAGTTATCACGCTATTAAGTTTTGGTAACTTTCCGCTTTTATCCAGCGAATTATAAATAGCTTTGACAACAAAATATGCAATAATTCCTAAAATAATTCCAACAATCAGTCCGGCAAAAACGTCTGATGGATAATGAACACAGACATAAATTCTTGAAGCCGCAATCATAAAAGCCAGAATAACTGCAAAAACTGTGTAACCACGTTTTTTATCGGTAGCCATAACAAGACCTGTTGCCGCCGCAAACGCAGATGCCGTATGACCTGACGGAAATGACGAATCACTGGGAATACTTATCAGTCTCTGTTGAACATAGTCCCGTGTAATCTGAGGAAAATCGCCTGTTACCCATGGTCTCGGGCGATCAATAAGAACTTTTAATATTCCGTTAACAACAATTACGTCCAAAACAATTGCCAAACAGACTACAACACCAATTTTCCTTGTTTTTTTAAATAAAAGCAAACCTAATGCAAGCAGTATCCATATTAGCCCATTATCGCCAAGAAAAGAAACTACTGTTGCAATAGGTGTTATAATTGAATCAGCCGCCGACTCGTGAAGCTTGAATGCAATATTATAGAAGAATGCATCAAAGCTGTGAAGTGCTGTAAACATAATATTTACCTCTTACACCATTTTTATACATTTAGCACTCTTTTGCTTAGAGTGCCAACCTGTATAAAAATATACAACTTTTACCAACGCGTGTCAATACTTTAAATGTTAATAAATTGTGAATTATAAAATCCAAAAGGCACTCTTTACATTTCCTTTCGTTTCAATAAGATTTAATAATCGGCTGAATTTGTTCATTCTTTAAAGCAAAAAGCAACGTTTGCTCTGTAAGTGAAAAATCAGCAACAACGGAACGCGGTTTCCCAAAAGGGTTATCCTGCCCCATCGGAACAAAATACATATTCCGCATATTTAAAAGCAACCCGATATTTTTTGCAGCATTGCCAAGTGCGTCGTTTGTTGAAACCGCAACAACCACAGGTCGCGAATTGCGCAGATGAGATTTCACCGCCATAATAACGGAAGTATCAACGATTCCATTTGCTATTTTTGCAATCGTATTACCTGAACAAGGCTCAATCAGCAAAACATCAAACATCTTTTCAGGTCCTATAGGTTCAGCGTCCTGAATCGTATGTATGATATCCTTTCCGCAGATTTTCTTTACTTTATTTTTAAAAAAGTCTGCTTCTCCGAATTTTGTATTAAGTGCAAAAGAATTGAAAGACATAACAGGAGTTATGTCATAACCCTTTGCTGCAAGCTCCTCCATTGATTTAATCGCTTTGTCAAATGCACAAAATGAACCGGTAAGTGCAAATCCAACCCTAATCATAATAACACTCTCCGATTTCAGAATGAATAATATCTGACATTAGCATTCCGCTGTCATAAGGCGCGTATTTACCTGGTATTCCCGTTGCATTGATAAAAACATTATCTTTCGGGTCAATAAATGAAGATGAAGCCAATTCTATAATTATTTTATCATGCACGACAGAAAAGAGCCTGTTGTCCATAACGGCGGCGGGCACTGTATTTATGACCATATCATACTGTCTAAGAGATTTAATGTTCTTATACATCACGCTCTGACAGCCGCCTATCTTCGCCCATGCCGCATCTGATTTCTTTCTGACAGCAACCGTTACATCTGCTCCCAGATTGCAAAGAATTTTTGAAAGTGTTTTTCCTATTCTGCCATACCCGGTAATCAGGACTTTACGTCCGTTCAAAGCATAATCACTGTTATTCATAATAAGATTAACGGTCCCCTCCGACGTAAGATTCGCGTTTATTACGGTAAGCTCCTCGTCATCCAAGAAATTATGCACTTTATATCCGCGATTGGTTAAAGTCCCTAACAATTCGCTACTGAAGCCGCCAAAAATAATTTTATCTTTATCCGTAAAACGACAGATATCCTCGACTGAAACTTTTTCTTCCGATAAAGGCATATATAATAATCCGTCTTTTATACATGGAGTCGGCAAAACAACAACATCTGCAAGTATAACGGCGATTTTAATGCTTGAAAAACTCATTAATCCCGTACAAACTCCATCTTCTTTATCAAACCCGAAAACGGAAACTTCATAACCCATATCCAAAAGCGCTTTTGCACAATATAACTGCCGTTTGTCCCCACCGATAAACAGCACACTGCAACCGCACATAAAAAAACCTCCCCATAGATTGTTTATCTCTAACATCCTATGAGGAGCATATTTACTATGTGAAATTATTTATTATTTAATTTTTCTATCATTATCTTTGCCGCCTTATAAATATCACCGCAACCAAGAGTTATAATCAAATCTCCGTCCTGCGCGTTTTCAACAACATAAGAGGCAATTTCCTCAAACGTGCTGAACCATACACTTCCGGGGATTTTCTCCGCCAAATCTTTGGTATAAATATTATATGTGTTTATCTCTCGCGATCCCATAATCTCGCTCATAACACATTTATCCGGTATTTTAAGAACGTCTACAAAATCATCAAACAGATTAACAGTTCTGGAATAAGTGAAAGGCTGAAATACCGCCCAAACTCGTTTATATCCCATATCCATTGCCGATTCAAGCGTAACCCGCAGTTCTTTAGGATGATGCGCATAATCATCGGCAATCGTTATGCCACCGATTTCTGCCAAAAATTCAAACCGTCTGCCCGCACCGCCGAAATCCTCAATTCCTTTTTTTATATTATCATAAGTGCAACCCTCAAATTCAGCTACCGCCGTTGCCGCAAGCGCATTATAAACATTATGTTTCCCGGGAACAAGAAGATGAAGTGAAAAAAGCTTTTCTCCTCTTTTATAAACATCAAAAACAGCTCTGCCTTTTACCATACATATGTTTTTGGCGTAATAATCATTTGTTTCTAAAAGTCCGAATTTAATGATATTTTTATTCTGCAAATCAGTCGTTTTTGAAACTGCTTCAAGCGTGTTTGCATCATCACCGTTAATAATAAGATTATCAGCCATATCCGCAAACTTTGTGAACGATGCTTTCAGATTCTCCATCGTTTTGAAAAAGTCAAGATGATCGGCGTCAATATTCAAAATAACAGCAGTTTTCGGAGAAAGCTTTAAAAATGTATTCACATATTCACAGCTTTCACAAACAAAAATTTCACTTTTCCCGACCCTGCCGTAGGCATCAATCAAAGGAAGCTTTCCGCCGATTACAGCGCTGGGATCTTTTCCCGAATAAATGAGAATCTGCGTCAGAAGCGATGTTACAGTTGTTTTGCCGTGCGTGCCGCATACACCGATACAGTTATCAAACATACGGCTTACCGCGCCGAGCAGTTCGCTTCTCTGAAAAGTCGGTATACCTTTATCTTGTGCCGCTTTTAGTTCGGGATTGTCTGCAAGAAGCGCAGCCGTATGAACTACCATTTCCGCACCGTCGACATTTTCGGGATAATGCCCCATAACAACGGGAATCCCCATCTTTCGTATTCTTTTTAATATATCGCTTTCATTATTATCAGAACCGGAAAGTTCATAACCCTGAGTATGAAGTATCTCAGCTAAAGGGCACATTCCGGAACCGCCTATTCCAATCATATGAATACGCTTAACTTTTTTCAGTAATTCATCAATTTCGTACATAACAACCTCTTAAGAAATCATTTTGGCAAAATCAGATTCACTGATTACCGTTACTCCAAGTTTATTTGCTTTTTCAAGTTTACTGCCCGCCTCTTCGCCTGCAAGGACAAAGGAAGTCTTTTTTGAAACGCTTGTTGAAGTTTTTCCTCCGAACGATTCAATAATTTTAGAAGCCTCCGAACGCTTATATCTGCTCAAAGTACCTGTGAGAACAAAAGTCTGTCCGGAAAAACGCGCATCCCTAATTTCAAAAAGAGACTTCATATTCAAGCCGAGAGATTTAAACTCTTCAATCATTTTTATATTATCGGCGGTGGCGAAAAATTCGCGCACACTTTCAGCCATTATAGCACCAAATCCCTCTATTGACAATATTTCATCATACGAAGCCGAAATTAAATTGTCCATCGTTTTGAAGTGCGAAGCCAGTTGCGCCGCATTTTTTGCGCCGATATGCCTGATTCCCAGCGCAAAAATCAGTTTTGACAAATCGCTTTGTTTCGACTGCTCGATTGCTTTTATAAGATTGTTTGCCGATGTTTCCTTAAATCCTTCCAGACGTTCAATATCCTCTGCTTTAAGCTTAAAAATATCGACAGGCGAAGATATAAGGCCCTCTTCAACAAAAAGTTCAATAATGGATTCTCCAAGTCCTTCTATCCCATATGCATCCCGGCTCGCAAAATGAATTAAAATTCTGACAAGCTGTGCAGGGCATTTATCGTTAAAACATCTTACAGCCGCACCGCCTTCTTCACGGAATACAGGCGCACCACAAGATGGGCATTTATCCGGAATACGATAAATACCGTTCTCCTCTATATGCTCAACAACGTTTACAACCTCAGGTATAATATCACCTGCTTTTCTGATAAGAACGGAATCACCTATCTGAATGCCTTTATCCGTTATAAAATCCTGATTATGAAGCGTTGCTCTTGAAACTGTTGTCCCGGCAAGAATAACGGGTTCAAAAATACCTGTCGGCGTTAAAACACCTGTTCGGCCTACATTTATCTCAATATCTTTAAGCACGGTTTGTTTTTCTTCCGGCGGATATTTGAAAGCTATCGCCCATTTAGGGAATTTTGCTGTACTGCCGAGCTCTTCACGGACTGCAAAATCATCTGCTTTAGCAACTGCCCCGTCAATATCAAAAGGCAGGCCAAGTCTGTTTTCACCTATTTTTTTTATCTGATCCACGATTTCTTCGGCATTTTTACACAGCGTATAAGACGGAATAACATGAAATCCGAGTTCAGCTAGAAAATCAAGTGACTCTTTATGTGACGAAAGCGCCTTCCCTTCAATCTGTTGAATGTTAAATATAAATATGCTCAGTCCCCTGCCCGCAACAATTTCCGGATTTTTCTGCCTTAAAGAACCTGCTGCCGCATTGCGCGGATTTTTAAATGTTTTTTCTCCGTTAAGTTCCTGCTCTTTAACAAGGGAAATGAAACTCAAATGCGGCATATAAATTTCGCCACGCACTTCAAGGAACGGAACCGACTGAGAAAGTTTTTTTGGTACATCCGCAATCATTTTGATATTGTCGGTAACATCTTCGCCGACAATACCGTCTCCGCGCGTTGAAGCCCGCAGGAAAACACCGTGCACATATTCGAGTGAAACGGACAAGCCGTCTATCTTCGGTTCGACAGTAAAAGCGGCATCGCTACTGATTTTATGCACTCGTTCAACGAAATCATATACATCCGAATATGAAAAAACATCCTGTAGACTTTCCATTTTAACCCGATGCGTTACTTTTGAAAAAAGTTCACTGGCCTTGCCGCCGACTTTCTGCGTAGGGCTGTCCGGAATTACGAGAAGCGGAAATTCCTCTTCTATTCTTTTTAGTTCATTATTTAACTGATCGTATTCATAATCCTCAATTTCTGGATCATCTTGATTGTAGTAAAGGTCGCTGTGATACTTCAAAATTTTTCTAAGCTCAACAGCGCGTTTTTCCGCTGCCTGGAAATCCAAAAATCATCACTCCGTTATCAAATAACATTCTGATTTATATTATAACAAAAATATTGAAAAAAATCACTAATTAAATGTTAATGACAAAAAAACACAGCTAACCTGCAAACGGATTAGCTGTGTTTAAAAATTCATTTAATTATTGAACATTTCTCTTAAGCGTTTCAAGGCAGTCTGTAAGTTCTTTGGGAACACGTCCGTTAAACTTAGCATAGAGTTCTTCAATACGCTTTGTGTCTTCAAGCCAAAGTTCCTTATCTACAGCGAGCATAGCGTTTAAACTATCCACAGTAACTTCACCCTCGAGGCCTTCAAGATTAATATCTTCAGCATAAGGTACATAACCAATTGCTGTTTCCTTAGCTTCAACATCACCTTCGCATCTCTTAATAATCCACTCCAGAACTCTGAGGTTATCGCCGAAACCGGGCCACATAAAGTTGCCTTCGTCATCCTTGCGAAACCAGTTAACATTAAAGATTTTAGGGGCTTTGTCACCGAGCTTTTTACCCATTTCAATCCAATGCCCCCAATAATCAGCCATATTGTAACCGCAGAACGGAAGCATAGCCATAGGATCAGAACGAACGACGCCAACAGCGCCTGCTGCTGCTGCAGTTGTTTCAGAAGCCATTGCGGAACCTACAAAGACGCCATGATTCCAATCTCTTGACTGATAAACAAGCGGTGCAAGTTTTGCACGGCGCCCACCGAAAACAATGGCCGATACAGGTACACCCTGCGGATTTTCAAATTCAGGGCTGAGACAAGGACAGTTCGCTGTGGGAGCAGTGAATCTTGAATTTGGATGTGCGCCTTTGTCTTTGCTGTCTATTGGCCACGGATTGCCCATCCAGTCAATCGCATGCTCGGGGCGCTCTTTCGTTAAGCCTTCCCACCAAACGGTCATATCGTCTGTATTTAGCGCAACGTTTGTGAAAATTGTGCCTTTTTTGGTTGAAAGAAGTGCATTCGGATTTGACTTCATATTTGTGCCGGGTGCAACACCAAAGAAGCCGTTCTCCGGGTTAATTGCATAAAGTCTTCCATCCTGACCGATGCGAAGCCATGAAATATCATCGCCTACACACCATACTTTATATCCTTTAGCTTTATATCCTTCGGGAGGAATAAGCATTGCAAGATTGGTTTTACCGCATGCTGACGGGAATGCAGCGCAAATATATTTTGTATCACCCTGTGGATTCTCTATACCGAGAATCAGCATATGTTCGGCCATCCAGCCTTCATTTTTCCCAAGGAAAGAAGCGATACGAAGCGCGAAGCATTTTTTACCGAGAAGAACATTTCCACCATAAGCCGAATTAACAGAAATAATTGTATTATCCTGTGGGAACTGAACAATCCATCTTTTTTCAGGATCGACATCGCATTTTGCATGAAAACCGCGAATCCAGTCGTTGCTGTCTCCAAGCGTGTCGAGTACATTCTGACCTACTCTCGTCATAATGGACATATTAAGAACAACATAGATTGAATCCGTAAGCTCAATACCTATTTTTGAGAAGGGCGAACCAACCGGGCCCATTGAATATGGAATAACATACATAGTGCGTCCCTTATAAGTTCCGCGTGCAATATCATAAAGCATTTTATAACACTTCTCGGGTTCCATCCAATGATTAGTAGGACCGGCTTCTTCTTCTGTGGGCGTGCAGATAAGCGTTCTGTCTTCAACACGGGCAACATCATTGGGCTTTGTTCTGTGAAGATAACAGCCTGGAAGCTTTTCCTCATTAAGCTTAATCATTTCGCCGGTTGAAACAGCCTCAGCACGAAGTTCATCCAACTGTGCTTCAGAACCGTCAATCCAAACTACTTTGTCGGGATTTACAAGAGCTTTTTTTTCTTCAATCCAATCGAGAATTGATTTATTGTTAGTCATAACTGTTCTCCTTTCTTCTTAAATGAAGAAATAATTTTGTCTTAATAATTATACTACATCGCATTTTTACAATCCATATAATTTTTTGATAAATTAAGATAAAAAAACACTATCTAAATATACATTTTGCATAAAATTATCCATTTATACCAAATAATTCATCAATCGGCATTGTTGCATACGCATTTAAATCCGATGAAGCGACTAAACCCGCTTTAAACTGATAATATGCCTGCGCGCCGACCATTGCGGCATTATCCCCACAGTACTTCAATTCTGGAAAATACAAGTTTATATTCTTGATATTGCAAATTTCACGCATTCTTTTTCTTAAAACGCTGTTTGCCGATACGCCTCCGGCCAGTACAAGAGTTGTCTGTTTATAATCTTCAGTAGCTCTTGCGGCGTTATCTGAAAGACAATCCACAACGGCTTTTTGAAACGATGCACCTACATCTTTCAGATTAAGCCGAATCCTCTTTTGGGAAGCATTGTGAATCAAGTTAATGACAGAGGTTTTAAGCCCGGAAAAACTGAAATCATAAGGTGCGTTTTCAAATTTAGGATGAGGAAACGCGAACGCTGAATCATCGCCGTCTGCGGCGAACTTATCAAGATTAAGTCCGCCGGGATATGGCAATCCCATCGTCCTAGCCGCTTTATCAAGGCACTCACCCGCTGCATCATCGCGTGTTTTTCCGATTATTTTAAAATCATTATAATCCTTTACCATAACAATATGGCTGTGTCCTCCGCTGGCAACCAGACATATGAACGGAGGTTTCAGCTTGCTGTGCGTTAAATAATTTGCGGCAATATGAGAGCGAAGATGATGAACAGGAATTAAAGGCTTTTTGCAGGAATAGGAAAGACCTTTTGCAAAATTCACGCCGACAAGCAGCGCACCGATAAGTCCCGGAGCATATGTAACCGCCAATGCGTCAATGTCGTCAATTGTGCATTCCGCCTCTTTGAGCGCCTTTAAAACAACAGCGCTTATAGCCTCAGTATGCATACGAGAAGCAATTTCAGGCACAACACCTCCGTAAACAATATGCTCTTCTATCTGCGAAGCAATCACGTTTGAAAGCGCGTTCCGACCGTTTTCGACAACAGCGGCGGACGTATCGTCACAGGATGATTCAATCGCTAAAATTTTCATTTAAACTCCCTTACAAAAACAAGCGCGTTTTCACGCGGATTTTCATACATGTTTTCTTTCTCGTAGATTTTAACAAACCCGAATTTCTTATATAATTTTATTGCCGCAATATTGCTTTTACGTACTTCAAGCAAGATTTGAGCAGGTCTGTCATCAGCATTGGAAATGTGCATAACAATTTGATTTAAAAGCTTTGAAGCAATGCCGCGCCTGCGGTGTTCCGGTAAAACCGCAAGCTTTTTTATATAGCATTCCCCATAAACATTGTTTGCGATAATAGAACCTAAAACTTTCCCATTTTCAACAGCCACAAACGCAAGAGAAAATTTATTTTCAAGCTCCGCTTCAAAGGACAGCCGGCTCCACGGACGGATAAAGCATACTTTTTCTACGGCGCACAGTCCGGATATATGTTTCGACGACAAACGCTCAATTTTCATCCTTTTGCCTCATACCATGTTTTCCCTGCGTTGACCTCTGCAAGCAATGAAACTTTCATTGTACAGGCATTTTCCATTTCCTCTTTGAGCAATTTTTTTACATAGTCAGCTTCGCTTTCGGGCGCTTCAATAATCAGTTCATCATGCACTTGAAGGATAAGGCGGGATTTAAGTTTTTCCGCTTTCAAACGCCTGTAAACCCTGACCATAGCAATTTTAATGATATCGGCAGCAGTTCCCTGAATCGGCATATTTTTTGCCACACGTTCTCCGAAAGAACGAAGCTTCCCGTTCGAAGAATTCAGCTCAGGAAGATAGCGCCTTCTGCCGAACAAGGTTGAAGCATAACCGTTTTCTTTCGCCTTCTTCACTATGCTTTTCATATAATCGGCAACTCCGTTGTAATGCATAAGATAGCCTTTAATATAACTGTCCGCCTGCGCATAAGGCACACCAATATCTTTTCCCAGAGAAAACGCGCCTATTCCGTAAACAATTCCAAAATTTACGGCCTTCGCCCTGCTTCTCATCTCGTGCGTTACATCTTCGATAGGCGTATTAAACACCTGCGAAGCAGTTGTGGAATGAATGTCTTCGCCGCTGTTAAATGCTTCAATCATTTTTTCATCATCCGCAACCGCAGCAAGAACACGCAATTCAATCTGACTGTAATCCGCATCAACGAGCAAATATCCGTTTTTAGCAATAAAGAATTTCCTTAACTCTGCGCCAAGCTCAGTACGCACCGGTATATTTTGCAAATTTGGTTCGGTTGAACTTATACGCCCAGTTCGTGTTTCCAATTGGTTGAAAGATGAATGTATTCTACCGTCGGGCGCAATCACTTTAAGCAACCCGTCGCAATACGTTGACTTGAGCTTTGATAACGTTCTGTATTCAAGAATGAGAGGAATAACAGGATGCTTGTCCGTCAGACTTTCCAGCACATCCGCCTTTGTAGAATAACCGCTTTTGGTTTTCTTTTTGCATGGCAGTCCCAAATCTTCAAACAGCGCCGCTCCAAGCTGTTTCGGGCTGTTCAGATTGATTTTTCTGCCAATCATACCGTAAATTTCCGAAGTAATATTATCAATTCTTAAACCGATAGTCTCGCCAAATTCTTTTATACCCGCTTCATTGACGTCAAATCCGACAGATTCCATGGAAGCAAGGACTTCAGCCAAAGGAATTTCTATATCCGAAAGAAGGGCTTTTTGATTATTCTGTTCGATCAAAACAGAAAGTTTTTCACTTAAAATGCGAAGCACGGATGCAGACTCTGCCGTAATCAGATTTTCACCTGCGCCTTCAATAACAGGCACGGTTACTCCGTATTCTTGTGCAAGACGTATGGCAGAGTAATCATTGGCCGACGGATTGAGCAGATAACCTGCAAGCGCACAGTCCATAACCACGTTTTTTAATTCTATACCGTATTCATCCGCCAAAGCATACGCAGGTTTGGAGTTATCGGTATATTTAGCCAAACCACTTTCAAAAAATGTTTTCAGAAAATCATAAAACGCAAAATTATCCGACTGTACAAAAAACACTTTATCTTCTGCCAAAACCGCGATTCCGATGTTTTCATTATCTGCTTTGACGGAAAAATAAGCCTTTCCCTCGAATTCGATTTTTCTACATAAATCGAATAAATCCTCCGTTTCGGCATATTCGACTCTATATTCGCTCATTTCACCCGCAATCGGTTCGGTTGCTTCAAAAGAAAGACGTTTCATAATACTGAAAAGCTCAAGTTCTCTTAAAATCTTTATTGACTTTTCTCTGTCGCACGCACCGATTTTATAAGAATCAATATTTGTGTCAATCGGTACACAAAGGCATATCTCACCAAGCTCACGGCTCAAAAAGGCCATATCTTTTGATGCCAGCAGTTTTTTTCTGATACTGTCTTTTATATCTAATGAATCAATATGCTCATATATGTTTTTTACTGAACCAAAACGTGAAATAAGATCCCGTGCGCCTTTTTCACCGATTCCCGCAACACCCGGGATGTTATCTGAACTGTCACCTTGAATGGCTTTTATATCAATCAGTTTTATCGGCTCAACACCGTATTTTTCTTTAACCGCTTCAATATCATAAAAATCGGAATGTGCCTGTCCCGCCTTTGTTGTTGCGAGGATTACATTGCAGTTTTCGTTAACAAGCTGCAAGCTGTCCCTGTCTCCGGTGGCAATATAACAAAAATCTCCGCTTTCAAGGCAGGCGTGAGAAAGCGTTCCCAAAATATCGTCTGCCTCGTATCCCTCTTTTTCAACGATTTTATAACCCAATGCGCTCAAAAGTTCTTTCAGCACAGGCATCTGTTCCGCAAGCTCAGGAGGCATCCCCTTTCTGCCCGCTTTGTACTTATCATACATTTTGTGCCTGAACGTAGGTGCTCGTAAATCAAAAGCTATGGCGATAGCGTCAGGTTCCGTCTGCTCACGAAGCTTCAGAAGAATATTCATAAATCCGTAAATTGCATTTGTGTTTAAGCCGTTTTTTGCGTTCAGCTGTCTTATCCCATAAAACGCACGGTTTACAATACTGTTTCCGTCAAGTACAAGTAATTTCAAGTTGTTCCTCCGTTTAACGCAGTATACTGCAAAAGTCATCATAATTCAGGATTTTTATCTTTATTGGATTTGCATTCTATTTTACCATAAATTATTTGTTTTTAAAAGCTATTTATGCTATATTATTTATATATCTCAACCATTAAATAGGATTAGGAATATGAAAATCGGAAACGTTCAGTTAAAAAACAATATAGCGCTCGCTCCAATGGCGGGTGTTGCAGATATGGCGTTTCGCGAAATATGCATAAATTTCGGTGCGGGATATGTTACAGGAGAGATGGTAAGTTCCAAAGGTCTTACTATGCATGACAAAAAAAGCAGAGAGCTTTTGACGTTGAGCGACCGTGAACGACCGGCGGCAGTGCAGATTTTCGGGAATTCTCCGAAAACTATGGCAGAAGCCGCATGGAAATGTTTGGATTTTAAGCCGGATATCATTGACATAAATATGGGATGCCCTGCTCCGAAAATAGTCAAATCCGGAGGCGGTTCGGCTTTAATGCAGAACCTGTCTCTTGCCGATTCAATCATTAAAGAAGTTGTACGGATTTCCGAAGTTCCTGTTACGGTAAAATGCCGTACAGGATGGGACAGACAGAATATAAACGCTCCTGAACTTGCAAAAATCGCTGAAGCCGAGGGAGTGTCAGCAGTAACTGTACACGGAAGAACAAGGGAACAAATGTATGCTTTTCCGATTGATTATAAGACAATTGCCAAAGTTAAAAGAGAAGTTAAAATTCCGGTTTTCGGCAACGGAGGCATTCACGATATTCAAAGCGCAATTACAATGCTTGAAGAAACAGGGTGCGACGGAATCATGATTGCCCAGGGGGCTCTTGGCGCACCATGGATATTTCAGCAGATATGCGCATATCTTGAACATACAAGAATTATTCCTGAACCGCCGCTTAAAAGCCGTATGCTGATTATGCTGAAACACGTTAATAAAATCATCGAATATAAAGGTGAACGAGTAGGCATACGTGAAGCACGCAAACACGCCGCATGGTATCTTAAGGGTATAAGGGGCGCGGCTTATTATCGGCGTGCATGCGGAGAACTAAAAAGCATTGAGCAGCTTGAAGAGCTTGCATTAAAAATAATAAAGGAGAACAGCAATGAATAAAAAAGAAATTATTGTTGCCGGAGGCGGACACGGCGGTTTTGCCGTTGCAGGCCATCTTGCAAGAATGGGATACGACGTTACTGTATTTGAAAAGAACAAGCGCGAAGATATGGGATATGACTGGACTGATATTTTTGCTCCCAACGCACTTACAGATACTGGTATTCCTATGATAGAAGACGGGAAATGGGAATATAAAACGAATATGACTTTCATCAGTCCGGACCAACAAACAAAAGTCAACCAAGATATCCCCGAATGGGACCTTGAAATTAAAGTTGAACGGAAAGATATTTACAAGCATCTTATAAAATATGCGGAAGATAATGATGCAAAAATCAAATTTGAAACGACCGTTGAATCACCGATACTTATTGGAAACCGTATTGTCGGTATAAAGACGAGCAAAGGTGAATATTACGCCGATCTTGTGATAGATGCCTGCGGTATGAATAGCCCGATAAGAACACAACTCCCCGCTTTCTGCGATATTGAAAGAAAAACAGGTCCGTTTAACCAGTTCTATGTTTACAGGGCTTTCTACAAAAAAGAAGGCGATTTCACGCCGGAAGACAAATATCAGGTTTATCTGCTTCACGACGGAAAACTCGGAATAAGCTGGCTTGCAACTGAGGATGATATGTGCGATGTGCTTATAGGACGATTTTCACCATTCAGTATGGATGAAGTTGAAGATACTTTAAATTCTCTGCGAAAAACCAATCCATGTATTTCGAACGAAGTTGTGAGAGGCGGTCAGTTTGTTAATATTCCGGTACGTCAGCCGCTTGCCGTTCTCGTATGCCACGGATATGCCGCGATAGGAGACGCCGCATTTATGACAGTGCCCATAATCGGTTCGGGAATAGCAAACAGTCTGAAAGCCGCAAAAATGCTTGCAGATGCGGTTGAAGCAGATAAAGACGGTATATATTCAGCCGATACACTCTGGCAGTATCAGAGAAGCTATTATAACGAACTCGGACTTGGTTTCTGTATTCTCGACTGTGTTAAGGTAGCGCTTACGAAATTCACTCCCGAAGAAATCAGCTATATGTTCTCAAGTGGAATGATGTGCACAGAAATCATTTCAATCGGCGCAAATTCAACGGATATTGCTTCCATGATAAATCTTGATCTCAAACAGTTTATCGGGATAGCAAAAAGCGCATGTACGGACAAAAAACTGCTGAAAAAGATTATCGGTGTTGCCGGAAATATTGCGAAAAGCGCTTCGATATGCGCACAAATGCCCAAAACTTATTCAAAAACAGCTGTTGAAAAATGGTCCAGAAAATATGTTCGGAATTACAGGGAAATTTACTATTGATAATAATTGAAAAAACTGCGGTGCAAAATTGAAATGCACCGCAGTTTTTTTATCGATTTTAATCAGATTTGTTTTTGAATTTACTAAGTAATTCACGCAAATCGGATAATATATCGTCGTATTTAAGCGATTTAAGTTTCGGAAATGCCTTTATCATTCTGCGTTGCTGTTTGTTAAGTTTTCCGGTTATATTTTCATATAGGGAAAAAACTGCTGAACGCGACGCGTTTTCCTTGATTTTTACTGCGTTTTCTTTCAGTTTCCCCGCACCATCTTTTATTTTTTCATTTGCTTCTGTTTTGTAAATATCAAAAGATTTAAACGCTATATCTTTTTTTTGTTCAAAAATTAATGATATTTCCTTAAGTTTATCATTAAATCCTGTAAATCCAGTAACAGTTACGATTATATCCGTTACAAACAAAACAAAAATAACGCTTGAAACAATATGGAGCCAAGGCTGAGGTATCATTCCGATATATGTTGAAACAATCGGATGAATCACTTTCAGCAGGACTACCGAAAGTATACCGAATACAATAGCACCGAGTAGACAAACTCTGCCGTTAATGTTGAACCTTCTTTTTGAATAATCCCACCAACGGGCGTGAAAAAGTTTTTCCATTAAATAGGATGTTATATACTCAATGATACAACAAACAACAGCACCGAGGAAAAACAACAGTATCGGATTTTTAATCCAACCGAGTATAAGAATATCAAAAAGCGCACCTACCCCGTAAATCGGAGTATAAGGGCCATTTAGGAATCCCCTGTTTACAAGCCTTTTCTGCCCTATTGAACACACAATTGACTCATATATCCAGCCTACTATACTGTAAATGATAACCCATAAAAAAATTTCTTCAATTTTATGTAACACACCTGCACTCCTTAAGCAATTTATATGTATTAACCCATCCAGCATACGCGCCAGCGGGAATTTTCATTTTTTTTCACAAGAATAAACACCCAATTCATTTTCTTTTCTCCGCTTGAAATAACTTCAGCCTTTACCATTGTGTAATCGGCCGAAACGGAAACTGCTTCCTTTGCTATCGGTTCAACAATATATTTATCAGACTTTCCTATTTCTACGGCTGAGATACAATCAATATTATCTTTATATTGCTTCAAATCAAAATAAGTAAAATAAAAGCCCTCTTGCCCGAACGTATAATGCAGAGAGTTTGCACCAACGGTATTTTCCGCATTAAAATACTGTATATACCGTTCAACAGTCTGCGAAGCAGTCATTCCAGGTGGATTAAAAGTCCAATAACCTTCTGCAAAACAAAAAGCGGAAATTAAAATAAAAATACACACAACAAGAATCATTAAAACCGTTACTTTTCTTTTTCTGTTCATTTTATTTCCAACCATAACTTTATATAACCTATTTGCCGATGTTCCCCGCCTCTTAGGAGGCATTAGGATTTTCCTTTTTTGCGTACCAAATATCTGACGATATATTGAACCCCTACAAACAATACTGCCGCAAAAGCAAAAACAAGTAGCACAATTTTTTTGCGATTCTCAATCCAGCGGAAGAGGCTAAAATGCGGTTCATCTTTTAAAACCGCATCGGTTTTGCAAATAGTTTTTCCGTCACACACTACCGAAACAGTTCCGATATGATCGCCTTTATGAAAAGAGTTGTCTACAGTGTGACAACCACTGTAAACGTAATCAATACGAGCATCCTGCGGTAAAAATTTTTCAACGGACTCTTCGGCAGTGCAAATCATATTTTCTTCGGATAAATCTTTTGTTTTAACGGAAGCTATATTCTGCCCTTTGCTGAAAACATACACATAATCATAATTGTCAAAATAATATTCGTAAACGGTCTGCGCGTCCTCCAGATTAACCGCCGAACCATAATCGAAAGGCGCTCCGGCAGTCACAAGCATCAGTTCCTCACCGTTTTTTTCCGCATAACTTGCCAAACAAAGTCCTGCCTCAGATGTTGTGCCCGTTTTTCCACCGGATATACAGTCATAATTCTTGCCCGTCGTTCTCTGTTTCAGGCTGATTGTGCTTTCCAATTTCATACCGCTCGATGTGATATATTCGCGTGAAGAAACAACACTTTTGAAGAAATCGTTTTTGAGCCCGTAAGAAAACATTAAGGCAACATCATTCACAGTGGAATAATTGTAAGTATTATCTTCGCCGTCTGCATTTGTAAAACAGGTGGATGATAATCCGATTTCCGTAGCTTTCAAATTCATAAGTTTTACAAAAGAATCCGTATCCCCCGCTGTCAGATTCGCAAGAATCTCCGCACATTCGGCTCCCGACGGAAGCATTAGACCGTAAATCAAATCTCTTACGGTTACCGTATCTCCGCACGCAAAACCTGCGGAAGAAAGGTCTGCCTCAACAATGTGCGCTTCTTTTTCCGGCGGAAGCAAAGAAGAATCAATCGTAAAAGGAACATCGAACTCTTCCGTATTTTCAACGGCGAGAATACATGTCATAATTTTCGTCATGCTTGCGATTTTGATTTTTTCATCTGCATTTACGGAAAAAACAGTATCGCCGTTTTTTAAATCAATTAAAATCGCATTTTTACTGCTTATATTCGGAGAAGCATCAGCAACAACCGAAGTTACAACAGAAACAATCAATATGCATATAATAGCAAAAAATTTTTTCATATTTATATTTTAGCATTTATGTTTTTAAAATACAATCCCGAAGTAACTTTAAGTTCAATTTCACATAGTATGTAGTAACTACATAAAGGTTAAGCCGAATATGACTTAAACCAACTGATATACGGAGATGAATAAAAATGAATCACGTTACTATGGCGCTGATCGGTGGCATATTCACCTGGGGGTTAACTGCAATCGGCAGTGCTACGGTTTTTCTAATAACAAAAATGAACGTAAAAGCGCTCAACCTTATGCTTGGTCTCGCCACCGGAATTATGCTTTCGGCGAGTTTCTGGAGTCTTTTGCTTCCTGCTCACGAAATGAACGGCAGCTGGATTCCAATAGGAATCGGACTGTTGCTCGGCACAGCTTTTCTTTATCTTGCAGACAGACTGATAAGCAAAACAAACAAAATCAAAAACAAGGACAAAAACGTATCCCTTCTTATTCTTGCAATCACCTTGCACAACATTCCCGAAGGTATGGCATTTGGAGTCGCATTTGCTTGTGCTACCGACAAATCCGCCCTTTCATCAGCAATAGCTTTAACAATAGGCATCGGACTACAAAATTTTCCTGAGGGAGCTGCGGTAAGCATGCCTTTGAGAAGGAGCGGAATGAGCCGTGGAAAAAGTTTTTTCATAGGACAGCTTTCCGCTGTTGTTGAGCCGATATTCGCAGTTCTCGGTGCGCTTCTTGTAAGCATTGCGGCACCGCTTCTGCCTTACCTTCTTTCTTTTGCGGCGGGAGCAATGATTTGGGTAGTTATAGACGAGCTGATACCTGAAAGTTTTTGCAGTGAGTCTGGGAAAATAGCATCTGTCGGCGCAATATGCGGATTTGCGATTATGACAATCATGGATATTGCTTTGTAAAAGACTAGTATAATACAGCAGTTGAAATTTTAAGCGAAATCAAGTATACTATTTTAATATAGAATCAAAAGGAAGGAAAAAGAAAATGAAAAAAGGCAAATACTATATTACAACTGCCATTGCTTACACATCGCGCAAACCGCACATCGGAAACAGCTATGAAATTGTGCTCACGGATGCTATTGCGAGGTATAAGCGAATGCAGGGGTATGATGTTTTCTTCTGCACAGGTACCGACGAGCACGGAATTAAAATAGAAGAAATTGCGAAAGAAGAAGGTATTGAGCCTAAGGAATACGTTGATAAAATTGCTTCGCAAATCAAATCGATCTGCGATTTACTGAATACGACGTATGATAAATTTATCAGAACGACCGATTCCTATCATGAAAAAACCGTTCAAAAAATATTTAAAAAGCTCTATGATCAGGATGATATCTATAAAGGTGAATATCAGGGGCTTTACTGCACGCCATGCGAAAGTTTCTGGACCGAATCTCAGCTTGTGGACGGCAAATGTCCCGACTGTGGGCGCGAAGTTCAGCCGGCTAAAGAAGAAGCATATTTTTTAAGGCTTTCAAAATATCAGAAACAGCTAGAAGAATACATCGAAACACACAAAGATTTTATTTATCCCGAAGCACGCAAGAAAGAAATGCTGAACAATTTTATTAAACCCGGTCTACAGGATTTATGTGTTTCAAGAACTTCTTTTAAATGGGGAATTCCGGTAACATTTGATGAAAAACACGTTATCTATGTTTGGATTGACGCTCTTTCTAACTATATTACTGCGCTTGGCTATGATACGGAAAATCCAAGCAATGCATACAAAAAATACTGGCCAGCAGATGTTCATATTATCGGCAAAGATATTGTACGCTTTCATACTATATACTGGCCGATTATGCTTATGGCGCTCGGCGAACCGCTTCCAAAAAAGGTTTACGGACATCCTTTCCTGCTCGCGGGCGAAAGCAAAATGAGTAAATCAATCGGCAATGTTATATATGCTGACCAGCTGGTAAGCCTGTTCGGCGTTGATGCGGTAAGATACTATCTTTTAAGCGAAATGCCGCATGCGAGCGACGGTTCCATCAGTTATGACACAATGATTGAAAAGTACAATTCGGATCTTGCAAACACAATTGGCAATCTTGTGAACCGAACGATTGCCATGAACAACAAATATTTCGGCGGAGAAATTCCCGAACCAACTACGCATGAAGGTGTAGACGATGAGCTTGAACAGTTTGCTCTAAAAACAGTTACCGCCGTGGAAAAACATATCAGCGAATTTAAAATGAGTGACGCGGTCGGCGATATCCTTAACCTTGCAAAACGCGCCAACAAATATATTGATGAAACAATGCCATGGACACTTGCCAAAGATGAAGCTAAAAAGAAAAGGCTCGGCACTGTGCTTTACAACCTGCTTGAAAGCATTAGATTTTTAGCCACTCTGCTACAGCCCATAATTCCGGAAACAGCTGATCAAATTTTTGCACAGATGAACTGTGATATCAAAGATTACGATTCTCTTTCCACTTTCGGATTGCTTAAAAGCGGCATAAAAACAAAAAAAGCCGAACCTTTGTTTGCACGCATTGACGCCGAGAAAAAATTTAAAGAAATCGAAAAAACAATCAAAGAAGATGCAAAAAAAGTGCAATCGGAAATACCGGGTATTGCTCAGATTTCGATTGATGACTTTGCAAAAATTGATTTAAGAGCTGCAAAAATCACAAAATGTGAGAAGATTCAAAAAACAAAAAAGCTTCTGAAACTGACTTTGGATGACGGTTCGGGCACGCCGAGAACAGTTGCAAGCGGAATCGCTCCCTGGTACACGCCGGAAGATTTAATCGGCAAAACAGTTATCGTTGTTGCAAATCTAAAACCCGCAAAACTCTGCGGCGTTGAAAGCAATGGAATGATTATTGCGGCCGACGCGGGAAAAAATGATGTAAAAGTTGTATTCCTGGAAAATGTACCCGCAGGTGCTAAAATAAGATGATAAACAATATCTTTGACACGCACGCGCATTATGATGACGTTCAGTTCGACGAGGACAGGAATGAACTTCTGTCCTCCCTTCTGTATAAGGGCGTTTGCAACATCATAAACTGCGGCACAAATTTAAAAACAAGCCGATTTACGACTAAGTTATGCGATAAATACAATTACATATATGGCGCAGTCGGCATTCATCCCGAAGAAGCAAATGCAAACTCATTCGCCGAAATAGAAGAAATACGAAAACTGACACGCAATAAAAAAATTGTTGCCATTGGTGAAATCGGACTTGATTACCACTGGAAAGAAGTGCCGAAAGAACTCCAAACTGCCGTTTTCGCCAAACAGATTAAACTGGCGAATGAACTGGATATGCCGATTATTGTTCACGATCGTGAAGCGCACGCTGATACGCTTAAAATTTTAAAAGAATACATGCCGAAAGGCGTTTTGCACTGTTTCAGCGGCAGTGTTGAAACAGCAAGAGAAATCATTGCTCTCGGAATGTATATAGGCATAGGAGGCGCTGTAACATTCAAAAATGCCAGAAAACCTACGGAAACTGCGGCATATATTCCTCTTGAACGGCTTCTGCTTGAAACGGACTGCCCATATATGGCTCCCACTCCTTTCAGAGGAAAAAGGAATAATTCTTCCCTGATTATCTATACGGCACAAAAAATTGCCGAAATCAGAAGTACAGATGTTTCGGTAATTATCAATGCGGCAGAAGCGAATGCAAAAAAGCTTTTCGGAATCTAATAATATTCATTAAAACTCCCGGCTGATTAACTTATGTCAGCCGGGAGTTTTTTCTACACTCGTTTACATGATTCTGTTTATGCATTTATAGTTTTATTGAGGAAAGCTAAAACGTCTTCAAAAACTTCTGTTTTACAAAGTTCATGGCAGATTTCATGACGCGCCCCGCTGTAAAGCTTAATATCCACATTATTGTGTCCCGAAGCGCACAGTTTTTCATAAACTTCATGCACCACTTTACCGTAAGCTCCGACAGGATCTTCCTCTCCGGCAATTAAAAATACGGGAAAATCAGCCGGAATCTTATTGTACCATTCATCCGAATTTACATATTGAAGCAAACTGAACAAATCCCTATAACCGTTTACCGTAAACAAAAATCCACACCACTTATCCTCTATGTATTTGCGGACAATCTCTTCATCGCGGGTAAGCCAGTCGAACGGCGTTTTCTTTTCAGTTCTTTTATTATAAGTTCCGAAAGCCATTTTATCTATCAATTTTGATTTATGTTTCGAACCTTTAAAGGCTCTCTCAACAGCACAGACCGCTTTACCTACGGCAACTGCCGGATTGGCACCTGCCGTCCCGCAGAAAACCGCGCCGTCAACTTTATCACTATAAAATGCACAGTATCTTCTCGCAATAAATGAACCCATAGAATGACCAAAAATAAAATATGGCACACCCGGATTCTCTTTTTTTATTAAATCGGTCAGTTTTGCCTGGTCGTCTGCAAGATGTTTATCGCCGTCTTTCTCACCGAAATATCCGTAATTCTCCTCTGCGGCATTCAGCACTGATTTGCCGTGACCTATATGATCCGCAATACATACAGATATGCCGTTTTCATTGAGAAAACGTGCAAATTCTTCATACCGTTCTCCGTGTTCCGCCATGCCGTGCGCAATCTGAACAATCGCACGCTGGTTATCTGTCATCCAGCATCTTACATAAACAGGACCGAGTCCAGTTGTCGACGGAAAACTTAATTCTGTGCAAACACGTTCTTTAACAGCCATAATGAAAACTCCTTTTATTCTGCGATTTCAGCTTCTTCCAAGATGCTTGTGCAGTGCGCACAGCGGGTAGCGTCAATCGGTATTTCACTTTTACAGAAAGGACAAATTTTCGTAAGCGGAGCGGTATCCTCGTCTTTTTTTCTACCCAAATCTCCCAATTTCTTAACGCCTTTAACAATAAGAAAAATTATAAATGCCATAATTAAGAAACTGATAAGACTTGAAATAAAATCGCCCAGTTCTATAATCTGACCGCTCCACAGCTTAATGGACAGCGCACCGAGTTCATCAGCAGAAGTTGCACCGAAGCTGTTGATAATCGGAGTTAATATTTTTTGAACAAGAGAATCAACAACATCTTTGAATGCCGCACCTATAATTACGCCGACAGCAAGATCAAGCACATTCCCCTGCATCGCAAATTTCTTAAATTCGTTGAAAAATCCCTTCGTTCCTCTGCCGATTTTTTCGGCTTTCTTGATTATTTTATTCTTCATTTTTTTACCTCACCAAAACATATTTGAAAATTCCTATGAACATCGCAATACTCGCTACGTCAACAAAAATGTGAAAAATGGAGTGAAGCCATTTTTTCTTTTTGCCGACTGCATAAAGAAGCGCGCCAATTGTATAAATAATTCCGCCTATGAGAATCCACCATACGCCCCAGATTTGACTGCTGTGCCAACCTCCGAGACTTGCTGCAACAGGTTTCATGATTATAACGAACATCCATCCGATAACAACATAGCTAAGAATTAAAACAACTTTCAGCTTTTCATAATTCACAGCAGTCAAAATCATACCGAGTACTGCAAGTCCCCATATAACGCCGAGCATAATATAAGCCATGACGTAATTCTCTGGCCATACGCACATCAAAAGATACGGAGTAAACGTTCCGCAAATCAGCAGGTAGACAGAGCAGTGATCTATAACCCGCATAACTTTCTTGCCTTTATTGACATAAAGCCCATGATATACTGCTGAATTGGTATAAAGTATTATACTGGAAGTACCATATACAACCGCACTTATAATTGCTCTTTTACCGCCCGCGCCGCCGCTCGGATTCATCGCTTGCCAAAAAGACAGAAGCAGAAAGACATAACTCATTACAGCTCCCACCATATGGGTTATTGAACTGAACCATTCCTCCCCTCGGGTGTAATTCGGTATCGTTATTTTTTGCATATTCACTCTCCTGTGCTTTTGATTTAATTATATAATAAAATCTTGTCAAAAGCAATAGAATAAACGCACAGAAGAAATAGAAACGGAAAGGAACTGTAAATACCTGCTTATATTCAAAAAAATATTAAATCAAAAGCAGTCTTTATATCAAGTTTGGTTGAGGATTCATCAAGCCAGATTGTATCGGGATAATAGAAATTATATACCATTATCAGGTTTATAAATATCCGTAATTAGTCTTATAATCGTTGCTGAATAAAAAATGCTTTGGCTGAATTCCAATATTCTCACCGCCTTTTATGAAGTATTTTATCAGCTAACAAAAATTATAACTGTATTACAGATATTCGCAATAAAATGTGCGTGATGTCATGGTTTTCAAGAATTTAATAAGCATCAAAAAACGACAATTTGAAGTAAAAGAATATTGCATATATTTTGAATGTATTTCAAAATATATGTTTGCAACATGAAACAACATGAGTAATTCTATAAAGACTGAGATTTTAATAAAAGCGACCTAAAAAATATTTTGCTGTTAAGGGAATCACTCGAACGAATGTATACGCTACCTTTCAAACTGTGAATTATAGAGTTTGCAGTAAAGTCCCTTCTTTTTTAAAAGGTCTTCATGTGTACCGAATTCCAGAATATTTCCTTTATTCATAACAAGAATCATATCCGAATCCACGATTGTGGAAAGACGATGTGCTATAACAAATGTTGTCTTGCCCTGCATCATTTTTTCAAATGCTTTTTGGATTCTTTGTTCGGTTAAAGTGTCAATAGAGCTTGTGGCTTCATCCAGAATTAGCATCGGCGGATTTACCAGCATAGCTCTCGCTATTGTCAAAAGCTGTTTTTGTCCGTTTGACAGTTCGTCTCCTCCGCCGGAAATCTCCGTATCATAGCCATTCTCAAGCCTGCGGATAAACCCATGCGCATAGGCATCTTTTGCCGCCTGAACAATTTCTTCATCCGAAGCGTCAGGTCTGCCGTAAGCAATATTATTTCTTATCGTATCTTTGAAAAGAAAAGTGTCCTGAAGCACCATGGCAAAATTTGTGCGCAGACTGTCAACGGTAACGTCTACCGTATTTGTACCGTCAACAGTAATTTCTCCGGAATTTATATCATAAAAACGCATAAGCAAATTGACAAGGGTAGTTTTTCCGGCGCCTGTCGGTCCTACAACGGCAACTTTGCTTCCCGATTTTATCTTAAGAGAAATGCCGTTAATCAGAGGTTTATCCCCGGTATAAGAAAAACTCACATTTTTAAACGCAATCTTTCCCTCAACATTTTTAAGCTCAGGCATGCCTGCGGGTTCTTTGGGCATAGATTCCTCATCTAGAATTTCAAAAATTCTGCGGAAAGAAGCCGCTCCTGTCTGAAGCTGAGTTGTTACACCGGTTATATCATTTATAGGTTTTGCGAACTGCAAAGCGTAGGAAAGAAAAGCTGCAATAAGACCTATACTCATAACCTTGCCGCCGACAACGGATGAAGATACGGCAAGAATCCCCGAAAAAACACCTACCGCTATATATGTTGTACTGTTAACAAGACGGGTGCACGGATTGACAAGACTCGAAAAAAACTGTGCTTTCTGTCCACATACATACAATCTTTGATTTATTTCGCTGAACTTTTTATATGTTTCGCTTTCAAGGTTGCATGAGCGGATAACTTTCTGTCCGTCAAGCATTTCCTTTGCATAAGCGTTAATTTCACCTATTGTTTTCTGCTGTGCATTAAAAGTTTTATCAATATTTTTAACAATAAACGAGGAAAGGAGGAAGGCAAGAGGAGTCAATACAACAACCACAAGCGTGATAACCCAGTTCAGCCTGAGCATCAGAATAAAAGAACCGATTAAAGTTGCCGCGCCTGTAAACAGCTGCCCGCTTCCCGCAAGCACGCTGTCCGATATGGATTCTACATCGTTGGTTATTCTCGAAAGAAGATCACCGTGCGGTGTTTTATCATAAAAACTCACCGGATAGGTTTCAACTTTTGCAATATATTGTTTACGAATGGCACTTCCGATGGAAAAAGCCGTTTTATTTGCGAACTGACTGGTAAACCACTGAAAAATTACAGCAGTGGCTACTACGGCGGCCATGATAAGAAGATATTTTTTCAGCAAAGGAAAATTTACCGCATTCCTGCCTACTATACAATCGACTGCACGCCCCATAAAATACGGTAGCAAAAGTTGAAAGGCACTTGATGCCACGGCAGAAATAATCGCACCCGCGAAAGCGGCTCTGCAATTGGAAAAATAAGATAAAATTCGTCTTAAAAACTTCATTATTTTTCCTCCCTTCTGATTTGAGATGTATAAATCTCACGGTATTCCGCACAGTTGTCAAGAAGTTCGGAGTGTGTGCCCATTCCTGCGATTTTTCCGTCATCAAGCACCAATATAACATCGCAGTTCTGAATGGTGGAAACGCGCTGTGATACAATGATAACATTTTCTGCAACTTTATCCTCCCGGAGCGCCTTGCGTAATTTTAAATCGGTTGCAAGATCGAGTGCCGAAGAGCTGTCATCAAGGATCAGCACCGGAGCTTTGTTCACAATCGCTCTTGCTATGGAAAGGCGCTGTTTCTGTCCGCCTGAAAGATTGCGGCCCTCCGCTTCTACGCGGCTTTCGTAACCATTATCCATATCCAGGATAAATTCCTCAGCCTGTGCGGTTTTCGCGGCATCGGTAACGTCCTCCTGCGAAGCACCTGGCATTCCCTGCCTGATATTATCGGCAACCGTTCCCGAGAAAATAAAAGGCTTCTGCATTGCCATGCTTACTTTTGTGCGCAGATTATCGAAAGCATATTCTTTCACATTTCTTCCGAAAACGATTACCTCTCCGCTGTCCGCATCATAAAACCTTGAAATCAGGTTCACAAGGGTTGTTTTACCACTTCCCGTTCCACCTATAATTCCAAGATTTTGACCACGCTCAAGTTTAAATGAAATATTTTCAAGCGCATTTGCCGATTTATTATATCCAAAGCTCACATTGTTAAATTCCACGGCATACCGACAGTCATTAAATCCGTCCTCCTTGCCCTCCGAAAGACTGGTGGTTACACTCAGGATCTCTTCCACACGGTTTTTGCTCGCCGCCGCCTTTGTGAAAAGCACAATCAAATTTGCAAGCACTAAAAGCGCAGTCATAATATAGGAAATATAAGTTGTGAATGCAATAATTTCTCCCTGAGTCATACCGCCGGCATTCACTTCTATGCCACCTGCCCAAAGGATTGCTATGATAACAAAATTCATAACAAAAACCGTTGCAGGATTCAGGATTGCGGAAATTCTTCCTACGAAAACAGAAAGCTTTGTAAAATCATCAACGCTTTTATCAAATTTTTCTTTTTCTTCTTTCTGCCTGGCAAATGCCCTTACAACACGCACACCGTCAAATATTTCGATAGCTTTGTTTCCAATACTGTCAAGTGCTGACTGCACTTTTTTGTAAAGCGGTACAGTAAAATGCATAATCAACCATATAATCAGTGCAAAAATCGGTATTGAAGCAAATATGATGAGGCTAAGCTTCCAATTCAGAAGCATTGACATGACAATGCTTCCCAAACATATAAACGGAGCTCTTGAAGCAAGCCTGATGACCATGGCGACAGCTTGCTGAATCGTATTTATATCCCCTGTTATACGGTTAAGCAGAGTTGACGTTCCGAATGCATCAAGCTCGCGAAAAGAAAGCGTTCCGATATGCTCAAAAACAGCGTTGCGCAACATAGTGCCCGTTCCCTGTGAAGCGACGGAAGCATTATATTGGCATATAAGCGCACAGCCGAGCCCGAGCAGAGCCAGCGCAATCATAACTAGGCCGATTTTTAATATATATGTTATTCCCGCTTTTCCGCTGATCCCTATATCAATCAGTCGGCTTGCCATAATTGTGGGTACCAGCAGTTCAAGAACGGCTTCAACAAGTTTAAAAAAAGAACCGATTATAAATTGTTTTTTATATGGACTTAAATACTTCTTTAACAAATTGAATCTCCAAAAATCATTTAAAATTCAGCGTTTACAGGTCAAATCAATATCTATATTATATTTTAACCTCTGTTAATTTTTTTGCAATATCAAGTTTTAACAAAACCTTCATTGAAAAAATACATATTATAAGATATAATAACAAACGAACTATATCTGAAAGGAGTGGTATCATGTTACTAACAGTAGACGCAGGAAATACAAACATAACCCTAAGCGTTTACAAGGATGATGAACTGATGTTCACAGCGCGGCTGTATACGGACCGATGCAAGACTGAAGACCAGTATGCATACGATTTTGCACAAATGCTCGCAGCAAAGAACTGCAACTCATCAGACTTCACGGGAGCGATCATTAGTTCAGTCGTTCCCGAAATCACAAAAAAGCTTGAATACGCCGCTGAACAAATCACAGGCGTAAAACCCCTTTGCCTCGGTTTAGGAGTTAAAACAAAACTCCAAATTAAAGCTGTAAACAAAGGTGAGCTCGGAGCAGACCTTGTTGCCGGAGCAGTCGGAGCAAAATCCAAATATCCAATGCCGTGCCTTATATGGGATTTGGGTACCTGCACAAAAATAAGCGTACTCAGCAAAAACGGTGAATATCTCGGTTGCACGATTGGCCCCGGCATAAAAATGGAAATCGAATCCCTCGGTACAAAAACAAGTCAGCTCAATCAAATTAATATTTCCGAATACAACAAGGCATTCGGGAATACGACCGAAACTTCGATTTCGTCAGGTGTCATAGTTGGCACTGCTGTCATGCTTGAGGGTCTTTCCAAAAGAATTATGGAAGAACTCGGTTTTGACAATATGACAATTGTTGTTACAGGTGGGCTTTCATCAACCATTTTAAACTGTACGGATATGAACGTTCTTCACGATGAAAATCTTATATCAGACGGTTTAAAAGCTGTTTATAACTATAATTTACCGAAGAAAGGAAAAAATAATGAAAAATAAAAATATAATAAAAATTGCCGGAATAGGTTTGTTTACGGCAATAGTTGTAGTGTTGCAATTTGTCGGAAGCGCAATTCATTTCGGAGTCTTTTCAATCTCACTCGTTATTGCGCCGATTATAGTTGGATCGGCGATTTACGGAATCGGCGCGGGAGCATGGCTCGGACTTGCATTCGGCGTTACTGTACTTCTTTCAGGTGACGCAGGCTCATTTCTCGCAATCAATCCCGGCGGAACAATAACAACGGTGCTTATAAAGGGCATTGTAGCGGGCTTGGTTGCCGGCCTGATATTCAAACTTCTTGATAAAAAAAGCAAGATTCTCGCGACAGTTCTTGCTTCGGTCGCTTCACCTGTTGCGAATACCGGAATATTCCTTATCGGATGCAGAGTATTCTTTTATCCAACCATTCAGCAATGGGCTTCCGCCGCTGGATTTGAAAATGCTGCGGCATATATGTTTATCGGTCTTGCCGGAGTGAATTTTCTCGTTGAACTTGCGATAAATCTTGTTTTAAGCTCAGTAATCGTAAAACTCATTGACATAGGCAGAAAGCAAATGACAACTGAATAAAAATTAACCCTCCTGTTATAATAATGGCAGGAGGGATTTCTTTGCTTATAGCGTTTTTTCGATCGGTTATTATATATTTTGTTATTGTTTTCGCACTCAGATTTACCGGTAAAAGGCAAATCGGTGAGCTTCAGCCTTCTGATTTAGTTATTACAATTCTCATATCCGAAGTTGCCGCCATTCCACTTGAAGAAAGCGACGCACCTTTAATTTACGCCATAATACCTGTTCTGATACTTGTTGCACTTGAAGTTATCATATCAGGGCTTAATATGAAAAACGCAGTAATAAGAAAGATTTTCACCGGCAGTCCTATAATCGTCATAAATGACGGAAAAATTGAGCAGAAAGCTTTAAAAAGTGTTCGCCTTACCATTGAAGATTTACTGGATAATCTGCGAATGAACGGCGTTTTCAATATTGAAGAAGTGAAATATGCAATTATTGAAACAAACGGACAGCTTTCCGTTTTAAAAAAATCCGAAAAATCACCTGTAACACCCGAACAGATAAAACTTCCAATCAGCAAAGAAGAAATACCGTTTACCGTTATTAAAGACGGCAAATATGTTAGAAGCAATCTTGATAACATCGGCATCAGCATAAACGAAATTAAATCTTATATTAAAAAACAAGATTTGTGCGTGAAGGACATTCTTCTTATGACCGCGGATAAGGACAAGCAGTACAACGTTATAAAGAAGGTTAAAAATTTATGAAAAGAGTGTATATTGCAATCGCAATCCTGTTTTTGTGCCTCGGAATCTGCATTCTGTGCAGTGTTTCACTGCATGCCAAATATGAAGAACTCGGTGAAATGACGGCTTCTGCCAAAACATTCGGTGAAAAAGAAGATTTTGAAAGGATGGAAAAACATGCAGCGCAAATAAAAGATACGTGGAACGGCTGTGCTCCGCTTTTTGGGATTATGCTGGCTCATTCTCATTTTGACGATTTGGATGAATATATAAATGTGCTTTATGAAGCGGCTAAAGAAAAGAATACGGAATTATATATTGAAAACTGTGATTTGGTGAATTATGAAATAAAACACCTTGCCGATTCAGGCAAACTGTCTGCTGAAAATATTCTTTGATTGCATTCATTTTCAGCAAAATTCACATAAATAAAGCAAACAATAAAAAAATATCCTGCATAAATTTGAAATTTGCAGGATATTTTTTCACAATCTTATTTGGGCATGCTCCAAGCATGATGATCCGAATGAAGGAGTTGATGGGCAAGATGACTCAGAGGCTTTTCAAAATAATCTTTATAAATAATTTTTATGGATTCATTTTCGTAAGAAAATCTGTTTGGATTCTTTCTGTCTATCTCATAAAGCCTGGCAGCTCTTAAATCATACATTTCATATTCGTGAATCGGCTGTCCGCCGCCGCCTACACATCCGCCCGGACAAGCCATAATTTCAATGAAATCATATTCAGCTTTGCCTGATTTTACTGCATCTATAAGTTTGCCAGCATTGCCGAGACCGCTCGCCACAGCACACCGTACTTTTGTGCCTTTAATGTCAAACTCCGCTTCATTCCATCCATCATGATAACCGCGCACGATTTTAAATGCATCCGCGTCGGGGTTTTCACCTGTAGCAAAATAATATGCGGAGCGCAAAGCAGCTTCCATAACACCGCCTGTTGTGCCGAATATAACCGCTGCTCCCGAACCTTCTCCCAACGGTGAATCAAGCGGTTTATCCTCTAGATCGTTCACGTTTATACCGGAGGCTTTTATCATTTTAATAAGTTCACGCGTGGTGATAACAAAATCAACGTCTCTACCTCTTTCTTCGCTCCCCATATCCTCATAATCGCACTCAGCTTTTTTTGCTGTGCAAGGCATAACGGAAACACAGAGAATATCTTTCGGATCAACACCTTTAACTTTTGCAAAATAGCTCTTGGCCACAGCTCCAAACATTTGCTGCGGACTTTTTGCCGTTGAAAGGTTATCGATCATATCCGGATATTTGCTCTTAATATAGCGCACCCAGCCCGGACAGCAGGAAGTAAACATCGGCAGTTTTCCGCTTCCTTCAATAAATCTTTGCAAAAATTCCGTGGCTTCCTCCATAATTGTTAAATCCGCAGAAAAGTTGGTGTCAAAAACATAATCAAAACCAATTTGGCGCAACGCGTCTCCCATTTTTTCTATTGTTGCCTGTTCTTTGGTCAATCCGAGTTCTTCGCCCCAAGCGGCTCTGACAGCAGGAGCGACCTGGACAATTTTAATTTTATCTTTGTTCGCCAAAGCGTCATAAATTTTTGCTTTGTCGTCTCTTTCATGAAGCGCACCAACCGGACAATGCGTAATGCACTGTCCGCAAATCGTACACGGCGACTTATCAATGGGAATACCGTGCTTTACATCAACAGTAGTTCTCGCACCCGTACCGCAAACATCCCATACGCCTATACCCTGCACTTTATTGCATATCTGCACACATCTCATACATTTTATGCACTTTTCATTATCTCTGATAAATGGAAACGATTTATTCCAGTTAATTTTTCTAATTTTCTTCTTATAAAGGTCTTCAGATAAACCGAATTCCTCGGCAAGCGTCTGCAAACGGCAGTTACCGCTTCTCACACAAGTGGCACAGGAATACTCATGCTCTGACAGAATCAATTCAAGCGTTGCCTTCCTAGATGCCATTACCTTAGGCGAATTAGTATAGACAACCATACCTTCCTCAACCGTATTGTTGCAGGAAGCGGCAAGGCGCTCCATACCTTCAATTTCAACCACGCATATGCGGCAGGCTCCGATTTCGTTAATATCCTTTAAAAAGCAAAGCGTGGGAATCATAATTCCGTTGGCATTGGCAGCTGCAAGTATAGTAGTACCTTCTTTTACAGAAATATCTTTTCCGTTAATCTTTAAATTTACCATTTGGATATTCTGCCTCCTTCAAAACAGCCGTAGCCGAAATGATCACATCGAAGGCATCTGTTTGCCTCCTGGATTGCTTCTTTATCAGTCATACCGAATTCAAACGGCTCAAAATCTTTTCTTCTTTCTCCTGCTTCTCGCTCGCGCATATTAACGCGGCCGCATGGCGTACGGTCGTAAATCTTTGCCGGTGGCACTTCCACGCCGCTTTCAATAATATGATTATAGCCGAGGTATTCATCAATATTTGCGGCCGCCGCTTTTCCTGCCGCAATCGCTTTAATAACGGTCGCCGGACCGGTCGCGCAGTCACCACCGGAAAATACGCCGTCCATTCCGTCAATCATTGCAAAATCATCGGCCGCAATCCGATCCCATTTTCTTGGGATACCGCATTCTGCAAAATGGTCGCTGTCAATTGCCTGACCGATTGCAACAACCAGTATATCGCAGGGAATGAAAACTTCATCGGATCCTGCATCTTTCGGAGCGGGTCTTCCGCGTTTAACCTCACCTATCATCTGAGGATTCACCCAAAGTCCTGTTACTTCACCGTTCTTTCCTTTTTCCACCCTTGCAGGAGCCTGAAGTTCAAGAATTTCTGCGCCCTCCGCCTGTGCGCCGAATATTTCTTCTTCAAGCGCAGTCATATCAGATATTCTTCTTCTGTAAACCACACTGACTTTTTCCGCGCCCGCGCGCACAGCTGTGCGTGTGCAGTCCATCGCAACGTTTCCGCCGCCGATAATGATGACCTTTTTACCGGTGTAATCCGGATAATCGCCGTCGCCAATGGACTTCAACATTTCAACAGCAGAAATAACGCCGCTTGCATCTTCGTTTTCAAGCCCGATTTTTTTATCTTTATGTGCGCCGATTGCAATATAAACCGCATCATACTCATTCATAAGATTTTTTAGTTCGTCAGCCTCTCCTATTCGCGTTTCACGCTTAACTTCAACACCTGTTGAGAGGATACAATTTATATCTTCCTGAAGGCGCTTACGCGGGAGCCTGTAATTCGGGATACCGTACCGCAGCATACCGCCCAAATGTTTTTTCTCCTCATAAACAGTGGTCTGATGTCCCATAAGCTGAAGATAATATGCACAAGTCAAACCACTGGGTCCGCCGCCGATAATCGCAATTTTTTTGCCCGTTGACGGCATGCATTCAGGTGCAGGTACTGTTCCCGCCTTATCGCATACGTATCTTTTAATACCGCGTATATTCACCGGATTGTCAATCATCTGACGGCGGCAATATCTTTCGCACGGATGCTCACAAATTAGAGCACAGGCAGTCGGAAAGGGATTATCTTTCCTTATCTGACGTACCGCGTCTTCAGGCCTTCCTGCCGCCGCAAGTGCTATGTAGCCCGGAACATCTACGTTTGCCGGACAGCGTGTTACACACGGCACAGGTCTGTCAAAATTACACCTGCACTTGCCGCTTTTTATATGCTCTTCAAAATCATCACGGAATCCGTTTACACTGACAAGAACCATGTTCGCGGCTTCATAGCCGATTGCACAGTCCGCTGAGAGATAAATTGAAGTTGCCGTTTTTTCAATAAGATCGATTGTTCCCATATCCGCTTCGCCGTCAAGTATACTCTCCATAAGAACTGCGAGCTGCCCCAAACCCACACGGCACGGTGTGCACTTTCCGCATGATTGAGAATGGCACAGCCTTACAAAGCCAAGCGCTACATCTATTGGGCAGGAATTTGTTGAAACGGCATTAACCCTGCTTCCGAGTTCTTCATAAAGCCTGTCAACCGTCGCTTCAACTTGTGAAAGAGATTGAATCTTTTGTCTTGCCATAATTGTTTCCTTTCATTTTGCTCAAAGTTTAATTTTTGGCACTATTCATGTTATTATAACATTATACATATGTTTTTGTAAATAAAAATTTAATCTCCCTGCATATAGTTCAGCAGGGAGATTAAATTAAATATGTTGCTCATATATTATGCCTATTTTTAATTTTCAGCCTTTCCATAGCTCTGGCAAGGTTCATCTGCGAAGCATGATATTCGAGGTAACTCTGCTTCTGCCTTAATTCCTCCTGCGCCCTCATCTTGGCCTCTTCGGCACGAATAGAATCAATTTCTTCAGGCAGTTCTGCGGAAATGCATATTAAAGTTGCTGAATTATTTAAAAACTCAACAAAACCGCTTCCGACAAAAGCTTCGTATTCGTTTCCCTGCGCATCCTTTACTTTCATCCCTCCCGCGTCAACGGGAAACACGCAGTTTTCGTGCCTTGCAAGGAAACACTTCTGTCCCCCATCAATAAACGGAATGGTTAGAGACTGTGCTTCACCATCAAAGAAAACTTTATTGGAAGCCAAAATTTTCAGCTTAAAAGTATTCATTCCATCACCTTATTTAATAAAACACTTTGTTTGGAAGGCTGTCAGCACTTCCGATAAAAATTTGAATGGTATCCGCTTCCATGAAGCCGCGAGAAATCTTAATTTATTATAAACTTTTCGCTTTCTTCCTTGCATCCTCAATGGTTCCGACATTATAGAAAGCCATTTCCGGAAGATCATCAGCTTCTCCGTCAATAATTGAACGGAAACTGTGTATTGTATCTTCAAGCGAAACGTAAATGCCCTTAAGTCCGGTAAAGGTTTCAGCCACATGGAATGGCTGTGAGAGAAATTTTTCAATCTTCCTGGCCCGATGAACGATAAGCTGATCTTCATCGGCAAGTTCTTCCATACCGAGAATTGCAATTATATCCTGGAGTTCCTTATATTTTTGAAGATACTCCTGAACTTTTCTCGCAACATAATAATGTTCTTCCCCGACAACATCAGCCTCAAGAATACGTGAATTTGATTCAAGGGGATCAACCGCAGGATAAATGCCTTTTTCAACAATTTTTCTGGAAAGCACCGTTGTAGCATCCAAATGCGCAAATGTTGTTGCAGGTGCTGGATCGGTAAGGTCGTCAGCCGGAACATATACCGCCTGCACAGACGTTATCGAACCGTTTTTGGTTGATGTAATCCTCTCCTGAAGCTCTCCGACGTCCGTTGCAAGCGTAGGCTGATAACCCACTGCTGAAGGCATTCTCCCGAGAAGCGATGAAACCTCGCTTCCTGCCTGAACAAAGCGGAATATATTATCTATAAACAGAAGTACATCGCGATGATTTACATCGCGAAAATATTCAGCCATTGTAAGCCCTGTTTCGGCAACGCGCATACGCGCTCCAGGTGGTTCGTTCATCTGACCGAACACAAGCGCTGTTTTTTCCAGCACGCCCGACTCTTTCATTTCATTCCAAAGGTCGTTTCCCTCTCTGGAACGCTCGCCTACACCTGTGAATATCGAATATCCGCCATGCTGGGTAGCAACATTCGTAATCAGTTCCTGAATCAGAACGGTTTTTCCTACTCCGGCACCACCGAAAAGACCTATTTTTCCGCCTTTCTGATACGGCATAAGCAAATCTATTACTTTGATTCCTGTTTCAAGAATCTCAACCTCAGAAGACTGCTCCTCAAATGAAGGTGGACGGCGGTGAATCGACCAACGCTCTTCTCCGCTCAAATCCTCAAGACCGTCTATTACCTCTCCTGTAACATTAAACAACCTGCCTAAAGTTTTTTTCCCGACCGGCACCGAAATCGCTGAACCGGTAGCGGTAACTTCCATATCTTTCGACAAGCCTTCGCTCGCCGCAAGCATAATGCACCTGACGCACTTATTACCGATATGCTGGCTTACTTCCATCACAAGCGTTTTACCATTCAATTCCACGGTCAGCGCATCTTTGATTCTGGGAAGCACATCGCCGAACTCAACGTCAACAACAGGACCTGCAATCTGAACAATTCTGCCTATATTATTCATTTAGGATTACCTCCTAATCTTAATTCTTTTTCTGTACCCTTGATCCGGAAACAACTTCGGTAATTTCCTGGGTTATAGCCGCCTGACGGGCACGATTGTACTCTATACCGAGATTTTTAAGCATATCATTTGCCGCGTCGGTAGCAGCCTGCATGGCAATCATACGCGAATTGTGCTCCGAGCAGTAGGACTCAACAAGAGCACCGTAAATAAATCCAGCCACATAATCCGGAACAATATGTTCAAACACAGTCTTTGCATTCGGAATAAATGAAATCTCATTATTGGTATATTTTCTGGTTTCATCTCTTTTGCTGCCGCGCTGAATTTGTGCATGCTCCAGAGGAAGAATTCTCTTTATTTCGGGTTTAACATCTATTGAGTTTATCATTTTTGTATAAACAACAAAAACTTCATCAACTTCACCGGACTCAAACAGTTCCAGCATCTTTTCGGCGATATGCCTTGCGCGGTTCATATTCGGATCCTGCGCAGTATAATAAAAATTTATATCAATAGGATAATTCTTTTTTTCAAAATACTTTCTGCCAACCTGACCGACTACGAAAAGCTTATTATCCTTTTTTGGATCATTTGTAAAGGCATCAGCTATTTTTATAATGTTATGGTTATACGCACCAGCCATACCTTTATCAGCCGTAATCAGCAAACAGCCGTCTTTTCTTTCATGACTCGGAATATTTTCTCTGCAATCAAAGTAAACGCTGCCTACTTCCGGAGCTACCTCTAAAATCTGTGCAAGCACATCCTGCATAGTGAAAAAGTATGGCTCGGTATTTTTCAAAGCCCTTTTGGCTTTCTGAAGTTTTGAAGAGGATATCATATGCATTGCGCTTGTGATTTTCATCGTATCCCGGATGGACTTCATTCTGCCTTTTATCTCAAGAGAATTAGCCATTATATACCTTCTTATATTCGTCTGCTGCGCTCAAAATCGCATCTTTCATCTCATCGCTGAGAACCTTTTTGTTTTCAATTTCATCCGAAATTTCCGAATGAACGTTGCCGATATACTCGAGCAAACCAAACTGAAATTTTTTGATTTCATCAACCGATACATTCACCATTTTTTTATTTGTTGCCGCAACCAGCGATATAACCATATCGGAAAGTGAAAGCGGATGGCAAAGATCCTGCTTAAGCAATTCAATCAGCGTTGCACCGTAATTGAGCTGGGATTTTGTTTCCTCATCAAGATCGGAAGAGAACTGCGTAAATACTTCCATCTCTCTGTACTGCGCTAAATCAACACGCAATGAGCCGGCAGCTTTTTTCATCGCCTTTGTTTGAGCAGCTCCGCCTACACGTGATACAGAAAGCCCTACATTTACCGCCGGACGAATGCCCGAAAAGAACAAATCGGATTCAAGGAAAATCTGACCGTCCGTTATTGAAATAACGTTGGTAGGAATGTATGCCGAAACATCGCCCGCCTGTGTTTCGATAATCGGCAGAGCGGTTATGGAACCGCCGCCAAGTTCATCCGAAAGACGGCTTGATCGTTCAAGCAGACGTGAATGCAGATAAAAAACATCTCCCGGATACGCTTCTCGTCCCGGGCTTCTTTCAAGCAAGAGTGAAAGCGCACGGTATGCCACCGCATGCTTAGACAAATCATCATAAACAATCAATACGTCTTTGCCTTTATGCATAAAATATTCTGCCATTGAAGTCGCCGAATACGGAGCTATATACTGAAGGGACGCTGGATCAGAAGCAGTTGAACAAACAACAATGGTATAATCCATCGCATTGTGCTTTTTCAGAGTAGAAACAAGCTTTGTAACGGTTGAAGCTTTCTGACCGACAGCATTATAAATACAAATTACATCTTTCCCTTTTTGGTTAAGAATTGTATCAACGGCTATTGCGGTCTTGCCTGTCTGACGATCTCCGATAATCAGTTCACGTTGCCCTCTGCCTATTGGGAACATCGAATCAATCGCGAGTATTCCGGTTGCAAGAGGCGTATCCACGCTCTTTCTCTCAACTATTGAAGGCGCCGGCTGCTCAACAGGTCTGTAATCATCAGCTTTGATACTTCCCTTTCCGTCAAGCGGTTCACCGAGCGCATTTATAATTCTCCCGATAAATGCATCTCCTACCGGTACGCCTGCTTTTTTATGCGTACGTGTTACTTTTGTTCCTTCACTGATTTCAGTTTCGGAACCGAACAGAATACAGCCAATCTGGTTTCTGCGGATATCCTGCACCATGCCCTTGATTCCACACTCAAAAACAACGATTTCACCGTACATAGCGTGATTCATACCATAGATATTCGCAATCCCATCACCAACAGAAATAACGGTGCCTACTTCTTCATCATTGTTTTCAAAATCATAATTGACAATTTCATCTCTGATTATTGAAATTATATCATCGGAAGCCATAGCTGGAATTTCCGTTGTTTCATCAATCAGCTTATGTTCCAGTTCGGCGAATCTGCCTTTCAAGCTTCTGTCAAACTCAACATCGCCGCATTTGATAATAAATCCACCGATAAGGGATTCGTCTTTTATATAATTAAGTTCAGCTTTCGGAGCATCAAACTTCTTGCAGAGAAATTTTTTAATCTGCTCCGCCTGTTTATCATCCGGAGGCACAATACAATAAACGTCCGCATAAACGCAGCCGTCCGAATGATACAAATCCTCATATTCGTCAAAAATATTTTCAAGCTGGTCAAAACAACCGTTTTTCAGAACAATTTTGATGAAATATGCGGTTTTGCTGCTGAATATACGCGCAAGCACCTTTTCTTTTTCATCCGCCGATACTCTCGGGTCTGAAAGAAGTGTATTAAGTTCATCATTTTCAGCCAGGGTTTTCCTGCATTCTTTAATACTGCTATAATCAATATTCATTGAATGAAGAACGGCGGCATATTTCTGTACTGTATCACTCATAATCAATCATCCTCGTTTTCATTCAAAAACTCATCATAAACAGCAGAATTATCGAAATCTTCCGCCTGCTTTCCGACAACCTTGGATGCTACATCAATCGCTATTCCCGCAATATCACTCTTAACACAACGCAGAGCCTCCTGACGCTCCGTATTAATCGTTTCACGCGCATCATCAAGCATCTGTTCCGATTGATTCTTAGCGCTTTCAATAATCGAATCCGCTTTCTGATTTGCAATCATCTGTGCGTTTTCAATGATTTCCTTGCGTTCATTGTCCGCATCCGCAAGCTTGTTTTCATATTCACCTTTAAGTTCGTTTGCGTTTTTGACTGCGTCATCGGCATCTTTATATTGTTTATTTATCATTTTTTTTCTTTTTTCCATAACGCCGAGAATTTTTTTCCATACGAAAACCCGTAAAAGGATATAAAAAATAACGACATTTATACAAGTAAAAAGAATGTTCCAATCAAGTTTAAGCATAAATAATGCTTCCTTTCAACACAACTATTTTTCTTAGTGCATTAAAATAATAAGCAATGCAACTACCAGACCGTAAACCGCCGTTGCTTCTGCAAGAGCACAGCCGAGAATCAGAGCCGTACGTATATCTCCGGACGCTTCCGGCTGACGTGCGATAGCATCAACAGCTTTGGCTGTTGCAAGACCAATGCCGACACCTGCTCCAATACCTGTAAGAACCGCTATAGCCGCAGCTAAAAAAATCATACCAGTTTCCATATTAAACCTCTCCTTAAATTTAGATTATGACAACTATATTTACGTCTCAATTGCTTCATAAATATAAAGCGAAGTGAGAAAAACAAAAACATATGCCTGAATGAAACCGTCAAATATATCAAAATACAGACTAAATACAACCGGTATTCCAACAGGAATCAATTCAACGAGTTTCATGATGATAAACGCGCCTATTATATTTCCGAATAACCGGAAACAAAGAGACATGGGCTTGATAATCAATTCCATGATATTTATCGGCGTAACAATAGCAACCGGCTTTGTGAAAGAAACAAGCCAGCCTTTTATCCCTTTCTCTCGAATCCCAGCAAACTGAACCAAAATAATGCTCATAAGTGCAAGACCGACTGTGCAGTTAAGACCCTTCGTGGGAGACTTAAAGCCAAATATTCCGCACATATTGCACGCACCGATATAGATGCCGATCGTCATAAGCCATGGTATATATTTTTTACCCGCACTGCCGAGAATCTTCTCGAAAAACGTTACCATCTTGTCAACACATACTTCCAGAAAGAGTTGAGCTTTGCTTATTTCGCCCTCAACCTTGAGATTACGGGCAAGAAGGGCCAAAACCAATGTTACAACAGCAATAATAATCCAGCTTACAACCGTGCCTTCGTCTATCTGCACCTTGCCGCCGAATAAACTGAAAACTTCCTCAACTTCAAGTTCTTCTTTTAAACGTGCGGTCAAATCAATTTTCATTGTCAAAAAAGTATTAATAAGCCGAACCTCCCCTGCATCAATCTATCTTTAAAAGTATTTATATTTTATACCTAATCGAATATTATGTAAATGTAGCAGTTTTACAAAATAAACTTCTTGGAATATAAATTTTTTGGTAATTTTCCTAAAAACAATCCATAATTCAATATTTAGCTGTAAAAACCTGAAAATGTTTCACTTTACACCAATATATAGTGCTTATCAAAAGGAAAAAGGAAAGGCAACAAAAAGTAATTAAACAGAATCAGTCATTATGTATGCACAAAGCGTATTAACCAAATAAAAACAAATAGTTTGTAAAAAAAAAATAATTTTTTTTTAGCAAAAATGTAAATAATTTTTTTAAAATTTAGTAAGTATATACAAAAAATTTTTTATTATTTTTTGAGCATTTACACCTTTCTTTTTTAATGATATTATATATATAATGTTTTAGTTCCAAAGGAGGATAAAATGATGAACAAAAACTTTAAAAGAGTTCTTGCGATTGTTCTTGCATTGGTAATGGTCATTGGCTGTGTCCCATTCTCTTTTGCAGGCAGTGCTGACATCTCCGGAAGCAGCACCGCTGATTATAAAATCGACAATCCCTCGTTCGTTACACTTTCCGATACACATGTTTACACGGAAGAACTTGTCGGCGACGGGAGCAAGGACTACAAAGATGATGTTGTAAAATACAACAAACTTCTCGGAGAAACTTTCCCGATTCTTAACGCGGCTCTCGTTTCTATTGAGAATTCCGTTAAGGAAAGAGGTCTCCGCTACGTATTTTTAACAGGCGATCTTACTTCAAACGGTGAGGAAAAGAACCATGAACTTTTGGGTATTCTTCTCCGTTCGTTCCAAGACGTTATGCGTCAAAAATACGATGAGAAGTTTCATATTTTTGTTGTTCCCGGGAATCACGATATTTCCAACTATAACGGAACAAAGTATGACGACAGCGGCAAATCGGTCTCGGCCTCTTCATGTTCCACAATTGAAGAAGCCAACAGCATTGCCACATCAGCAGCTGAATTTGCTTATTATTACCGCGGTCTCGGTTTCGGTGAATCCGGCATTGATTATTACAAGCAGAATTACGGCCTTGATAAAATGCCTGAAAAATACAAAGGATACGATTTCCCGGATTCTTACGGAAGTCTTTCATACGCAGTGGATCTTGAAGACCACAGCGGCCAGAAATTCCGCCTTATCGCAATCGACGCATGCATGTACTCTTCCGAAGTAAGTGACGAAACCGTTACAATTGACGGTGTTACTGTTCAAACGGATCCGACAGGCGGAATTATGACTGATGAAATGCTCGACTGGACTGTAAAACAGACAAAAGAAGCTGTTGCAGATAATATGATTGCCATAGGTATGAATCACTTTGCAATTATGCCGCACTTTACCGTTCAGGCAGCAGCGCTTAAACTGTTCGTTCTTGATGACTGGCAGAGAATTTCAAGCACCCTTGCAGATGCGGGAATGCACTATATGTTCACTGGACATCAGCACGCAACAGATGTAGCCGCATATACAAGCGAAAACGGTGAAACCATATATGACGTTGAAACCGGTTCACTTGCCAACTATTCAAATACATACAGAGAAAATAAACTCTGTCTTAACAGTGACGGCTCTATAGATTTTGACACTGTCAGCCGTGACTGTGACTCGGAACAACAGGTTGATCTTTCACACTGCTGGTATGAATATGATGAAGACGGAAATCCTATTTATGTTCCTCTTGAATATACACTTTCTGCAGACAGTGAACCTTTCAAAAAAATAAGCAAGCCTTTTGCGCAAAATTACGGCATTTATCTCTTTGCAGGCACACGCCTTAAGGCAGATGAAAACGGTGATTCCATCACCACGGACGCAAACGGAAACAAACTGGTTCCGAGTCTTACCCAGCTTGCAACCAATATGATACACGGTTATCTTGACGGAAGAAATTTCGACAATCTTATTCGTGAGGGCGGTGCAAAAAGCCTGGTTGAAGGACTTCTCGGACAGGATTTTGAATCTTTCTTGGATTCATTCATTCCGGAAGACACGTTTACCATTTCCATACTGACGCTTAAGAAGTCCGATATTCTTGCTCTGGCAAATCTTATATTTGAAGAGCTCGACAATTCTTATCTTGGATATGTTGACGAAAGCGGAAACGTTGTCAGAAATAATCAAAATCTTCTCGAAATAGTAGACAGTTTGATTGCAAAGCTACTCAATTTTGAAATTGCCGGTCATACACTTGATGAAATCGTTATGCAGTGTGTTATTGCAAACTATGACAGCAATCCGGTATCCGCAGAAACGAAAGCATGGCTTAATGATGTTTATGACGAAATTCAAACGGATAAAACAATAAAAGCATTAGCGGATTTTCTTGTTGATACTCTTCTTGGTTATACGACCACGAATGATGATGGCGAAACTGTTCAAGTTAAGGGTGAACTCATCAATCTTCTCAGTGATCTTAACATCTCGGTGGAGATGATTAAACAAATTCTTCCCGATTTCGCGGGAATCCTACGCTACCCTGCTATCCGCACCCTGCTTTTCGGCACAACGAGCAAAACGCCGGATGCTATCTCAATCGTTGATAAATGGGCGGGTAAGATTATTACGGATACATATAAAAAGATTACTTTCTCCACCGGAGAAACAACCGAAAAAAATGTTACAAGCACTGCTTCACTTGCAGAATATTTCCTGTTCAATTTAGCCGAAGATTATCTTACAGATGATCAGATTCATGCTGTTTCGGAAGTACTGAATTTTGCAATTCAGTCATTCGTGGAAGATCCTACTTCAACCGCTAAGAGTGAACTCCATGCGCTGGATAAATATCCTTTTATTAACAATTACGATCTCAAAAGCGCAGGACTGATGACTGCGGACAGTGATGATTTCAAAGCGTCTATCAATTACAAACCGCTTACACCGAAAACAGGTAAAGATGCCTGGTATCAGATTCCGAATACGGTTTCGGTTTCATTCGGCGCAGATTCAACCACATCCAAAAACTTCAACTGGTTCACCACACCGTCCGTCACGGGAACAGATGTTCAGATTATTCCTTACAAGTCAAATGCAACTGCGGCAGACTTTGCCGGTGGAAGCACAGTCGACTTCTCAATCAGCAGTAAGTGCGAAACGATTAAAATGACCTATCCTACTCTTGATATTGGGGTCTGGACCGTTGGTGAAAGCATGAGTATGAATAGGCATACAGCTGAAATAACCGGTCTTTCCGCAGGCACAAAATACTGCTACCGTGTAGGTGATGCCGGCAAAGGTTATTGGACTGACCCTGCAGTTCTTGAAACTGCTTCGGGTGATGATTCCTCATTTACATTCTTCCATATGACGGACTCTCAGAGCCAAACACAGGATCAGTATGATACAACCTGGGGTAAAGTTCTTAACAGCGCTTTCTCAACTTATTCAGATGCTAAGTTCATCCTGCATACAGGCGATACCGTAGATTACGGCTCGAATATGCTCCAGTGGAGCTGGGCGCTTGATGAAGCAGGAATGCATGATACAACCATAGCTTCCACGGCAGGCAACCATGAACCGAAAGGCACAAACGGCGAGGACGGTATTCTCACAACAGCATTCGGTCCGAGCCAGGATACTTTCTATAATATAAACCACCCCGAACAAGATGTATCCGACGGCGTATATTATGATTTTGATTATAATGATGCACACTTCATTGTTCTCAACACAAATAATCTGAATGAGGATGGCTCTCTCAGCGATGATCAGCTTGCTTTCGTTAAAAAGAGTGCATCCGAATCAACAGCCACTTGGAACATCGTTGCCATGCACAAGAGCATTTATTCCAACGGTTCACATTACAAAGACTCAGATGTCGTAGGACTTCGCAACCAGCTTACTAAGCTTATGCCGGAACTCGGTATTGACATCGTATTCTCAGGTCATGACCATGTATTTGTGAGAACACAGGCTGTTGCCAACGGAAAAGTTGCAAGCGAATTTGATGCAAACAACACAATTAACAACGCTTCAGGCACTGTATATTCAATTAACGGTAAATCGGGCGTTAAAGATTATTATGTAAAAGACGCTGCTCTCACAGACGAATATTTCGGATTCAGCGATTATGTAACCAAAGAATCTTACGGACTTTCCAGCTACTCTGCCGTTACCATTGACGGAAATAAACTTACCGTTAATACTTATAATGTAAACAGAGAAACAGGCGCTCAGGAAAAAATCGATACTTTCTCTCTTTCAAAGAGCCGCCTTGAAGCACCGAAAAATGTTAAGGCTGTAACCGTAAGCGATTCGAACATTAAGGTATCATGGGACGCAGTAAGCGGTGCAAATGCATATGAACTTTACCGTTCAACAAACGCAACGAGCGGATTTGAGAAAATTGCAACTCTTAATACTCTTTCATACACCGATAATAATGTTACTGCAGGAACAACTTATTATTATAGAATTGTCGCAGGTACAAAGAGTAACAAGAGTTCGGCTTCAACTGCGGCAAGTGCAAAAGCAACCATTGCGGCTGTTACCGGATTCAGGGCGACCAAGAAAACTTCAACGTCTATTCAGACATCATGGAGTAAAAATACGCAGGCTGATTCTTATAAAGTATATATTGCTACAAGCGCAAACGGTACATTTAAGCTTGCCTCAACAGTTAAAAAGCCTGACTGTGTTATCACAGGACTAACAAAAGGCAAAACTTACTATGTAAAAGTTTATGCATGTTCGAACAACGTGCTAGGAGTAAGTTCTTCTACCCTTTCTGTTAAACTGTAATCCTTATAAATGACTAAAGCCGTACGGAAAAATTTCGTACGGCTTTTTGTTCATGTTATACCTGCAAACCCGGTATGATATGTTGTAAAATAATAATTTATATGGTAAAATATTTAAAATATTTAAAGGAAGCATATTAAAAATGAAAATCTCAGATATATTAAATTCAAATAAACACACTGTTTCGCTGGAAGTTTTTCCACCCAAAGAATGGAGCAGATTGGCAAAAACGAAAGAAACTATCCGCAATATGTTTTCCTGTAAACCTGATTTTATGAGTGTGACATACGGTGCATCGGGAACAACAAGCGGATATACAACTGAAATTACACGGGAAATATTAAATGCCGGCATCACTCCCCTTGCCCATCTCACCTGCCTTACATCGACGAAAGAGAAAATCACCGATGTTGTAACCAAAATGAAAGCAGGCGGAACAGAAAACATTCTTGCGCTTCGCGGAGATATTCCCGAAGGCTTTGTATTTCCGGATAAGCAGTATTTCAGATATGCATATGAACTGGTTAATGAACTGAAGAATCTCGGTGATTTCTGTATTGGTGGTGCATGCTATCCTGAAACGCACCCTGAAAGCAAAAGCGCTGAAGATGATATTGACAATTTAAAATTTAAGGTATCCTGCGGTGTTGATTTTCTTACAACGCAAATGTTTTTTGACAATGAGGTTTTTTACCGTTTTAAAGAAAAATGCCTTGCTAAAGGAATTGATGTTCCGATTATCAGCGGAATTATGCCGATTACCCATCTAAATCAAATCAACAGAATTATTAAACTTTCAGGAAGCAAAATTCCCGAAAAACTCTTAAATATAATTGAAAAATATAAAGACAACAAAGAAGATTTATACAAAGCATGTCTTGAATACACGATAAATCAAATCCGCTCCCTCTATGAAAATGGACAGCCGTTTATCCATATTTACACGATGAATAAACCCGACGTTGCCGATATCATAATGAAAGGTATCAGATAATGCGAAAAGAAGAAATTTTAAGATACCTGCGTACTTCTTCAAAAGTAAATGATGAAAGGCTTTCCGCGCTTATTGATGAATGTATAGACTATGCGCTGAAACATATCACGCCCAAAACAATTTACCGTATTTTCGACTGCGCGGTCACAGAAGACTCTCTCATAATAGATGACGTTGTATTTAAAAGCAAACGTCTTGCAGCTAATCTTGCAGGTTGCAAAAGAACAGTGGTGTTCGGAGCTACGCTCGGAACAGAAAGCGACAGGATCCTTCGTATCCATGAATCCACGGAAATTGCCAAAGCGTCCGTTTTTCAGGCGGTATTTGCTGAAATGATTGAAGATGTTTGCGATAATCTTGAAAAAGAAATCATAAAGGAAAACAATGTTTCTCTGTGTAAAAGATATTCTCCCGGATATTTTGACCTAGCAATTGAAAACCAGAAAACACTTTTTGAACTGATAGATATTACAAAAAGAACAGGCATAACGCTAACGGACACCATGCAGATGATACCAACGAAAAGCGTTACAGGATTTATGGGTATTGAAAATGAAAATTAAATTTTTTGACGGTGGAATGGGTACGATGCTTCAGGCTCATGGTCTTAAACCAGGAGAACTCCCGGAAAGCCTGAACCTGACAAATAAAGAACTGATTTTTTCCATACACAAAGCCTATGCGGAAAGCGGTGCGGATTTTATCACCGCAAACACCTTCGGCGCTAACCCTCTGAAATACGATAACTGCGAAGAAATTATAAAAGCAGGAGTACGCATTGCTGGCAAAACGGGCAAGAAAATTGCACTTGATATAGGTCCCACAGGAAAACTCTTGAAACCGATGGGCGACCTTGATTTTGAAGAAGCAGTCGATATATTCTCTAAAATTGTAAATGCAGGAAAAAAAGGCTCGGATGTTATTTTAATTGAAACGATGAGTGATACCTACGAGATAAAAGCGGCTGTTACGGCGGCAAAAGAAAATTCATCCCTGCCGATTTTTGTTTCCATGATATTTGATGAAAACGGCAGGCTTCTCACGGGTGCAGATATTAAAACCGCCGTCGTTATGCTTGAAGGCCTCGGCATTGACGCCATAGGATTCAACTGTGGATTCGGTCCGAAACAAATTAAAGAATTTGTCAGAGAAATCAGGAACTATACTTCCCTGCCAATTCTTGTTCAGCCAAATGCAGGTATGCCTGAATCCGTAAACGGAAAAGCAGTCTACAATATATCTCCCGCTCAATACGCCGAATATATGCAAGAAATTGCAAACATCGGAGTCTCATATATCGGCGGCTGTTGCGGCACAACTCCGGATCATATAGAAAAAACCGTCAGCTTATGCAAAAATGTTGAGCAGAATATTCCGCATAAAAAGAATTATACCGCTGTTTCAAGCTACTCACGAACGGTTGAAATCGGGAAAAAGCCGGTTATTATAGGAGAAAGAATAAATCCAACAGGCAAAAAAATCTTTAAAGAAGCACTCAGAAACAACGATATAGACTATATTATTAAAGAAGGAATCCATCAGAAAGAAAAAGGCGCACATATTCTTGACGTTAACGTAGGTCTGCCCGAAATTGACGAAAAAGAAATGCTGAACAGTGCCGTTTATAATCTGCAGAGCGTAATTGACCTTCCTCTCCAGATTGACACAGCAGATACATCAGCACTGGAAAGTGCACTCAGAATATATAACGGAAAACCGCTTATCAACTCCGTAAACGGCAAAAAGAGCAATATGAACACAATATTTCCTCTTGCAAAAAAATACGGTGCTGTTACCGTTTGCCTGTGCCTTGATGAAAACGGTATACCTTCTGCCGCCGAAGGACGGATTAAAATTGCAGAAAAAATTATAAAAACCGCCGCAGAATACGGTATAGACAAAAAAGACCTTATTGTAGACGCCTTAACAATGACTGTAAGCACAGACGAGAACAATGCGACTGAAACACTTAAAGCTGTAAAATATATAAGAGAAGAACTCGGCGTAAACACTGTGCTCGGAGTTTCAAATATCAGTTTCGGTTTGCCTGACAGAGAAGCGATAAACACAGCTTTCTTTACTATGGCGCTTCAGAACGGTCTAAGTGCAGGAATTATAAACCCGGCAAGCAAGTCTATGATGAACGCTTATTATTCGTTCAAAGCCCTTTCAGGTTTTGATGAAAACTGCACTGAATATATCAACTCGGTTATTAAAACGGCTCATGATCCGGCGGCATTAAATCATGACATTACTCTGAAAAGCGCTGTTATCAAGGGAATGAAAGAGGACGCGGCTGTTCAGGCAAAAAAACTGCTTAAAACCGAGGACAGCCTTTCCATTATAAACAACCATATTATCCCTGCTCTTGATGAGGTGGGCGACGGATTTGAAAAAAACAAAATTTTTCTGCCTCAGCTCTTGATGAGTGCCGACGCCGCAAAGTCTGCATTTACCGAAATAAAGAACTTTTTGACCATAGCAGGTGAATCGTCAGCCAAAGGTGAAAAAATAATTCTTGCTACTGTTGAGGGCGATATTCACGATATAGGGAAAAACATAGTGAAAGTTCTTCTTGATAATTACGGATTTGATGTTATAGATCTAGGTAAAGACGTTAAATGTGAAAAGGTTTTAGACGCTGTAAAAAAGCATAACGTAAAACTTGTGGGACTTTCTGCACTGATGACTACAACCGTACCGAATATGGAAAAAACCATACAGCTGATTCACGAAAATACGGATGCCGAGGTATTCGTAGGCGGTGCAGTGCTAACGCCAAGCTATGCAAAAATGATAAATGCAGATTACTATACGAAAGACGCAATGGCAAGCGTCAATCTGGCAAAAAAATTTTTCTCATAAAAATCAGTAAAAAGTAAAATAATATGACCATCCGTTAAACGGATGGTCATGTTATTTGTCAAATTATATTTTTTTAAAGTTTAGTAATTAACTCAAGAAGCGGTGTCGCTTGTGCCATGAGCGGAGCAAATACAAGCGAAATAACCGTCATAAGTTTTATAAGAATATTGATGGACGGACCTGAAGTATCTTTGAAAGGATCGCCTACCGTATCGCCGATAACTGCAGCTGCGTGCGCATCTGAACCCTTACCTCCGTGTGTACCACCTTCAATGTACTTTTTTGCATTATCCCATGCCCCGCCGGAATTGGACATAAAGATTGCAAGAAGAACACCTGTTACAAGTGCGCCTGCAAGCATACCGGTAAGAGCCTGTACGCCGAGAACAAAACCTACGACAAGAGGTACAACAACTGCTAAAATTCCGGGAAGTATCATTTCTTTAAGAGCTGCATTTGTGGAAATAGCAACACATTTTTTATAATCGGGTTTTTCTGTACCCTCCATAATTCCTTTCCTCTCTCTGAACTGACGGCGAACTTCCTCAATCATCTGAGAAGCCGCTTTACCAACAGAGTTCATGGTAAGTGCTGAAAAAATGAACGGAAGCATACCGCCTATAAACAGACCAACAACAACGTCATACTGAAGAATGCTTACACTCTCAATATCTGCTTTCTGAGCAAATGAAACGAAAAGGGAAAGAGCTGTTAAAGCCGCAGATCCGATTGCGAATCCCTTACCCATAGCAGCAGTTGTATTACCAACTGAATCAAGTTTATCGGTAATTTCACGAACGCCGCTTTCAAGTCCGCTCATTTCAGCGATACCACCTGCATTGTCAGCGATAGGACCATATGCGTCAACAGCAACAGTTATACCTGTTGTGGAAAGCATACCGACTGCGGCAAGCGCAATACCGAAAAGACCTGCACATAAATATGCAATAATAATGGCAACGCCGATAAGAAGAATCGGAAGCACCGTACTTTTCATACCAACGGCAATACCGGAAATAATCGTTGTTGCGGGCCCTGTTTCAGATTCTTCCGCAATTTTTTTGACCGATTTATATTCATCCGAGGTATAAACTTCTGTTAAAAAGCCGATAAGCGTACCGACAATGAGTCCCGCAGCAATAGCGCCAAACTCTTTGAATCCGCCGAAAGTGAAGTATCCGCCTACTCCGGCAGCTATAAGAACAAGAACACTTGCGGTGTATGTACCGATATTAAGAGCTTTATGCGGGCTTGATCCTTCTTTCCCTCGTACGAAAAGTTGACCGATAATTGCCGAAATGATACCGCATCCTGCAATAAGGAGCGAGAACCATGCGCCCTTTGTTGAACCATTTGATGAACCGAGAATAATAGCCGATACGATTGCGCCAACATAGCTTTCAAACAAATCAGCACCCATACCTGCAACGTCGCCTACGTTATCGCCCACGTTATCTGCAATAACGGCAGGGTTGCGGGGATCGTCTTCGGGAATCCCTGCCTCTACTTTACCAACGAGGTCTGCGCCTACATCGGCAGCTTTCGTATAAATACCGCCACCTACACGTGCAAAGAGAGCGATTGAAGAAGCGCCGAGGCTGAAACCTGTAAGCATATTTGTATCTTCTGTTATCAGGTAAATAACGGTTGCGCCCAAAAGTCCAAGTCCAACAACGCACAGTCCCATTACAGAACCGCCTGAAAAAGCAATGCTAAGTGCTTTATTCATACCGCCTTCTTTTGCCGCATTCGCTGTACGTACATTCGCTTTTGTAGCAACATTCATACCTACATAACCTGCAAGCACGGAGAACAGTGCGCCGCAAAGGAAGCATAACCCGGTTCTCCAAGTAAGACCGTAATCTTGGTTTGTTACGCAACACATAACAATGAACACAAAAGCTACAAAGAACACAAGAATTTTGTATTCCGAGAATAAAAATGCTTTTGCACCGTCGTTAATACTGTTTGCAATCTCCCTCATTCTCTCTGTTCCTGCATCAGCCTTGCTGATTTTGAGAGCCTTTGCAAAGGCAAAAATCAAAGCCAGCGCCGCCGCCGCAATGATAAGATAAGGAATGAGTGCATTTAAAAATTCCATTTTTAAAATCTCCTCATAAATTATTTTATAACTAGATTATATCAAACTACCTTTATATATGCAATATAAATAATTATATAAATTAACCAAACTGCTTCCAAAATTATGATAAAAAAAAAGCTGAAATTGAGCAGTTTACACAAAATTTATCTGGATAGTAGCTAAATAGGGAAATCCTGATTATGACAACTTTTTTATGATAAACTCACTTATCCAATTAAATTGGAACCGGAAGATAACGGTTGATAGAAAACATCTGTTTCTTGAAGATGCATAGCTCCGTTGGAAAAATCAGTAACCTTCACCTGAAAATCTTTTTTTCCGGCGTTGTCAATATAAAATGAAATCTTAACTTTATCCGAAAAATCGCTATCCGTAACATATGCCTTATTTTTTGAAAGGAACTTGATGAATTTATCATAAAAACCATATTCACAAAAGGTTTCATATGCTGTACACAGACGCATTTCGCATATTTCCGCTTTTCCAAGAGCGAGCTTCGCACTCTTTGTGTACGCGCGCACAAGGCCTCCCGTTCCTAAGAGTATTCCTCCGAAATATCTTGTTACAACAATAACGGAGTCGGTGATTCCCTCTTTTCGCAACACGTCGAACACCGGCAATCCCGCTGTTCCGGATGGCTCCCCGTCATCACTGTACCTTCCTGTATGATTTTCCCGAAGTAAATAAGCATATACATTATGCTTTGCGTCATAATGTTTGCTCTTTATCTCTTTTATAAAAGCAAGTGCTTCCGCTTCGGAAGAAACAGGCTTCGCACAACCTATAAATTTGGAACGCTCAACTGTAAAGGAAGCTTCCGCATAACATTTAATTGTTTTATAACAATCGCTCATACTATTCCGTTTGTTAAGCATATTGTGTTCAAAACCCCTTCTCCTTAACTGAAAAAGGCAGGCTAAACAGCCTGCCAAAATTTCGTAGATTACTTATTATTAAGACCAAAGCGCTTATTAAATCTGTCAACACGTCCGCCTGTATCTACAAGCTTCTGCTTGCCGGTGAAAAAAGGATGGCAGGCCGAACAAATATCAACCTTCATGTCTCCCGCAGTTGATTTTGTTTTGTAAGTTGCACCGCAGGCGCACCTAACGGTTGCTTCTTTATACTCTGGATGAATTCCGCTTTTCATAAAATATATTCACCTCTTTCAAGTCCCTTAAAATATTAACATTGGCATCATACCATAATCGGCAATAAAAATCAAGGGTTTTCTTAATTTTTTACCGTCCACTTCCAATGAAACCTTTTTGTACGCTTGTTAAACACAGTATTGAATCTAAGATATACGCCTGCACCGATTAAATCAATAAGCAACATTTTAATCACCGTAAGAACGGTAACAAAGCCCGTCATTCCTTTTGCGACTATAGATATGATGACCAAAACCCAAAGCACAAACACCGCAATCAGATATCCAAAAAGAAATTTTTCAATATTATGCCTGTAAACATTATATTTCGGTGTACCCGCCGTCGCGTCTTTGATATTCAGCAGAAAAAGCCTTTGAATAAACGAAAATCCTGTTTTTATATTTTCTATCTCTTCACGGGTTTTCCCGGCATTATGCAGTGAAACAATTGCACTGCGGAAAATCAAAACCGTCCATATGCTGGGAAGCAGAAGAATGATAAGCGGAACCAATGCACTCATATGTATCCTCCGATATAAATAAACTGAGTTTAAAAATATAAACGTCTATATGCTTTTATCCGGTTGCTTTCCAATCCGGCTTCATACGAAACAGATTATAACAAATATTGCGCTATCTGTCAAAAATCCCTGTTAAAGGACAATTTTTATCTCTTTGTTTAGGTAAAAAGAATAAATATAAGTTTCTTTCACCTCACAGTCAAATATTTCCTCAGCCGCGCGTTTATAAAGCTCAAGCTGTCGTCTGTATTTTTCGACAAGCTCATAGGAAGATTTACAGTAATCGGTTTTATAATCGAGGATTACGGCTTTATCGTTTTCAAAAAAAATACAGTCGATAACGCCCTGCACAAAAATTTTTTCATTTTTCAGGACATCGGCAAGCGAAGGGTCAAAAAAGCCTGCGTTTTCAAAATAGGCAATCTCATATTCGCGGTATACCTCTTTGCTTATATTTATGCGCCCTGCCAATTCAGATGCAAAAAATTTTTTGATTTTTGCGCGATCAACGCAATCCGCTTCTTCCTTGGTTAAAAAGTGTTTCTCCAGCATAAAAGCAAGTTCTTTATCAATATCCGGATTGCTGAAAGAACGGCATTTTTCCATAAATCTGTGAACGGATGTGCCGCGGTGAGCCGCACTGATATTTTTTTCTTCAAGAAATTCAGGTTTGCCGAACTCCCAGTAATCTATACTGGTTTCAGCCGCATTCAGTTTTGAAGGCGACATTTTACCTGCAATTTTTTCAATGCCCTTGTATTTATATTCAAAAGAAAATCTGCTTTCAAATATCTTTTCAAGTTCGATGTCAGGCAAAACGCTTACACTTTCTTTTTTCTGTGAAAAATCAAAGGTTTGGTATTCGGGAACAAAAACTTCAAAGCTTCCCTCTTCTTCCTCCTTCACAAACACATCCGAATCTGCATAACTGCGAAGCTTCGCGGCACACGGATGCATCAGCGCGCAGGAAAGAATCCAATCAAAAAACGTATGCATCTCCAGCACTTCAAACGGACTGACTGAACCGCTTGAACAGTATTTTTCTGCAAGAGAAGTCAGCTTTTCAGGCAAAGCAGACGAAGGACCTGCAACACCGCTTATAATCAATCTGTCTTTCGCTCTGGTAAGCGCAACATAAAGCACCCTTAAATTTTCCGCTGTATCCGCCATATTGTTCAGTACGCTTACGGCTGTATATGGAACAGTTTTATAAATATTGTTAATAGCCGTATTTTTTGCTTTTGCACCTATACCAATACGGCTGTTAAGAAGAATGTTATCGGTTTCGGTGTGCCCTTTTCTTTCACAGTTGGCAAGGATTACGACCGGAAACTCAAGCCCCTTTGAGGCATGCACAGTCATAAAATTAACTTTATCATCGCCTCCCGCAATATATGCGTTTTTTTCTTTCGGATTATTCGCCTTGATTTTTTCTATAAAACGAATCAATCCCGTAAGGCTGAAATAGCCGTTTTTTTCATAATCGGAAATCTTATCAAGGAACATAATAAGATTTGCCTTTTTATTTGCACCGTCCGCCGCCGCGCTGACGATTACGGGCAAATCCGTATCGTCATAAAGTTTCCGCACAAAATCAGAAGGAGCTAAAACAGAACTCATCGTACGGTATTCGGCAAGCTTACCGAGAAATAATTCGCATTTTTTATTTCCGTTCTGCGCCGATTTCACAACAGAATTATATAATCTGCCGCCCGGATAATCGGCGCGCACGGCAGTTATCTCGTCTGCGGTAAAACCGAAAATTCCGGAATACATCACCGCAAGCAAATCAATATCGCGCATCGGATTATCTATTGCTTTCAGCAGGGACATAACAAGCAGAATTTCACTTCTGAAATAAAAATCGTCTTCTCCTCGGTGAAAAACCGGAACTCCTGCGTCGGTAAAGGCACGCAAATATTTGTCCACTCCTGTCATACTTCGGAAAAGCACGCAGAAATCACTGTACTTCACAGGACGCCTTACTCCGCCGTCCGTTATCATTTCACCGTTTTCGGTCATACGCTTTATCTTATCGGCAAGGTAAAGGCCCTCATAATAATTATCATGAATTTTTTCACCGCACTGTTCGGAATCATTCGTTAAAACGTGAAGCTGAACGGAGGACGGATTATCGTCATAGCAGTCAGAACCGGGAACAAGTTTTTCCTCTTTGTTATAATCTATATCCCCTGCTTTTCTGCTCATTAAGATAGTAAAAATGTAATTTACGAATGAAGTTATCTCTTTACGGGAGCGGAAATTCTTTTTGAGCAATACACATCCTTTGTTTTCACCGCTATAAAGCGGAAGATTTCTTCGTCTACCTATAAAAATTTCAGGCATTGCCTGGCGGAATCTGTATATGCTTTGTTTTGCATCACCTACAATAAACAGATTGGTTTCATCTCTGCTTACAAGATGAAAAAGCAAATCCTGAACACTGTTTGTATCCTGATATTCATCTACGATAATTTCTTTAAATTTATCGCTGTAATCACGCGCTACCTCTGATTTTTCCATATTTTCATCAGTTAATATTCTGATTGCCAAAGCGGAAATATCAGAGAATTCATAAGACTGAATCTCGGTTTTCTTTTTAAAAAGTCTTTTTTCATATTCATTCTGAAAATCCGCCAAAGCGCGCATTGCCGGCAAAAGCAACTGCATATCCTCTCTGAATTCCGAGTTATTGCCTGCGATAAGGGATTCCATTTTAGCGTTATAAGATTTGGCTCTGTCCCTCAAAGCTTTCGCCGCATTTTTAACAGACAAATCCATATCCTTTTTCGCTCTGCTCCAATTCAAAAACGTATATGGAAAAAGCGAAGCAAGAGTATCCCAGTCTTTCTCTGTGCACGCAAGCATTATATCTTCATAATGCTTTTTATCACTTAGAAGCGTCTGTGAAACGGCGGCATATACATTTTCATCTGTTCCTGCAAGAGTTAAAGCGTTATTAATATTTTCACTGCATGCGGAACATATATCGGCTATGCGGGTAAAGATAATACTCCCCCACTCCGTTTCCTCAACGCTTTCCGCTTCATACATCTCAATCATATCCGACAGCCACTGTGAACTGTTCGGTACGGCGCCGATATATTTATGAATATTTTCTGTTATGGAATAAAGATTGGCATCATCTCGGCTCCCTGTGAACATTTCGGTATAAGAAGTGAAGTCTTTATCTCCGGAACTGAACCTTTCCGCCGCGATTTCATCTATCACTTCACGGCTTATAACAGAAAGACTGCTGTCGTCAATAATCGTATAGTTCAGCGTGATTCCTGAATCCTCAATCAGATGGAAATTGTTTTTTACTACCTCTGAACAAAAAGAATCAATCGTGCATATCAAAGCCTTATCCAAGAGAATCTGCTGTTTTTTTAAATGCGTATTATCGGGATTCTCGGAAATCAGCTTTTCAAGCCTCTCCGATATTTTATCTTTCATCTGCTGTGCCGCAGCTCTCGTGAAAGTTACAATCAAAAGTTCATCGATATCGCAGGGATATTCAGCTGTTATCTTTCTGATTACACGCTCAACAAGAACTGCGGTTTTGCCCGAACCCGCCGCCGCAGATACAAGTATTTGCCCTTCGGCATTTATTGCCTGCTCCTGATTCGGAGTCCATTTGATATCAGCCATCGCACGTTTCCTCCCCGAGAATCTTCCGCGCTTCGGAAAAATCCGGTATTGCCGTCTCTCTCTGCTTATTTTCATTTCGGCAGATGTTTTTATAGCGGCAGTAAGTGCACGGACCTTTTCCTTTTATATAAACGGGAGAATCGTCAATTTTTCCGCTGTGAAGTCCGTTACCGTAGTCAATCAGCATTTTTTTCAGTCTTTTATTCAAAGCTTCCATTTCGGAATCAGTTAAAACCTGATTTTCCGGCACTCCGCTCTTTCCTATCTTAGCGGGAATAAAACGTCCTGCAGCTTCATATTCCATACCTTTTATGACTTTTTCATCACTGAGTACAAAACCCTTCATCTTCTGTTTTGCAAGACTATAAGAAGCAAGCTTTGAAGCATCAGTATTCCTCGGCTCACTCGTGAAAACATTTGTAGCAGGAACGTACAGCACTCCGGACGGAATGATTTCACCGTAGCGTGATTCACCGTTTTCGGTTATTGCAAGCAAATACAAAAGCATCTGCGTATTCAAGCCGTGAAGCACTTCGCCTAGTTCAAAATCTTTTGTTCCCGATTTATAATCGATAACACGGATATAGGATTTGCCGTCTTTTTTCATCAAATCAACTCTGTCTACCGTTCCCCTGATTGCAATTTTACCTTTTTCAAGAGGAAGTTCAAAGGATTTTATATCTGAAAAACGGCTGATTGGAAGTTCAAAATCCACAGGCTCAAAATCGCTGTGTCTCATTTCCTCCGCCATTCTTAAGAGCGTGGCAAGAATGATTTTTTTATTCTTATCAAGCACAAATCTGAAGCGTGCGTCCGCAAATTCATCTGGAAGATTCAAATCGGATACGTAAATATCGGTATATTTATCTATCCTGCTGATAATTTCGCTTTTTTCCATATTTATGAGCGCTTCTTTACCCGTATCCCTCACAAAATTTTCAAGCACAAAATGAATCAGAGAACCTCCTGTTCTTCTGTCAAGCGCGGCAGGCTCTATATCTTCAATTTTCAGTCCGTTTTCGCAAAAATACATAAACGGACATTTATAGTAAACGTCGACCTTGGACGGAGAAACACTGATATTTTCACCGTACAGCTTCACGCACAGCTCAGGATTTTTCACTTTTCTTTCCATAGGTGAATTTTCAGCGATGATATTACCGACTCTGCCTACATAATCAGGATTATTTGCAAAATAGTCCTTTAAGGTTTGTGAAAGAACGGAATTTTCATTCCATTTTTCTGCCATTAACGCAAATCCCTGACTGGCACTAACAATATCATCGGCTGAAAGCAAGCTTCCGTTTTTAACTACGCAGTTCGGTATGATTTTTTTTATATCGCTTACAATCCTTGAGGGCAGAAGAAGCGTACCGTCATATTTTGACTCAGCATATGAAATATAAAGCTTTTCACTTGGAGAAGTAACAGCGCAGTAGGCGAAGAATTTTTCTTCAATATTCATTTTTTCGCAGGACATACCGTATTCAATACCGAGCTTGCCGAGTTTCAGTTTATCGGAATCGGACAAAAGTCCTCCCGAAGCATATGCCTGTGGAAAAACGCCTTCGTTCGCACCCAAAATAAAGGAAGCGCGCGGAACATCGGTTCTGATTCTGTCCGCCCTGCCGACTGTTATTTCATCAAGTCCCTGCGGAATCTCTCCGAGTTTTTCACTGATAACGGCGGCGTCAAAAAGCAGGGCAAATTCCTTTATGCTTACTTTATCTTCACGCATTGAAACAGCAAAGAAATTCAGGATATCCATAACGGAGTTCCAGACACGCATTGCGCGGGAAGCTTCATCTGCTCCTGCAAACAGATTTATCTTTTTAGCCGAAGCTTTTATATTTTCCGGAGCATTTACATTTTTAAGCAGTTCGTATACGGCTGTACAGATATCTTTAACTCCGGCTTTTTTAAGCATATTTTTGAAAATGATAAGCGGTGCGATTACCCTTTTACGCGTTTCATTCAATTCCAAAATGATATGTTCATCATCGGGCAGAGTACGCTCTGTAAATCCTCGCGGATTAAAGCTGAAATCTGCGCTCCATTTTTTTATTCCGTTAATATTCCAAACAATGCAGTAATTTTCAAGAGCGGAAATCTCCGCAGACGGAATACCTGTTATACCGCTTTTAAGATATGCAATAATATCATCGGATTTGAAGCCCTCGGTAACAATTCTGAAAGCGTTATGAATAAATACGCTCAGCGGTTCATTTGAAATACTCCTCCTCATATCTTCAAAGAAAGGAATATCATGCTTTAAAAAAGCCCTTTTAAGCGCAGGAATATAAGCATCGTCCCTGATAATAACGGCAATATCACGGTAACGGTAATCCCCAAACATTACAAGTTTTTTGATTTTTACCGCCGCCGTCTCACACTCGTTATTCATATTTTCGGACGCAGTGATAACTACATTGTCTGTTTTGCCGCCGAAAACCTGCGGATTCGCCTCGAATATCCCTTTATTTATATATTTGAATTCATCGGATATATTTTCGCTTATTCCGCATACTATAACATCGCCGCGCTTAATTCCCTTTTCGTCTGCAAGCTTTGCGATTTTACGCGCGGTTTTCCTTATATTTGCAAATTTATCATAAGAATCCTTCTTTGATAATGAATCCGTACAGAGCGTGATATAAGAATCTCGGCACTGTGCAAAAATGTGCAAAATAAAATCAAGTTTCTGATTGTCAAAGAAACCGAAACTGTCTACCGCAACGGTATACCCTGAAAAACACTCGTTGCTTTCCAGTACCGTGCAGGCGGCGGAGAGCCTGTCTTCCGGATTTAGATAGTTTTCACGCACAAGCTCGCTGTATTTGCCGTAAATCAAAGATATATCGCAAAGTTTTGCCTTTAAAACGGACGAATCAACCTTTTCGGCGCACTCGAAAAGTGCAGTTGCTTCAATCTGAGAAAGCCTGAGTTCTTCACCCAGTCGTATCATTTCGTTAATAAAATTAACTTTATCGCTTTGTTTTTTATAATATGTAAGATCATCCGAAACAAGGCGCATAGCTTTGGCCATTAGAATCACTTTGCCCGACGGTGTAAGAATGTTCCCCGAAACGCCACCAAATTTTCCTATAATATCATCGGCAAGTTTATCAAACCTTGCTATTTTAATATTGCGGGCATATTTTGCACCGAGCTTTTCAAGCACGCTTCTTTCGGTAATATAAGAGTACTGATCAGGGACGATAATCATCAGCCGATTATCGCCTTGCCTTGCTTGTTCAAAAAAAACTTTTTCTATATATTCACTTTTTCCGCTTCCGGCTTCGCCGATTACAAATTTAAGCATCTTTCTCTATAAAATCTTTGATTGGCTTTAAATTAAGAGCTGTGAAGTCTTTTATGCACGCATATGCAATCTGTGCAATTTTCACGGCCCCGCCTTTGGCATTGCTTTCTATATTCATTGGCAGAACGGGATCGTGCACGCTTGCACGTAGCAAAAACCAGCCGTCTGTTTCGGGTGTTTTAAAGCTTACGCGCACACCTTCAAAAGAATCGCCCGCCAAAATCCATTCCGGCTCATTTTTACAGCATTTTTCAATATGAGAAATGACCTCTGCACCGTAAGAACGGAAATCTTCAGCCTCAATATCAAGGCGCAGTTCTGTGCTCTCCTCCGCTTCTTTGAGAGTAGAAATTAAATCATCAATCGTTTTATTCTCTTTTGCGAGTTGCGCGGTTTTAATGATGATTTTGGTTATAAGATAAGCGCCGTCATCCAGAAAATAATTCTCTTTAAAAGCAATATGCCCCGAAGTTTCTCCCGCCAAAGGTGCGTTTTTGCCTTCCTTACACAGACGTACCGCTTCATTGATAACGTTTTTATAACCGCGTACAAATCTTCTGTGATGGCAATGCAGTTCATTCTCGATAAAATCTTTTAATCCATCGGAAGTAACGGAATCGGTGACAATGTAGGCTCCCGGTCTTCCGTCCGTAACTATCGCAGCGGCCAACGCAAGTAATTTATTCCGATTTATTTCGTTTCCGCGGCTGTCTACTGCACCTGCACGGTCAACGTCTGTATCAAAAATGATTCCCAAATCCGCACCCGAGTCTTTTACTGCGTTGCATGCCATTTGCATCGCTTCTTCATTTTCGGGATTCGGAATATGATTTGGAAACATACCGTTCGGTTCTAAAAACTGACTGCCACTTGTATCGGCTCCCAAAGGCTCAAGCACATCTCGAACAAAAAATCCGCCCGCTCCGTTTCCGGCGTCCACAATAATCTTTTTGCCTTTTAAAGGATGTTCATAATCCTCGTCGGAAACTTTACTGCATATCAAATCACGCAGAATTTCCGCGTATGTTTTCATAAAATCCATATTTTCCGATTTCCCGCAACGGTTATCTTCAAAACCGCCTTTTTCAGCCAAAGCAAGTATAACGGAAATATCAGAACTTTCAGCGCCTCCTTCGGAGGTAAAAAATTTCAATCCGTTACGGTAAAACGGATGATGCGAAGCCGTAATCTGCACTGCGCCGTCACAGTCGGCTTTAACGGTCGTCATAAACATAGCGGGAGTGGAAGCGAGGGCACAGAATTTTGATGTTACCCCCATATTTTTAAGTGCTTTCAATACGGTAGCACTGATACGCGGCGCACTGATTCTTGAATCATGCCCGACTGAAACAACAAGCTCGGAGACATTCTTATTCTTCTTATCCTGAAGCCACTTAACAAAAGCACAGGTTATATCGTAAACGGCGCTGTCGGTCAAAGTAACTTCCTGTCCGTTATATGCAACAGCGACGCCTCTTATATCGGTTCCGCTTTTCAGCTTTTTGTAATCCGGCATTTTATTCGCCTCCCAACGCTTTATATTCGGTGTACAACTTTTTAAGATATATATACATTTCTTTCATTTCACAAATATTGTTTTTCATAATGTTTACAAAGCCCGAATCGCTTATCTTTAGCAAATTATAGCTTTCCTTAACAAAAAACACTTCTTTTAAATTATAAAATTTCCGCAGAGGTTCGGGAAGCAAATCCGTGCCAGATTTGTCCCGTTTGTAGGACTTCCCGCCGCTGACATATCCTTTCCCCGAAACGGAAAGGATCGCGCTTGCAAAATCACCGGGATTTTCAAGAATCCGTTTTCTGAAAAGCTCCATCATCGAGGGTGGAGAACACCATATGCCTACGCCGCAACTCCAGGATTCAGGTGAAACTTCAGCCCAAAAACATGGCACGGTCGGTCCGTTTTCTTTCGGAATACGGTACTCAGTCCATATATGCGAACGGTACAAAGTTTTATCTTTCGTAAAACGCGTATCTCTTCTTATCCGTGACACTCTTTTTGGATCAATAAAAATATCTTCATCTATATCATAAAGGGTATCGGCCAAATCGAGAGACAGCGCTCCCATTTGTTGACGTGCCCCCTCGTTTATCTCTTTTTTATGTTCTTCGTAAAACGCTTTGGAATTATTGAATCTGTTTAACTCAAGCAAAGTTAAAATATCCATTGATATTCCTTTATAGTTATACATGCAAAACTCCTTTGTCTTTCATATTCTGCACTGCAAGAAGTATTCCTGCCTTTGCACTGTGATAATTAAGACCGCCCTGCATCCAGACGGCATAAGGCTCACGCATAGGTCCGTCCGCTGAAAATTCTATGGAAGCACCTGAAATGAATGAACCTGCCGCCATGATAACCGGATTGTCATATCCGGGCATATCCCATGGTTCGGGAACAACAAAGCTGTCAATCGGCGCACCGCTCTGAACGCCCTGACAAAATGCTTTAAGGGCCTGTCCGCTACCGAGTTCAACGAACTGAATAATATCATATCTCGGTTCATTGAAAGACGGGCTGACTTTAAATCCGAGCAGTTCGAAAAGCGCGCTTGCAAAAACCGCAGTTTTAACAGCCTCGCCCGTAACATGCGGAGCGCTGAAAAGCCCCATAAACATATTCCTGTTCTGCCCGATGCTTGCGCCTACCTCTGCTCCGAGTCCCGGAACAGTTGCGCGGTACGAGCAAAGTTTAACCAAATCGGCTCTGCCCATTATGTAGCCGCCGGTACGGGCAATACCGCCGCCGGCATTTTTAATCAGCGAACCCGCCATTAAATCGGCTCCGACGCATATAGGTTCCTGCTTTTCGGTAAACTCCCCGTAACAGTTATCCACAAAAACAATCGTATCTTTCGAAATACCGTGAACTGCATCCGCTATCTTTCCGATGATGTCAACAGAAACAGTCGGGCGCAGTGCATATCCCCTGGAACGCTGAACGTACACAAGTTTATAAAATTTTTCCGATACCGCCTTTTTAATTGCGGGAATATCGGGATTCCCATTTTTATTGAGTTCAAGCTGTTCATATTTTATACCATAATCCATTAGGCTTCCCGTTCCGTTCCCCGTAAGCCCAATTACGCTGTGAATTGTATCATAAGGTTCTCCCGTAACGCACAGCATCGTTTCTCCCGGACGAAGTACACCGAAAAGTCCGACTCCAAGCGTATGCGTACCGCAGGTAAAGTTGTGACGCACAAGGGCGGATTCCGCGCCGTAAGCGTCGGCAAAAGTTTTATCCAGCGCGTCTCTGCCGGCATCGCCGTAGCCATAGCCTGTAGTCTCCACAAGATGCCGTTCGCTTATCCTGTTATTGACAAAAGCTTTAAGCACTTTCTGCTGATTATATTCCGTTATTTCATCAATTCTTTTAAATGCATCGTGGCACTTTCCCTGCGCAGTGTCAGCAAGATTCAGAATTTTTTCATCCATACCAAAAATATTAGCTGTCATATTTTTTCAAGTCTCCCAAATGTTTCCACTAATTTATAAATTAATTTTTCAACACTTTTCATATCTTCCTTTGACGCTACGGAAGAACCCGAATGAATATATCTTGCAGGCAGTGAAACCGCGCATACCCTTGTACCGTTTCCCGCAACCTGAACAGCTCCTGCGTCATTACCGCCGGCAATTTTTGTTTTGGTCTGCACAGATATTCCGTTTTTCTGTGCGGTTTTTACTGCAAGATTATAAAGTTTTCTGTCGTAAACCGTTCTGCCGTCCATAAACGAAACAACGGCGCCTTTTCCTATAGAACAAACTTTTTCCGCCCCCTCAACTCCGCTAACATCGTTTGCGGTAGTTGCTTCAATAATAAGACCTATATCGGGATTTACCCTATTTGCCGCGGCTGAAGCTCCCTTGAGCCCCACCTCCTCCTGCGTTACAAAACAAACGGTAACATCATAAGGCAAATCGGCTTTAAGCAAGTTGAGAAGAACGGAACATCCGAATCTGTCGTCAAGCGCTTTTGATTTTATCATCCCTGTGCCGAATGCAACATACTCGCTTTCAAAATATGCAAAATCGCCGAGGCTGACATACTTTTCCGCCTCTTCCCTGCTCTTTGCACCTATGTCTATATACATATCGGTAATTTTAGGCATAATATCCTTTTCATCATCACCCAACAAATGAACGGGAACAACTCCTACAACACCTGTTAAGCCGTTAACTATAACGCGTTTTCCAAAAACAGCGCGCGGGTCAACTCCGCCTACGGCATCAAATTTAAGAAAGCCGTTTTCATCAATATAAGTTATTATAAATCCGACCTCATCCATATGTGCGGAAACCATGATTCTATTCTGCGGAGTGCTTTTCCCCTTTTTCTCAACGATGATACTTCCGAGATTATCTGTGATAAAACGAATCCCGCCTATAGCACTTAATTCTTTTTTTATTTTATCTTCTACTGCTTTTTCATAGCCAGAAGCACCGTTCAGCGAACAAAGCTCTTTTAAATCAATCATTATTCTTCCCCCTCACTTTCAGCATACAGAGCAATAAGCTTCGCCGCAGCTTCGATATCAGCTAAATCAACAATTTCCGCACAAGTATGCATATTTCTGATTGGAGGAGAAATCATAGCGGTTTTTACACCGCATTTGGAAACGGCAATACCATCTGCATTTGTACCGGTTCTACCCGAAACAACCTCAGATGCAAAAGGAATATCGTTCTCCTTTGCAAGTTGTTTCAATTTTTTGCTCATACCGCGATTCAAAACAGGACCGAATCCTATAAACACACCGCCTCCCATGTCCATGGCATGTCCTTTATCCACGCCCGGCTGAACGGCAAAAGAAACATCTATAACAATAGCTTCGTCCGCATCAATGGCATAAGCGGCATTTGCCGCTCCGTTCCCTCCGGTTTCCTCCTGAACGGAAAAAACGGCTGTTATATTTGCAGACGAACTGTTCTGTTCAATCAGCTCCATTGCCCTTGCAGTAATCAGCATACCAGCCCTATTGTCTATCGCCGGGCAAGTTACGCGACTATTCAGCAGTTCGGCAAATGCTGTTCGGAAAATCACTCTGTCTCCGGGGCTTATCAGCTTTTCGGCTTCTTCTTTGCCAAGCCCTGTATCTATTGCGACATCTTTGATGTTTACCGCTTTATTTCTTTCTTTTTCATTTGTAAGGTGCGGCGGCTTGCAGGATACGATTCCATAAACAAGACGTTTCCCCAAAATTTCAACTTCTTGACCGGAAACGATGCGCATATCTGTTCCGCCTGACTTTGAAACCTTTACAAAACCCTGACTGTCAATATCTGTTACAACAAAACCAATTTGATCCATATGCGCGTCAAGAAGAATATGTTTTCCGCTTCCCTTTTTCCTGCATATAACATTTCCTCTTTTATCGGTATAAGTTTCTCCGAAACGGCTCATGAGACCGACAGCATATTCAGCAATACCATCTTCACATCCCGATACGCCCCTGCATTCGCAAAGCTCTTTCAGCGTGCTTTTTAAATCCATTATTTTGTTCCCCTTACTATTTCTTTAAAAATTCTGCCGCGGTATTCAAAGTTACGGTATCTGTCAAAACTCGTTGAAGCGGGAGACAGCGCAACAATATCCCCGGAAACAGCGTTTTTCTTTGCCATCTCGACCGCCTGTTCCATATAATCTGCATGAAGAAATTTTATGTTGTTCCCATCAAAATTGTCTGCACTGCGCGTACTCTTTTCAATGATTTTACCTGTTTCACCCATACAAATGAGAACTTTCACCTTGTTATTTATCTCAAAACCGAGTTTATCATATTGAAGACCTTTATTCTGTCCTCCGGCTATAAGAATAATCTTTTGATTAAAAGCACGCAATCCGGCTATTGTACGGTCAGGACTTGAAGCTATGCTGTCATTATAAAACCGAACACCGTTCACTTCGCGCACCAGCTCCATTCTGTGCTCAACGCCGCTGAAATTTTCAGCAGTTTTAATTATGTTTTCAATATCCACAGTGCCCCAAACTGCTGAAATTGCCGCAAGGTAATTTTCAACGTTATGATCCCCTGTGAGCAAAATCTGACTCCGATTCATAATTTTAACCGATTTGCCGCCGCAGATGTAAAGAATATCTCCTGTTTCTCTGTTCCAAAAAGCTCCGTTTTCAGGCATTGTATTCTTGCTGAACCACACCGTTTCACCCTTAACAAACGGCGCGTATTCGCCGCTTGTTACAGCATTATCCATATTGAGAACCGTTTTTGAATGATCAGGCTGATAAAGAATCATATTTTTTTTACTATCCTTATACTCCTGATAATTCTTATGTACATTCAAATGATTCGGCTGAACATTCGTTACAACCGCCGTATCCGGTCCCTGCCTCATAGATATGAGCTGAAAGGAGGAAAGCTCAACAACAGCAAAATCGTTTTCACCGATTTTATCCGCAATTGGAAGCAGTGCCCTACCTATATTTCCGCCTTTATGAACTCTGTAGCCCTGTGCACTCAAAAGTTCACTTATAATGGTAGTGGTCGTTGTTTTACCGTCCGCACCTGTTACGGCAATGATTCTGCACGGACAAATTTTAAAAAATTCTTCCATTTCGCTTGTTATGTTCGCGCCGTCTGCAATCGCTTGCTGAATTTCGGGTTTGTTGAAATAAATGCCCGGGGTTCTGAAAACCATATCAAAGCGTTGAAGATTATCAAATTGATGCATTTCAAGCTGATATCGTATACCAAGCGCATCAAAGCCTTTGATATCATCTCCCATCGCTTCTTTTGAACGTATATCGCACAATGTTATATCCGCACCGAAAGACGCGAATTTTTTAATAAGCTCCGTATGGCTGACGCCAACTCCGAGGAAGGCAATTTTTTTACCTTTAAGCGAATCAAAATATTCTTTAACTTTTGCCGTCATTCCCATTTCTCCTATATACGGTATTTTGTGAATCATTTAACAGAACGCTTTGCTCTATAGAACCGGTTGAATAAGGGACTTCACGTTATTCAACGCGGCAAAGAGCAACATTAGCTGCCTGAGAAATCAGAGAAAGGCTGTATTCTTCCGCTGACTTTGAACAGCGAGCCCTCCGCCTTAAAAGCGGAAGACATTTTTGCTTTAGTTATATATTTAATTATATATTAAAAATATGTTCAAATCAAGGTTTAAGCAACTTCATTTCTGCTACCTGCAGTGTGATTCTTTCAGGAAACTGTGCAAAATATCTTTATTAACTCTGAAAAGAAACAAATTGAAGGATTGTTTGATAAGTGAAAGAAAGAAAAGATGAACAAAATAAAAAAAACAATTACGATTATCACGTAGCAAAAGGCAATGATTTCGTTTTGTGTTTTCATCCATTGAAGCATCGTTAGCAGGCAAAGATTTTACGCAATGAATAAAAATAGCTACCAGGTGTAGTATGAATATTCAAAATTTTCATTCAATAAGAGGCTTGCACTGTTATTCAACGCGCCAAAAAGCAACATTAGCGCTTGAGTAATCTTATCTTCCGATGATTTTAAAAATGGAATCCTCCAACCTTAATTTAATGTAAAAGAAATCATTGCCTAAATTTAAATCGGAGCAGTGCTCCATCAAGCTCGCTTGAAACGGGGCTTGCGAACGATTGCAACCTGCGCAGGGAACGTTCGCGCCACATCAGCGGGAGATATCACTCCCGCTGAAATCCTGAAATGGACTCCGCCGCCTAAGAGGCGGGGACATCAGCGAATAGGCTATATGTACGATGCCGCAACGGTTTTCTGTAGATTACGATATAACTTCAAACTCCGGATTAGCCAACTGAAACACATTTAAAATCCTTCTGCACTAACAATGGATGCTATCTCGTTTTCGTAAAAGCGTTAATCCGCAAAAATTCCGGTCTGTGGACAAAGCGTAATATTGACCAATAAATAAAAAGCCTTGGAACTTCCACAATGAAGTCCCAAAGCTTTCTTATCTAACCACACGCTTATTTCTGCCCTCTTAACATATAATCAATAAAATTCACCATACAAACCCCAATGATTATACCGATTAAATCGATAAGCACATCACGAAGCTGACAAGATCTTCCCTGAACAAAATACTGATGGATTTCATCCGAGCACGCATACGCCGTGCAAGAAAGAATTTGAAATAAAACGGTATTTTTTTTGAATGTGGATAAAAACGCGCCTCCGGCAAAAAAGCCGAGCGCAGCATATTCCAAAATATGCGCCGCTTTGCGCACAATAAAATCCGTTAAATCTGTTCCGAAAACGCTTTCCAGCCACTGTAAAACAGCTCCGCTTTCAGCAGCAGACTCCTCTGCTTGCTGTGCAGAAAGGATAAAAATAAAAGCGCAAATTGAAACAGTTCCCACCCAAAATAAGACTGAAATAAATTTTTTTCTGCGACTCAATTTTCAACCCTTTCCGCATTCAGGAAATTTACTCTTCCGCCGAACGCATAAAAATATATCCCGTCAACATTGTTTCTCTGTGCATAATAGCTTTTTGAAGTATACAGCGGTCTGATAAGCGCTGAAGACAAAAGTTGATTTTCACATTTTATACATATGTTTAATTCGGAATCCGAGGAAGAAAATTTCTTGTTATAAGACGCGCTTGAAAAACCGAGAAAATTATCATTTGCAAAGTTTTTCAGATAGATTAGCGTATCATTTGAAGAAGCGGAAACAGGATAAATCGCAATATCATAATTCCCGCTTTCAACAGACTCCATAAGTTCATTTAGATTCAAAGTTTTAATCTCTGCCCCGAACGGTGCACCAAAACACCGTTGCCACTGTTGAACAATCAGTTTGGCGGAATAATCAAATTCCTCCGTGCAGATAAAAACTATGTTGCTTTTATCTGTATCCAAATCCACAAGGGCTTTTTCGTATGATTGAACGGCAAAGCTGTTATCATTCGTGAAGAATTTTGCTCTGCCCGCCTGTTCACGGTAATTGAGCGAACCCGACAAACATATATTCGGCACAATTCCCTGTGCCGTTTCTGTCCATTCTGGCTTACCCTCAGCTACATCGCCGCAAGCACTCATAAGCGCTTTTCTGAAATCCATGCTTTTGCAATATGTATTCCTATTATTCATGCACAGTGACCACACCGTATCGTCATAACTCTGAACTTTCAAATCCTCATTACCAAGCACAAACGATATCTTGTCATCCGTTACCGGAATAGCGTCATAATTTCCGTCGTTGAAAGAATCAAAGGCATTTTCATCTTTGTAAACGGTTACACTTTCGGGTTTGGCGGGATTCGGGCCATTATAGTTCGGATTCTTTTCAAAAATGAGTTTTTCCTCGTCCCAATAGCTGAGTGCAAAACCTGCATTACTCAGAAAATACGAACTGCTCCTGCCGTATCTTCCGCCGCATGCTTCAAAAAACACTTCACTGCAGGGCATAAATACCGAACAGGCAAGACTTTCCAAAAAGCCTGACGCCTTGTTTTCAAGCGTTATTTTTAAAGTATAATCATCAACAGCCCGGATTCCGAGAGAAGAAAGCTCAGCCGCGCCGCTGTTTATACGAACTGCATTTTTCACTACGGAAACGCTTTGAAAATCCGGTGCAGACGTTGTTTTTTTTACCGCGCGCCGCACGGCAAAAACAAAATCATTTGCAGTTATGGAAGTATTAAAATTTTCACCTGCAATTTCGGCATTGCTTTCGGTATAATTCCAAACTGCATCCGTACGCAAATAAAAAGTATAGGTTTTTCCATCCGAAGATATATCCCATTTTTCAGCGATACCCGGAACCGCTTTCCCTTCGCTGTTAATCCTGACAAGTCCCTCCATACAGTTTTCTATCACTGTTAAAGAAGCTTCGTCATCTGCTATCTGCGGGTCAATCTGTTCAGGGAGTTCTTTAACGGGATATGAAAACGTTTTGCTTACCGAAGGAGAAATCAACGATTTAATCCGTGAACATCCGCATAAAGACAAAAATACAGACACCGTCAGAATTAAACTGATTATCTTTTTCAAATCTGATTCCCCTTTCGTTCAGCCGTTATGTGTGTGAATGTTGCAATACTTACATAGTAAAACAATACACTGTAAAAATCAAATTACAAAAAGTTACAATATTTGGATTAACCAAAATAGATGAAAAAGACGTAAACTCTGTTTCGACATTTGATACGTTCGTAATGTTATAGAATATTTTTAATAAATACGCTGTATTTCGGCTGATGACAGAAATTTCTGCTGGGATTCAGCGGCAATTAAAAGGGAGAAAGAACTTTGGAAACATTCTGCAAAAAAGATATAGACTATGGCGGGAACATATGCTGTCTTGAATACAAAATGCTCGAGAAAAGAACACAGATAATGGATATAGGTGAAATCACTATGTACGGCATGCGGATCAAGCTATATGGATTCGGAGAATTTCAGTATGCATGCATCAATGAAATTTGTTCAAAACCGCAAAAGATTTTACAGCTTATCAAATATATGTTTGACAAATGCATTGTTCCGAATGAAGCAGAAATTTTTTTATCTGCCGAGAACAATCCAGATGTATAATCAATACAAAAATCTTGACAATAAAATAAATATATGATAATATATTCGGGCAATACGGAGAGGTGTCCGAGCGGTTTAAGGAGCTGGTCTTGAAAACCAGTGATTCGAGAGAACCGTGGGTTCGAATCCCACCCTCTCCGCCATTTCGAACATTTCCATTTAAGTTACCCACGGAGAAGTACTCAAGTTGGTGACGAGGCGCCCCTGCTAAGGGCGTAGGTCGGGCAACCGGCGCGGGAGTTCGAGTCTCCCCTTCTCCGCCAAAAAAAGCAGTTTTTCAACTGCTTTTTATTATACGTAAAATGTTCCCAAATGACGCTGTTATACGGTTTTTGCTGTTTTGCAAATTTTCGGCATATTTTTAAAATACATAGAAATTATTTAGGATAAACTAACAATAAACTAACTCTTTGCTTTGCCGAATATTGCAGTTTTATATTAAAAATAGTCAATAATTTTATAAAAAAATAAGGCTGTTGCATCGTGTGATACAACAGCCGTTTTGTTATTTTATTTAATTTGCTTATAGTGCTAAAAACATTGAACGGCTCAACGCTTGTAATACCCCTCAACACTTATTATTTTTAGAAAATTGTTGCCGCTTTCGAGTACTTCTGTTCCGTTCGGCGTGATTTTAATTCCGCCTGCTGTTTCCGTGTCGGGCGTTAATTCCGTATTGTCTATCGTGTACTGTGTTCTCTTCACAGCCGTACAATCCGTGCTTAATTCGCTCAAACAAGATAGCGTTATCTTTCTACCGTTAGGGTTTTGCAATACAGTTGAATGATAGATCGTTCCGTCCGTATACGTTATCACAATTGCGGTAAAATTCTCCGCGCTTTCAGAAAGCGATATAACACCGTTTTCTCCGCTGGTACTATTATATAGTTGCGTATATGCATTTTTGATACAGACTGACTGCAAGTTTAAAGTGTTATCAAGCGCCCAAACGGTTTCAAACTCGTTTTCCCCTTTAAACGATATACCGTTTCCGTCAATTTTCATTGCGTTTTGCGCACTTTCTTTTGGCAACGCATCTACAACTAAAATTTCGTTCCCGTCATAGACCACATATCCGTTGTTCAGTGTGTTTTGCAGTTGCTCACTAATTGTGTTGATTTCGCTTTTTATCTCTGCCGTTTTTGTTGCCGTTTCGGCGCTAACGTTTTTGCTTATATCGTTTGTCAAATCTTTAATTAAACTGGATAGCTTTTTCCTAAAGTTCCCAAATTCAATTTCAGTATATTCCCCGGTGATACAATTGTAATCATACGCTATAACACTTGTGAACAAATTAAGTCCAAGCCGTTCATCCACAACCTCTACCGTATCACCTATATCCGTTACTTTTTCAAGATTTGCACGCATAGTATAATTAACTTCCGGCACACAATGTGTATCAACATATTCTTGTGCTTGCGCACGCAGGTCTTCAATCAATGCTTTCTTATATGCCGTTTCCGTTTTATAGTCATCTTCTTCAATATCCTGGTCGAAAGCAACGGTTTTTGTATAAGGAATATCGTACTTAACGGATGAATAAACATAGGGATCTACTGCTGTATCTAATTCGTTTAGCATAATCCCGTCTGTGCCTGTAGGCAACAGTTTGGTAACAACAGTTTCCCAATTTTCATCACACGTTATTTCTTTTAGATTTTTCCGATAATGTACGGTTACACCGTTATCCTGACCGATTGTTTCTAATATTTTCACTTTCCAATTATCACGAATAAGATGTCCGCCCCAACGCTCTAAAACAACGCTTATTGCTTCGTTAAGGGATTTTCGTACACATCGGTAATTGTTTATGATTGCGATATTTGAAAAAACGGAAAACGGGCTTGGAAAAACCGTTGTGCTGTTCAGATGTTCCAGTGCGTCATTACAATTCTCATCCACAACATAACTATCTTCAATTAAGTAATTTTGCGAATCATAGAAAACATGCATTGCCTTAATTACTATTCGCTTGCGCGTTTTCTGTACTGTTGTTATTCTGAACGCCTGTTCTCCTTGCGGCGTAGGAACACATAAAATTCTCCCTGCAGCCAAATCATCTGAATACTCAATCCCGGTTTCAAGTTCAAAGTAGAAATCACCATTATCTTCTTTATGCACGTTGGCGCTTAAAGGTATAATGATTTTGTCTCCGTTAGATGTGAAATCGGTATCGGTTGACTGAAACAACTTTATCATTTTTTGCCCTTCCTAAGAACTTAAAACTTCATCGCAATATAGCCTGTTTTGCCGTTATAGGCGATTCTCGACCAG
>CAZURV010000005.1:0-90360 GCA_964623515.1 uncultured Eubacteriales bacterium | reverse complement strand
GCGCGCTCTCTTTTTGAGCGCTCGTATATTATATCACAATCTATGCGTTTGTCAAGCAGTTTTTCGATTTTTTTTGAAAGCTTTCAGCAAGATAAGAATCGAATCGGATTAGAGGAAAAGATTTCACTTATCCTTGTTTAAAGACTTGAAATACGGCAGTATTTCTACATTTTAACTGCGTATCGCAAAACTGCTTCACAGCCAAAATTCCATAAATTTGGAGCAGAATCAGACAAAAAATCCGGGAATCCTTACGAATCCCCAGTATTTTTAACATACTTCTGCACTGAATGTGTGCATTTTGGGCAAATCTTTCTTAAAATAATTCACACTTGAGGCTTTTTACAATTTGCTTCAAACCAATATTCCCTCAACAAATTTATGCATTGATTTTTGCATACGGACGAAACATTTTTATTATTCGCCGAGATATGCTTTTTTGATGGAATCATCATTCATCATATCTGTGGCATTGCCCTCCATAACAATCTTGCCTATTTCCAAAACGTAGGCTCTGTCTGCAATCGAAAGCGCTTTTTTTGCATTCTGCTCAACGAGCAGAACCGTAGTTCCGTTTTCATTTATTGATTTAATAATATCGAAAATCTCACTTACCAGAATCGGAGAAAGTCCCATTGACGGTTCATCCATAAGAATGATTTTCGGATCTGACATAAGCGCTCTCCCCATAGCAAGCATCTGTTGCTCTCCGCCGGACAGAGTTCCCGCCATCTGATTTTTCCTTTCTTCCAGGCGCGGGAATCTTGTATATACCTTTTCGAGGGTTTCCTGGATGCCGCCTTTATCTTTGCGCGAATATGCGCCGAGCATAAGATTGGAATAAACAGAAAGCTGCGCGAAAACGCGACGTCCTTCCGGAACATGCGCCATACCGGCGGAAACAAGTTTATGTGCAGGAGTTTTCGTTATGTCTTTTCCGTCCAAAACAATGGAGCCGTTCGCCGCCGGCAACATACCCGTAATCGTTTGAAGCGTTGTTGTTTTTCCGGCTCCGTTCGCGCCGATAAGCGCAATAATTTCACCTTTATTAACTTCAAACGAAATTCCTTTAACAGCCTGAATAACGCCGTAATAAACCTCCAGATTCTTTACTTCAAGCAAAGCCATTCCTTAACCTCCTATTCTCCCAGATATGCTTTGATAACTTCTGAATGATTCAGAACTTCGTTTGTTGCTCCCTCACAAAGAACTTTACCGAAGTTGAGAACAGTCAGTTCCTCGCATACACCCGATACAAGATTCATATCGTGCTCTATAAGAAGAACGGTCATATCAAATTCGTCGCGGACAAACCGAATCGTATCCATAAGTTCCTGCGTTTCATTCGGATTCATTCCTGCCGCAGGCTCATCCAACAGCAGAAGTTTTGGATCAGTCGCCAACGCTCTCGCAATTTCAAGCTTTCTCTGTTTACCATAAGGCAAATTAGAGGAAAGATAACCGGCCTCGCCGTCAAGGTCAAATACGCGGAGAAGCTCCATTGCCCTTTGATTCATTTGTTTTTCTGTTTTAAAATATTTTGGCAAACGGAAAATTCCGGCGGCTGTTGAATACTTATATCTGTTATGCAGACCGATTTTTACATTATCCAAAACCGAAAGCTCACCGAACAGTCTGATATTCTGGAATGTTCTTGCGATTCCGCTTTTATTTACTTGCATCGTTGTTTTGCCAATTAAATCTTTTCCGTCAAGCAGGATTTTACCCGTATCAGGTGTATAAACGCCGGTGAGCAGATTGAAAACTGTTGTTTTCCCCGCTCCGTTCGGACCGATAAGTCCATAAAGAGAGCCTTTTTTTATCTCAACATTGAAATCATCAACGGCTTTCAAGCCGCCGAAAGATATGCTGAGATTTTTTACATCGAGCATGATATCCGCCATTTTCAGCCCTCCTTAACCTTATGTGCTTTTTTGTCGTTTTTGCTGAAAAGTTTATGCCTGAGTTCAATAGCTGACGGCGCCCAGTTAACCAGCATCATTACAATCAGTATAATTGCATAAATAAGCATACGGTAATTGGAAAGTCCTCTGAGCAGTTCCGGAAGCGCAGTAAGAACAACAGCGGCAATAATTGAACCTCTGAAACTTCCTATTCCTCCGAGAACAACAAAAACGAGAAGAAGAATCGACATATTAAAATCAAACTTGGAAGCTGTCAGGCTGGAAAGATAATGTGAATAAAGCACGCCGGCAGAACCTGCTATCGCGGCGGAAACCGTAAAAGCAATCAACTTATATTTCGTTATATTTATTCCTACCGACTCGGCGGCAATCCTGTTGTCACGTATAGCCTGGATAGCACGCCCCGTTCTTGAATTGACAAGGAACATACAAACCACTACGGCAAGAATCAGCACAATCATACCCAGAGTAAAATTTGATAGGTTTTGCGTACCCGATATACCCTTTGCACCATTGATAATCATTCTGCCATCATCGGCGATATCCATATTTTTATCGGTTAAAAAAGCAAAATGAAGTCCCTTGGAATCAATGCCCACATAAAGAACGTTTATAAGTCCCTTTACAATTTCTCCGAATGCAAGTGTTACGATTGCAAGATAGTCACCGTTCAACCTTAAAACCGGAATACCGATTAAAAAGCCGAACAGAGCCGCAACCGCTACGCCTATCAACAGCGCAATCAGCAGTCGTATTAAATCGTTTTCAATGGTATCTTTCGTTGCATTGGTGAACAGTGCACTTGTAAAAGCACCAAGCGACATAAATGCCGCATGACCGAGGCTGAGCTCTCCGAGATAACCTACGCAGAGATTCAGTGCAACCGCCGCTATGGAATATATACAGAGCATTACCATAAGATCATTCAAAGAATAAGATATAATGCCGCACACGTCACAAATCATTACAACAATATAAACAGCGACAAGCATCACAAGCGTTTGAATCAGATTGTTGGTTATTTTTGATAATTTCTTATTATTTTTTGAAAGGAGCGTCTCTCCGGATTTGTTGTTTCTTTTCATCGTGCTCACCCCTTATACCTTTTCCCGTACTTTTTTGCCGAGAATGCCTGTAGGTTTAACAAGCAGAATTATAATAAGCACTGCAAAAACAATCGCATTGGCAAGTTCCGATGAAATATAAGCGCTTGAGAGGCTTTCAATGACGCCAAGCAAAAGTCCACCGATAAAAGCGCCCGGAATAGAACCGATACCGCCGAATACTGCGGCTGTAAATGCTTTAATGCCCGGAAGCGAACCTGTGTAAGGATTGAGAGCCTGATATCTCGCACAGAAAAGCACGCCGGCTATTGCCGCAAGTCCCGAACCGATAGCAAACGTTAATGCAATTGTAGCATTAACGTTAACGCCCATAAGCTGAGCCGCACCTTTATCCTCCGAAACGGCAAGCATCGCTTTGCCTGCTTTTGTTTTATTTATAAACAACTGAAGCACAATCATAATAACAATGCAAACAGCAATCGTTAAAACAATTACACCCGGAATAATCAGCGTTCCATCCGCAAGTTTGATTGAAGGAAGATGGAACACATCAGGGAAAGATTTTGTATCTGCACCGAATAAAAGCAACGCGGCATTTTGAAGCAAATAGCTTACACCGATTGCCGTAATTAAAACAGCAAGCGGAACAGCCTGACGCAAAGGTTTATAGGCAATCCTCTCGATAATTAAACCGAGCGCCGTGCAGACAACGACCGATAAAACAATACTCAGATACGGATTGATATGAAACGACCCCACTGCGTAAAAAACCACATAACTTCCCACCATAATAATATCTCCGTGCGCAAAGTTAAGCATTTTCGCTATGCCGTAAACCATCGTATAACCGAGCGCCATAATCGCATAAACGCTTCCGAGACTGATGCCGGCAATTAAATATGAAAGAAAACTCATATTTTATTTCTCCCCCCGGTTTAAATTAAGGCGAATAGAATTGAACACGATACGGTTTTTGACAGCATCTTTTCTCCCATATTGCGTTAAAAATCTTGTGAATACATCAGTTTTACTGCAATTTTTGCCTTGTACTGACAAACAATCTGTTCGGCAAAAACTGCTTTGCACCAAAAATGATTGGAACTAAGATTCTTGTGCTTTTGAAACGGCGGTTTGCTACTGCAAACCAACGGTAAACAGTGAAAATTAGCTAATTCTTTCATTTTCAGTGTATTAATTAGATTTAGTCCGCCTTCAACTGTATACTGCCATACAGCTTTCATACTTAAAAATAAAAATATTTAAATTAGTATAGCACAATTTTGTTTCATATACAAGAAAAAACTTGTCCTGTTGCTAATGCAAAAAAACAGATTATTCTCAGCAATCCATAACCCTGCCTGATTTTGTTATTTTACTATAGATTTAAATCGGACAGGGTACCAAGAAAAAGGGGCTGTAAAAACTTTCGTTTTTTACAACCCCTCAAAATAAAACTTGTTGTGCCGAATTAGTCCATACCTACATATTGTCCGTTTTTGATAACAACAGCTTTAGGCTCTTTGGAAACCGTTCCGTCTGCTTTCCATGTCATACCCTGGCTGGTAAGCCCGTCAACAGAAATAGTTGTAATGGAAGCAACGAGTTTTTCACAGATTTCATTCGGCTCCATATCAGGCGTTACATTCGCTTTTTCAATTGCGGCTTTAATAGCAAATATCGCGTCATACGCGTCAGCGGCAAACTGATTCATTGTTCCCTCATATTTAGCGTTATAAGCGGAAACAAATTTCTGGGTCAGTTCATCCTGTGCATCAGCAGAGAAAGGCGTAAGAAGCATTACGTTCTCTGCAAGACTTGTGTCAAACCCTTCAACGTTGAGAATACCGTCAAGTCCGTCACATCCGAAAAACTTTGGTGAATAGTTCATAGCGGCAGCCTGCTGAAGAAGCTTGGAAGCTTCTGTATAATAGAACGGCAGGAAGAGAAGCTCTGCGCCCGCACTCTTGGCTTTCTGAAGCTGCGTTGAAAAGTCTGTGTTGGTGTCAGCGGTGAACGCTGTTGAAGAAACAATTTCAAGCCCTTTCTTAGCGGCTTCTTCTTCAAATGTTTTCTGGATACCTGATGAATAAACATCAGAACTGTCATATACTACAGCAACTTTTTGTGCTAAATTTTTATCAGCAATATAATCGGCTGAAGCAGTGCCCTGACCTGGATCGGTAAAGCAAATCTGGAAAATATTGTCGCCACATTCAATAACGTCTGTTGAAGACGCTGACGGAGTCATAGTGAAGATTCTGTCTGAAGCGGCTTTTGTGGCAACAGCTACGCAGGGGGCTGATGTAACAGTACCCATAAGCACCTGCATACCCCAGTCTTTCAATGTATTATAAGCGTTTACAGATTTTTCAGCGTCATGAACATCATCCTCGAATTTGTACTCAATTTGATAACCGTTGATTCCACCGTTTGCATTGATTTCATCTACTGCTACCTGCGCACCGTTTTTAGCTGCAATACCGTAAATTGCGGCAGCGCCTGTTGTCGGCCCGATACCGCCTATTTTGAATACGGCTTCGGTGTTTGTTTCGCTACCTTTACAGCCTGCAAAACAAACTGCAATCAATGCAACAGAAAGAAATAACGCAATAACTTTTTTCATTTTTTTCATTGATTTTTTCCTCCATCCTCACCCGAACCGTTTGAAAACGGTGCGGCTTAATTAAGATTTTAAAAATTAAATCTTATAAAAAATTATACTGCTGTGCAAAGTTTTTGTCAATCTTTATTTAAATCGGCGCCGTGCTCCGTCAAGCTCGCTTGAAATGGGGCTTGTGAAAGATTGTAACCTGCGCATGAAGCGTTAGCTCCTCAGGGTTTCGGCGGGAGATTATCACTCCCGCTGAAATTCCGAAATATCCCCCGCCGCCTAAGTGGCGGTGGCGGGGGACATTGGCGAACAGGTTATACAAAAACACTCTGAAATCAATCCAGAGTGTTTTATACATATTAAACAAGTTCAATAAAGCACATCTCTGCTGCGTCTCCACGGCGCGGACCTGTTTTAACGATACGAGTGTAACCTCCGTTTACATCCTTATATTTAGGTGCAACTTCAACAAAAAGTTTTTTAACAGCATCCTCTTTCGGAATGTAAGCAAGTGCTTTTCTTCTGTTATGAAGATTATCGTCCTTGGCAATCGTAATCATCTTTTCAGCCATAGCACGAACTTCTTTCGCTCTTGTAACGGTGGTTTCGATTTTGCCGTTTTCTATGAGATATGTTACCATAGCTCTGAGCATAGCTTGACGGGCATCTGTTTTTCTGCCTAATTTTCTGCTTCCCGGCATACTGAATTCCTCCTTACTGCAAGATTATTCTTCTTCCTGACGGAAAGTAAGATTCAGCTGGCTGAGCTTGCCGATAATTTCATCAAGCGATTTTCTGCCGAGATTTCTTACCTTCATCATTTCACTTTCAGACTTGCTGATTAAGTCTTCTACATTATTAATGCCCGCCCTCTTCAAACAGTTAAACGAACGAACACTCAAGTCAAATTCCTCAATGGTCATCTCGAGAACTTTTTCTTTTGTATCAACATTCTGTTCAACCATAATCTCAGCATCGTATGTTTCATCAGAAAGATCGATGAAGAGATTGAGATGCTCGTTGAGGATCTTGGCGCCTAACGATACAGCTTCCGTTGCGGAAATGGTTCCGTTGGTCCATATCTCAAGCGAAAGCTTATCATAATCTGTAATCTGACCGACACGGGTATTTTCAATCGTATAATTCACCTTTAAAACAGGAGTATAAATTGAATCGATTGCAATGACTCCGATTGCCGGCTGCATAATCTGCTTATTGCGTTCAGCAGCAACCCAGCCGCGTCCTCTGCCGAGAGTAAGCTCAATATTCAGATGCGCTCCCTCTTCAAGAGTAGCGAGGTGAAGTTCCGGATTTAATATTGTTACATCCGAATCGGTTCTGATATCCCCCGCCGTAACTTCACACGGTCCTACTGCGTCAATATAAGCAATTTTATCTTCACCCGAATGAATTTTAAGAATGACATCCTTAAAATTCAGTACCATTTCGGTTACATCTTCTTTTACCCCGGGTACCGTTGAAAACTCGTGGAGTACGCCGTCAATCTTAACAGATGTGATTGCATATCCCGGAAGTGATGATAAGAGTACACGCCTGAGACTGTTGCCAAGCGTTGTACCGTATCCTCTTTCTAACGGTTCCAAAACGAACTTTCCATAAGTTCCGTCATTTGCCAAATCGAGAGCTTCGATTGTCGGTTTATTAATTTCAATCATTGGGAAGCCTCCTTAAAAATTAAAATTGGATCTACTGCAAGCAAACATAAATTTTGTTAACACAAAAATATTACTTGGAATAGAGTTCGACGATAAGGTGTTCTTCAACCGGAGTAGCGATTTCTTCTCTCTCAGGAAGACGGGTTACCTTTGCCGTACCTTCGCCGGATTCAAGCCACTGCGGAATCGGACGGCCGGAATTTGCTTCAAGAATCGCCTTGTAAGCCTCGTCATCCTTCGTTGAGGATTTGATGGATACTGTATCTCCTGCTTTAAGCAGATAAGACGGAATATCACACTTTTTTCCATTAACAAGGTAATGACCGTGATTAACAAACTGACGAGCTTGTGAACGGCTACTTGCCCAGCCTGCGCTGTAAACAACATTATCCAAACGGCTCTCACAAATTTTGAGAAGATTCTCACCGGTTACGCCCTGCTTTTTCTCAGCCATAATAAAATATTTATGAAACTGACTTTCCGGAATGCCGTAATATCTTTTTGCAGTTTGCTTTGCGCGAAGCTGAATACCGTATTCTGAATTCTTTTTGCGGCCCTGACCGTGCTGTCCCGGAGCATAGGAACGACGCTGAATACCACATTTATTTGTGTAGCATCTTTCACCTTTTAAGAAAAGTTTTTTGCCCTCGCGACGGCAAAGCTTACATACCGCGCCAGTATATCTTGCCATACTTAAACCTCCATTAAAACTATACACGTCTGCGCTTTGGCGGACGACAGCCGTTGTGCGGAATGGGTGTTACATCTTTAATCATGGTTACATCCAATCCTGCTGTCTGCAAAGCACGGATTGCTGATTCGCGGCCCTGACCGGGGCCTTTAACATAAACTTCAACTGTCTTCATACCGTGTTCAATTGCTGCTGCAGCGGCTGCTTCTGCTGCTGTCTGCGCTGCGAACGGCGTAGATTTACGGGAGCCTCTGAAGCCCATTTCGCCGGCGCTTGCCCAAGATACAGCGTTACCCTGTGTATCAGTAATTGTTATAATAGTATTATTGAAGGTTGATTGAATGTGTGCTGCACCACTCTCAATGTTCTTGCGAACTTTGCGGCGTGTTGCGGTTTTCTTAGCTGAACCTTTTGCTGCCATTTATCTTACCTCCTGACTTACTTCTTCTTGTTTGCTATCGTCTTTTTCGGGCCCTTGCGGGTGCGGGCATTCGTTTTTGAATTCTGCCCTCTGCAGGGAAGTCCCTTGCGATGACGTGTTCCGCGGTAGCAGCCGATTTCGATAAGCCTTTTAATATCAAACGCTGTGTTGCGGCGAAGATCACCCTCAACAACTACGTTCTTATCGATATAGTCACGAATCAATGATACTTCGTTTTCAGTTAAATCCCTAACTCTTGTATCGGGATTTATACCTGTTGCTTCAATAATATCATTGGCAATTTTCGGACCAATACCGTAGATGTAGGTTAAGCCTACTTCGATCCTCTTATCTCTGGGAAGATCGACACCTGAAATACGTGCCATATTTTAAGTTACCTCCATTTATCGGTTCGTCGGTTAGCCCTGACGCTGTTTGTGCTTGGGATTTTCACAGATAACCATTACTTTTCCCTTGCGCTTAATGATTTTGCATTTGTCGCAAATCTTCTTTACAGAAGGTCTAACTTTCATATCTATACCTCCTAAGGTTTACTTTGTACGCCATGTTATGCGCCCACGAGTGAGGTCATAAGGCGACATTTCAACCGTCACTTTATCGCCCGGCAGAATTCGGATATAATTCATACGAAGTTTGCCGGAAATATGGGCTAATATTTTATGTCCGTTTTCGAGCTCTACCTGAAACATTGCGTTCGGCAAAGCTTCAACTACTGTACCTTCAATTTCAATCATATCAGCTTTTGACATAATTTTTCTCCTTATCCTGTTTGGAAGAATCTGTTTAAATTTTTGTCATAATCACGGGACCGTTTTCGGTTATTGCAACAGTATGCTCAAAATGAGCAGACAGTTTACCGTCCGACGTAACAACAGTCCAGCCATCCGATAATTGCTTTACGCCGTATTTGCCCTCGTTTATCATGGGCTCAATGGCTAAAGTCATTCCGGGCATAAGGCGGATGCCTCTGCCTGCAGTACCGAAATTGGGTACACTTGGGTCTTCATGAAGTTTTCTTCCTACGCCGTGTCCTACAAAATCTCTGACTACACCGTAACCGTTGGATTCTGCAAGGGTTTGAACGGCATTTCCGATATCACCTATCCTTCCGCCTGCGATGGCCTTCTTAATGCCTGCATAAAGGCATTCCTCCGTAACCTCGCACAGCCGCTTTGCCCGGGGAGAAATCTTCCCGGCAGCGAAAGTATAAGCATTATCTCCGTTATAGCCGTTTATCTCAGCGCCTAAATCAATGCTGACAATATCGCCCTCTCTGATGATGCGCTTGCGGCTCGGTATTCCATGAATAACCTCATTATTTATGGAAATGCATGCGGTAGCGGGATAATCATACAATCCGAGAAAATTGGGTTTTGCACCCTGGTTTACTATATAATTGTATGCCAGCCTGTCTATTTCCTGAGTTGAAACTCCGGGTTCAACAGCTTCACCCGCTATCTTAAGTGCCATTGCAGAGATATAGCAGGCTTCTTTCATAGCCTCCAACTCTCTCTTTGTTTTCAGCACTATCATGCTTATTCCTCCAACGCTTTCATGGTAGCCCCGATGGATTTTTCAACACCGAGAGTACCGTCAGCCGAACGAAGAATACCTTTTTTTGCATAATATTCTTTAAGCGGCTCGGTCTGCTCATGATAAACTTTAAGTCTGTCAAGAACAATTTCCGCAGCATCGTCCTTGCGCTGGACCAGTTTGCCTCCACAACTGTCACAAACGCCGTCTGTTACAGGTTTTTTGTTTGTGATATGATAAGAAGCACCGCAGTCTCGGCATACGCGCCTGCCGCTCATTCTTTTTATGATTGTATCATCGTCAACTGAAATTTCAACAACCTTATCTATCTCAACACCCATTGCGTCAAGCGCTTCCGCCTGAGGTATCGTGCGCGGAAAACCATCAAGGATAAATCCATCCGCACAATCCGGTTGCGCAAGTCTTTCACGAATGATTCCGATAACAACTTCATCCGTTACGAGTTTACCCGTCTCTATGCAGCTTTTTGCTTTCAGCCCCATTTCGGTTTCGTTTTTAACCGCCTCACGAATAATATTACCCGTTGAGATTGTGGGAATATTAAGTCTTTTGCTGATAACCTCTGCCTGTGTGCCCTTACCGGCACCGGGAGCGCCTAAAAAGATAAGTTTCATTTTTATACCTTCTTTAGTCAAGAAATCCTTTGTAATGACGCATCATCATCTGACTCTCAAGCTGTTTAACAGTTTCAAGTGCAACACCTACAACGATGATAAGCGATGTACCTCCGAGAGAAATCTGCATTGCGTGATTCGCTGCAGTTGTTCCAAGCTGGAACAAAATCGGGAACAGCGCAACAACGCTGAGCATCAGAGCGCCGAGAAGTGTGATTCTTGAAATAATTTTTTGAATATAATCCGAAGTCGGCTTCCCTACACGGATACCGGGAATAACGCCGCCGTTTTTTCTGAGATTATTCGCCATCTCAACCGGATTATACTGAATAGTTGCATAGAAATATGCAAAGAAAATAATCAAAACAAAATAGATGATGGAATAAGGCCAGTGCTCTGAGGAAAATACATTAAAGAATTTCTCCCAGCCGCTACCTTCCTTAACGTTAACAAACATCTGAATTGTTGTTGGAATAGAAAGGATAGAGCTTGCAAAAATTACGGGAAGCACGCCGCTCATATTAACCTTAATCGGCATATGGGTTGACTGCCCGCCGTACATCTTTCTGCCGACTACGCGCTTTGCATACTGGATGGGAAGCCTTCGTTCAGCATTATCCATCCATACAATCCACGCAATCATAAATAGGAAACAAACCAAAACAATCGGTGAAAGCGCATAGTATGCGCCGCCCTTTCTGAAGTACTCCCATAACTGAACGAGCATGGACGGAAGCCTTGATACGATACCGGCAAAAAGAATAATGGATATACCATTGCCTATGCCCTTATCATTAATCTGCTCACCAAGCCACATTACAAGAGCTGATCCTGCAGTAAAGCAAAGCACAATAACAATTGCCTGAAAAACAGTTGCTCCGGTTGAAAGTCCGCTCAGAGTTATATAATCACTACCACTGTTTTTAATATAAAAATAGTATGCAACAGACTGAAGAACTGCAAGCAGTATCGTTACATAACGTGTGATTGCCGCAATCTTTTTTCTTCCCTCTTCGCCCTCTTTCTGAAGGTTTCCAAGAGCCGGAATCGCAACGCCCAGAAGCTGAATAATAATGGAACTGTTAATGTAGGGCGTAACACCGAGTGCAAACAGGGTTCCGTAATTGAAGGCAGTACCTGTCATCATTGAAAGATATGTGATGATATTGCCACCGTCCGTAGACAAACCGTCTGTTCCCAAAAGGTTTACAAAAGGTACGGGAATGTTGGAACCTATGCGGTATAAAAGAACGATAAACAGTGTAAAAATAATCTTTTTTCTGAGATCTGCCATTTTCCAAGCATTAGCGATAGTCTTAAACAACTTAAATCACCTCTGCCTTTCCGCCCGCAGCCTCAATTTTCTCTTTGGCCGACTGAGAAAAAGCATTCACCTTAACTTCCAACTTTTTATTCAGATCTCCGCCTCCGAGAACTTTAACACCGTCGAATCCGTTTTTAACAAGACCTGACGCTTTGAGTGCATCGATATCAACAACTGCGCCGTCTTCAAATTTATTTGCCAAATCAGAAACGTTTACAGAGATAATCTTCTTGGCAAAAATATTATTGAAACCTCTCTTGGGAAGCCTTCTCTGAAGAGGCATCTGACCGCCTTCAAACCCGGGGCGGGTATTTCCGCCCGAACGGGCTTTCTGACCTTTATGGCCTTTGCCGGCTGTTTTTCCCTGCCCTGAAGCAGGACCTCTGCCGATACGCTTGCGCTCTTTTTTTGAACCTTCCACAGGAGACAATTCGTGTAATTGCATTATTACGCACCTCCTTAACCTTCGGTTACTTCGATAAGATGAATAATCTTCTTAATCTTACCTTGGGTTTGCGCGTTGTCAGGCTGAACCTTAACATCGCCTATTTTACGAAGTCCGAGAGAGTGGGCGGTAGCAATCTGATCTTTTTTTGAACCTATTAAGCTTTTAACAAGCTTTACATTTACGTTAGCCATTTAGCCTACCCTCCTAACCTAATATTTCTTTTGGTGATTTACCGCGGACTGCAGCAACTTCTTCAAGTGAACGAAGCTGTGAAAGCCCCTGAACCGTCGCTCTTACAACATTGCATGAATTGTTTGAACGAAGAACTTTTGTTCTGATATCCTTAATACCTACCGATTCAACAACGGCACGAACTGCACCGCCTGCGATAACGCCTGTACCGGGAGCAGCCGGCTTCATAAGAACCGAACCTGCGCCGTACTTACCAATAATCTCGTGAGGAATCGTTGTTCCTTTAAGAGATACTTTGATAAGATTTTTTCTCGCGGCTTCCGTACCTTTGCGGATAGCATCGGGAACTTCCCCCGATTTACCGATACCGAAACCAACTGTTCCTTTGCCGTCTCCGACAACAACCAATGCTGAAAATTTGAAGATTCGTCCGCCCTTAACAGTTTTTGAAACCCTGTTAAGCGTTACAACTCTCTCCTGAAATTCATCATCCTGTTTTTCAATCCTAGCCATCAGTATCCCTCCTTCTTAGAACTTTAATCCGCCCTCACGAGCGCCGTCAGCAAGAGCTTTTACTCTGCCCTGATATACGTAACCGCCGCGATCAAAAACGACCTCTGTGATATTTTTAGCAAGTGCTCTTTCAGCAAGCTTTTTGCCTACTTCTGCGGCGGCCGTCTGATTTCCGCCATACTGCGTAAAATCTTTTTCAACGGTAGACGCGGAGCAAAGCGTTGCACCCTGCTCGTCATCTATAATCTGAGCATAAATATTGCTGAGTGAACGGTAAACTGCCAAACGAGGACGCTCTGCAGTTCCTGAAAGCTTGCCGCGGACTCTTTTGTGACGAGCCTGACGATTTTTGTTGCTGTCAACCTTTGAAACCATTTCGATAATCCTCCTTTATTATTTACCTGTTTTACCTTCTTTGCGGACAATGTGTTCACCAACATACTTGATGCCCTTGCCCTTATAAGGCTCCGGCGGTCGCTTTTCGCGTACCTTTGCAGCAAACTGACCGACCTTCTGTTTATCTGCACCGGAAATTACAATTGAATTTGCATTAGGCACATCGATTGTGATTCCCTCTTCCTCGCTCATAACAACCTGATGCGAGAAGCCGAGGTTCATAACCAAATCTTTGCCCTGCTTCTGAACACGGTAGCCTACACCGTTAACTTCGAGCTCTTTTTTGAAACCTTCGGTTACACCCTTGACCATATTGGAAACAAGAGAATTTGAAAGCCCGTGAAGCGCTCTGTTTTCTTTATCATCATTCGGACGCGTCATTGTTATAACGCCATCCTTAAGCTCAACCGCAATATTCTTGTTTACCTCGTAAGAAAGCGTTCCTTTTGGCCCCTTAACGGTAACCTTGTTTCCTTCAATCTTACAATCAACGCCGGCGGGAATAGCGATTGGTCTTTTTCCTATACGAGACATCCCTATTACCTCCTTACCAAATAAATGCGAGAACTTCGCCGCCCACATTTTCTTTGCGGGCCTGTTTATCCGTCATTACACCCTTGGACGTTGAAATAATTGCAACACCAAGACCTTTCATTACTTTCGGCATATTTTCAACATTGGTATAAATTCTAAGACCGGGCTTTGAAACTCTTCTCAGACCTGTTAAAATCTGAGATTTGTTCGGGCCGTATTTCAATGTCATATGAATCATACCTTGTTTGCCGTCTTCGATCACATCAAAACCTTTTACGTATCCTTCATCAACAAGAATCTGAGCAATTTCTTTCTTCATGTTTGATGCAGGTATATCTACTGTTTCATGCTTCTGCGAATTCGCATTTCTGATTCTTGTAAGCATGTCAGCGATTGAATCTGTGATATGCATGCACTAAAACCTCCTTAATTGCTTACCAGCTTGCTTTTTTTACTCCGGGAATCTCGCCTTTATGGGCAAGTTCTCTGAAGCAGATACGACATACACCATACTTACGAAGGTAAGAATGAGGTCTGCCGCAAATCTGACATCTGTTATACGCGCGGGTCGAGTATTTTGGTGCTCTGGCCTGCTTAACTTTCATAGACTTTTTCGCCATCTCTCTTTACCTCCTTATCTTGTAAACGGTGCACCCATAAGCGTTAACAGCTCGCGGGCTTCTTCATCTGTTTTTGCCGTGGTTACGAAACAAATATCCATACCGCGGACTTTATCAATTTTATCATAATCAATTTCAGGGAATATAAGTTGTTCTCTGATACCGAGATTGTAGTTCCCTCGTCCGTCGAACGAATCGGGATTGATTCCTCTGAAGTCTCTTACGCGGGGAAGCGCGAGATTTAAAAATCTGTCAAGAAATTCATACATTCTTTCTCCGCGCACCGTAACCTTGAGACCTACAATCTGACCTTCACGGAGCTTAAAGTTTGCAACCGATTTCTTTGCACGGCAGATAATGGGCTTCTGCCCTGTAATCTGCATAAGATCGGATGTGATTGCATCAACCACTTTTGAATTGTCGCGAGCTTCACCGCATGCAACGTTGATAACGATTTTATCAAGCTTCGGGATGCTCATAACACTGCTATAATTAAACTTTTTCATCAAAGCAGGTGCAACTTCTTTGGTGTAAGTTTCTTTTAATCTTGCTGCCATGTTAATCCTCCCTTAAAATTCTGCGCCGCAGTCTTTATTCTTGCAGATACGAACTTTTCGTCCCTTTTTATCTACGCCGTGACCTACTCTTGTAGGCTTGCCGCATTTAGGACATATAAGCTGAACCTTGCTTGCATACAATGCGCTCTCTGTTTTAATCAGCCCGCCGGGCTCACCCATCTGCCTGGGTTTCACATGTTTTGTTACAACGTTAATGCCGTCAACAATAACTTTTCCCTCTTTCGGGCTTACTGCCTTGACTTTACCGGTTCTGTTACGATCTTTGCCGTTGATAACCATAACCTTATCGTCAACTTTTACATGAACTTTACTCATACCGAACCTCCTGTTAAAGTACTTCGGGAGCAAGACTTAGAATTTTCATATAATCCTTTTCTCTTAACTCTCTCGCCACCGGTCCAAAGATACGAGTACCTGTTGGATTCTTGTCTTCCTTAATGATAACGGCCGCGTTTTCATCAAAACGAAGATACTGTCCGTCATCACGGCGAACGCCTGTTGCTGAACGAACAACAACTGCTTTCACCACATCGCCTTTCTTAACAACGCCGCCGGGTGCCGCTTTTTTAACAGAGCACACGATAACATCGCCAATGTTGGCATACCTTCTGCCGGTTCCTCCAAGCACACGAATGCACATAAGTTCTTTTGCACCCGTGTTATCGGCAACCTTAAGGTAAGTTTGTTGCTGAATCATCAGTGATTGCCTCCTTTAAATTACTTGGCTTTTTCTATAATTTCTACAACTCTCCATCTCTTATCTTTTGAGTATGGACGGGTTTCCATAATAAGCACCTTATCTCCAACAACGCATTCATTGTTTTCATCATGTGCTTTATACCTAACTGTACGGTTGATGATTTTGCCATAAAGAGGATGTTTGACCCTATCTTTAATGGATACAACAACCGTTTTGTCCATTTTATCGCTTGCAACAACACCAACTCTGGTCTTTCTAAGATTTCTTTCGCTCACAGCTTTATCCTCCCTTGACCTTATTCAGCAGCGCCGATCTGATTTGCCCGCTGAACAGTTTTAATGCGGGCAATATCTTTTTTTACGGCGCTGATACGCATTGGGTTATCGAGCTGATTTATGGCTTGCTGGAAGCGAAGCTTAAACAACTCGTCTTTCAGCTCGGCAAGCTGCTTGTCGAGTTCTTCAGCAGACATTTTTCTGATTTCGCTTGCTTTCATTACTGCTCACCACCCATTTCTTCTTTTTTAATAAATTTACATTTAATCGGCAGTTTATGAGCAGCAAGCCTCATAGCTTCTCTTGCAAGCTCTTCTGATACTCCTGCAATTTCAAACATAACCCTGCCGGGTTTAACAACTGCAACCCAGTATTCGGGGCTTCCTTTACCAGAACCCATTCTGGTTTCAGCCGGCTTAGCCGTTACCGGCTTATCCGGGAAAATTTTAATCCAAACGTTACCGCCGCGCTTGATATAACGAGTCATCGCAACACGGGCAGCTTCGATTTGATTTGCTGTAATCCATGCCGGTTCGGCTGCAGCCAAACCGTATTCACCGTAAGTTACCTGATTTCCGCGCTGAGCCTTGCCGGTCATACGCCCTCTGTGAACTCTGCGGTATTTAACGCGCTTAGGCATTAACATTGCGTCGTCCTCCTTCCCTGCGGGGGGCTTTGCGGGCTTCATGAAGAACTTCGCCCCTGTAAAGCCAAACTTTTACGCCGATACGGCCGTATGTTGTGGCTGCTTCGGCAGTTCCGTAATCGATATCGGCACGGATGGTCTGAAGCGGAATCGTACCTTCCTTATATGTTTCGGAACGGGCGATTTCAGCGCCGCCGAGACGACCTGAACACTGAATTTTAATACCTTTCGCATGAAGGCGCATTGCGTTTCCGATGGCCTTTTTAACGGCACGGCGGAAAGAAATTCGCCTTTCAAGCTGTGCCGCGATATTCTCGGCAACAAGCGTTGCGTTGAGATCGGGCTGTTTAACTTCAATAATGTTCAAAGAAACATCCTTGCCAAGCTTTTTTTCGCAGTCCGCCTTGAGTTTTTCGATTTCAGCACCCTGCCTGCCAATAACGATACCGGGTTTTGCGCAGTGAATGTTGACTCTTACTCTCTTAGCGTCTCTTTCAATTTCTATTTGAGCAATACCTGCGTCATAAAGTCTATTCTTGAGATAAGTTCTGAGTTCATGGTCTTCCACAAGTGTTTTGCCGAAAACATCTTTTCTGGCATACCAGCGGGAATCCCAGTTTTTAATTACACCGACTCTCAGGCCGGTAGGATTGATTTTCTGTCCCATTCTACACTATCCTCCTTCTCTTATTCTTCATTCTCAGCGAGTGTGAGGGTAATGTGCGACGTTCTTTTGTTAATCCTGTAAGCACGCCCCTGCGCTCTGGGTCTGATTCGTTTGAGGATAGGTCCGGGACCTACCTGACATTTTGATACATAAAGCCTTGAAGGATCCATATCATAATTGTTTTCCGCATTTGCCAAAGCAGATTTGAGCAGTTTCATAACCGGCTCGCATCCGGCTTTCGGCGTATACTGTAAAATCGCTATTGCTTTATCTACAGGCTGATTGCGGATAAGGTCTAATATGATTTGAACCTTGCGAGGAGATATGCGGACATGTGTAACTTTAGCTGTTGCTTCCATTATTAATTCTCTCCTTTCATCCGCTTACTTCGTTGTTTTAGAGCCTGCATGACCCCTAAATGTTCTTGTCGGTGCAAATTCACCGAGTTTATGACCTACCATATCTTCCGTTACATATACGGGAACGTGCTTGCGTCCGTCGTGAACCGCAAAGGTATGACCTACAAAATCCGGGAAAATGGTTGATGCACGGCTCCAAGTTTTAAGAACCTGCTTTTCACCGCTTTCGTTCATAGCCTGAACTCTCTTGAGCAATGCAGGTTGCACGAATGGTCCCTTTTTAGTACTTCTACTCATTTTATATTGCTCCTTTCCGACTATCTGTCATTGCGGCGCTTAACAATCATCTTATTTGACGCCTTTTTCTTATCGCGTGTCTTGTAACCGAGAGCAGGTTTGCCCCAAGGTGTTACAGGACCGGGACGGCCTATCGGAGACTTGCCTTCACCGCCGCCGTGCGGATGGTCGTTCGGGTTCATAACAGAACCTCTTACCGTCGGTCTCCAACCCATGTGTCTTTTACGTCCCGCTTTACCGAGCTTAACATTTTCATGGTCGGTATTCGATACCTGACCAATCGTAGCCATACATTCTACAGGAACGTATCTGAGTTCGCTTGACGGCAGTCTGAGAAGCGCATATTTGCCCTCTTTAGCCATAAGCTGCGCAACATTGCCCGCAGATCGCACAAGCTGACCGCCTTTTCCCGGATACATCTCAATGTTATGAATGAGAGTACCTACGGGAATACTTGTAAGCGGCAATGCGTTGCCGGGCTTGATATCGGCATCGGGCCCTGTCATGATTGTATCTCCAACCTTTAAGCCGATCGGAGCAATAATATATCTTTTTTCACCGTCTTCATATTTTACTAATGCAATAAATGCTGAACGGTTAGGATCATACTCAATTGTGAGCACCTCGGCAGGAATACCTGTTTTATCTCTCTTAAAATCAATAACACGGTATTTCTGACGGTTCCCGCCACCATGATGACGAACAGTAATGCGACCGTAGCTGTTTCTTCCCGCATGTTTTTTCAGCGGTTCGAGCAAGCTCCTTTCTGGCGATACTTTTGAAAGCTCCGAATAATCGGTCGTTGTCATTCCTCTTCTGCCGGGAGTGGTCGGTTTATAAAACTTAATTGGCATTTTAGTCACTCTCCTGTCTGGAACTGCTTGGCGGAGCATGCCTACTCCATACATCGCCGTTCCGGAAATATATATATTGTATTATAAATTTAATTACATAAGACCATCGAAAAATTCAATTGTTTTAGAATCTTCAGTGATTGTAACGATTGCCTTTTTCCAGCTTGCAGTGTAGCCTTCGGACTGCCCCTGCCTTCTGTGACGGCCTCTCATTGAAATTGTGTTTACCTTTTTAACTTTTATATTGAAAAGTTCTTCACAGGCTTTTGCAATTTCAAGCTTATTGGCGGTTTTCGCAACAGAAAATGTATATTTCCTTTCCTGTGCCGCCATCATACTTGCCTCGGTAATTACCGGTTTAATTATAATATCCTGAGCGAGTTTCATCAGGCGTACACCTCCTCCATCTTCTTTATGCCTGCTTTGTCGGAAACAAGAGAAGCGCAGTTGAGAATATCGTAAGTGCAAATTGTATCAACAGTAGCAACTTTAACACCTTTAATATTTCTCATACTCTTGTAAACTGTTTCGTTGTTCTCGGAAAGCACAATAAGAACTTTCTTGCCTGCCTTAACAGCTTTAAGCACTTCCGAAGCTGCCTTTGTGCTGATTTCATCAAACTGGATTTCATCAATAACAATAATATTCTTTTCCGCAGCTTGACTTGACAAAGCGGATTTAATCGCAAGCCTTTTCACTTTCTTATTTATGCCAACACTGTATTTCCGTGGCTTAGGTCCGAGCGCGATTCCGCCGTGAATCCACTGCGTAGCTCTTATTGAGCCCTGACGTGCGCGACCCGTTCCTTTCTGCCTCCAGGGTTTCTTGCCGCCGCCGCTTACTTCTGAGCGAGTGAGCGTTGACTGTGTACCCTGACGCTGATTTGCAAGATAACTTACAACCGAAAGATGCATAGCAGACTTGTTTGGTTCAATACCGAATACGCTGTCTTTTAAAACTATTTCGGAAACTTTCTTACCTTTTAAGTCAACAACTTTTGTTTTAGGCATTTTTCTTTACTCCTTCCTCAAAATTAAGCTTTTTTAACGCTGCTTTTGATTGTTACAACACTTCCCTTGGCACCGGGAACTGCGCCTTTAACAGCGATAAGATTATTATCTGCATCAACCTTAACAACGCTTAAATTCTGAATGGTTACTTTTTCAACGCCGAGGTGCCCTGCCATTTTCTTGCCCTTGAATACTCTTGATGGCGAGCTGCAGGCGCCGAGCGATCCGGCATGCCTTGCGTTAGGACCTGTACCGTGAGATTTTTTAAGACGGCTGAAATTCCATCTTTTGATTGCACCTGCCGTTCCTTTACCCTTGCTTGTGCCTGTAACGTCAACGATATCTCCCGCTTCGAATATATCAACTTTGATAATGTCCCCCGCTTTAAGCGCACTCATATCATCAAACTTGAATTCCCTGAGATACTTTTTCGGAGCGGACGCAGCCTTGTCAAAATGCCCTTTCATAGGCTTGTTTGTTTTGGAAACTTTAAGTTCGCCGAAACCAAGCTGAGCTGCTTCATATCCATCGTTTTCAATCGTTTTGATTTGTGTGACCGAGCACGGACCAGCTTCAACAACGGTTACGGGCACAACCTTACCGTCTTCACTGAAAACTTGGGTCATGCCAATCTTTTTGCCGATAAGACCTTTTTTCATTTTTCTATTTCCTCCTTATGGTTATTGGTTGGGGGCAAATCCCAACTTGACCTGACGGGCGATTGGTTGATTCAGCTTTTAGGCTTTAATATCAACTTCAACGCCAACAGGGAGATCGAGACTACTCAGTGCCTCAACGGTTTTGTTTGAAGGTCTGAGAATGTCGATAAGCCTTTTGTGTGTTCTCTGCTCAAACTGCTCACGGCTGTCTTTATACTTGTGAACAGCGCGAAGAATGGTAACAACTTCCTTTTCTGTCGGAAGAGGAATGGGGCCGCTTACCTGCGCTCCTGTTCTCTTTGCTGTTTCAACAATGAGCTCCGCCGCCTGATCAACCAGATTGTGATCATAGCCTTTGAGTCTGATTCTGATTTTTACGTTTTTTGCCATTATGGCTCCTCCTTCGTTTCTGCCTGTGCAGTTCTGGGGCCGGCCGAAAGTTTACACCCTGCCGTGTGTTTCAACATCGGGTTTAAAAATATTCGGAAAACGCAAGTTATTTCCGAATCACTTTCCGCAGAGCAGATGCAAAACCTGTTGGGCAAAGCTGTGAAACTGCTCTTTCTGCGCCCGGTTTAAAATCGGACATACTCCTCGGAAATTCCCAATCTCAATGGATTGCCACCTTCCGAATCAACGCCTTTTGCTTCGCATTTATTATGTTATATATAAACGCACAGCAACATTGCATATTTTAATACAAGCAAAAAAATATGTCAATAAATATTTTAAGAAGAAATGCTTCTTTTTATAATTTTCGTATAAATGCACAAATAAACATTAAAATTTAGCTAAATTTTCAGCTTTTTAAACAAAATAATTTTTACCCCTCTTTTGTGCATAAATTATAAATTATATTTCAAATTTATAGTTAAAATGCATAAATATAAACTGCCGGAAAAATTACGGCAGTTCAGGGAAATGTACACATTCCTATTTTTTTAATCGCTGAAAAAAAGATTTCTTTTCTATCCGCGTATAATCCGGCAGAGAGATCCGCTTTCCCGACAATATCTCTGCGGCATTGTTTGTTAAAAGATTATCGAAATCCGATGTATCAATATCTTTCGGCAGACAGGCAAGCATACGGGTAAAATCGGTATTTCGAAATTCGGTTCTGTGCGCATCCGAAGCAAGAAAAGAAGCCATTCCGTTGTTCACAATCTCTTTTGCAAGCCGCATCTGCTCTTTTCCCAACTCACCGATAACGCTGCCTAAATTCACCTGAAAATGAACGCCGTGCTCTGCCAGTCGATTCACAAAATCATAATCTTTAACAGTATATAAATACCTTTCCGGATGCGCGATTACAGGAACAAGTCCCTGCGCCTTAACTGCTTCAACCGCTTTTACCGCATATTCCAGTGTGCATCTTGAAAAACTGTATTCTATCAATATATATTCGGATTTCCCCAGAGTAAATTTCCCGAAATCCGGATTATGAAAAAAATCATCGGTAACGTGGACTTCCGCGCCCTTGTGAATTTTTACGGGAATCCGCTCTTTGTTCAACTTATCGTGCATATACTGCATACGCGCACGATACCGTTCAAAATATTCGGCTGTATCAAACAAATTATAGGTATGCGGCGTTGCAACTATATCGCTTACACCGCTTTCCGCAGCCATTCTGCACATTTCAACACTCATCTGCTTGCTTTTGGAACCATCGTCAAATTCCGGCAGTATATGGCAGTGAATATCAATCATTCTGTTGCTCCTCTTGGTACAGATTTGAAATAAGATTTGAATTTACAACCGATTATAACATATTTTGGAATAAAAATAAAGTCATACGAAAATAAAACGTTTTTTACAGAAGTTTTAAGCCGCTATTAAAAAATTACTTTGGTTTTTGTTAAGCAGAAATGGTGTTTTTGGTTGAATTTTCCGATTCATTATGATATAGTATAAATGGTAAAATTTTTATAATATTTAAGGAGGACAAAACCGTGGCAGATTATGTTTTATCATTAGACCAGGGCACAACAAGCTCCCGGGCTATCATTTTTGATAAAAAGGGCAATTCCTATGCCAAAGCCCAGTTTGAGTACACGCAGATTTATCCGCATGCAGGTTGGGTTGAACACGATCCAATGGAAATTCTTTACAGCCAGCTTAACGCGATTACGCAGGCATTAAAGAATGCCGAAATAAAAAATCCCTCGTTCAACGCCAAAGATATTAAAGCAATTGGTATCACGAACCAGAGAGAAACCACAATCATATGGGATAAAAATACAGGCAAGCCTATCTATAACGCAATAGTATGGCAGTGCCGCAGAACAGCAGAAATATGCGAAGACTTTAAGAAACAGGGACTCGGCGATTATATTAAAGAGCACACCGGTCTTCTCATAGACGCGTATTTTTCAGCCTCCAAAATCAAGTGGATTCTCGACAATGTGGACGGTGCAAGAGAACAGGCGGAAGCCGGAAATCTTCTTTTCGGAACAGTTGAAACCTGGCTCATATGGAATCTCACCAGCAACAAGGCACACGTAACAGATTATTCAAACGCTTCAAGAACGATGATTTTCGATATTGATAAACTCGAGTGGGATTCTTTTCTCTGTGACAAGTTCGGAATCCCGATGAGTATGCTTCCCAAACCCGTGCCCTCAAGCATGGTATACGGAGAAGTTGCCGAAGATATAATGGGTATTGAAGAACTCGCAGGTATTCCCGTTGCGGGAGCTATCGGTGATCAGCCCGCCGCACTGTTCGGTCAGGGATGCTTTGAAGCCGGCATGGCAAAGAATACATACGGCACAGGCTGTTTTCTACTGATGAACACAGGTTCAAAACGTGTAAACTCCAAAAATAATCTTCTCACAAACGTTGCATGGGGACTTAACGGCAAAATTACCTATTCCCTTGAAGGATCGGCTTTCAACGCAGGCTGTATTATTAACTGGCTCAGAGACGGTCTTCACCTTATCGACAGCGCAAAACAGTGCGATGAATTTGCGGAACTTGTCAAAGATTCCAACGGACTTTATTTTGTTCCGGCATTCACCGGTCTTGGCGCGCCCTACTGGGATATGTATGCAAGAGGCTGTATGATAGGTCTTACAAGGGGTGTAACGAGAGAACACGTATGTCGTGCAGTTCTTGAAAGCATCTGTTTTCAGATGACCGATTTGCTTGTAGCTATGCAGGATGACAGTGATATTCAGCTCCAGTCGCTCCGAGTCGACGGTGGTGCTTCCATATCGAATATTATGATGCAGATTCAATCCGACTTAATCGGTTGCGAAGTAAACAGACCGAAAAATGTTGAAACAACGGCTCTCGGCGCCGCATATATGGCAGGTCTTGCAGTAGGGGTTTGGAAAGACACGGATGAAATTTCCAAAAACCGCAAGGTGGATAAAGTATTCCATAGCCTTATGCCGGTTGAGCAGAGAGATGAAATGTACCGCAACTGGAAACGTGCCGTTGAACGCAGTTTCAGATGGGTGGAAAGCTAAAACGTAAATATTGCCAAGGGGTTATATTACTTTAGGCAAAAAATATAATTATTATATAGGAGAGGTAAACTATGGCAAACAAAAATTGCGTAGAATTCGATTACGTTGAGCAGTTTATGATTGACGTTTTCGAGAAGTACGGTATTCCCCGCGAGGATGCAAAAATTGTTGCAAACGTACTTGTGGAATCAGACAAGAGAGGAATTAACTCTCACGGTGTAAACCGTTTTAAACCTATTTATCTTGACAGGATTGATGACGGTATTCTTAATCCTGTTACTAACATCGAAGTTGTTAAAGAAACGGAAACAACAGCTGTTCTTGACGGTCATAACGGTATGGGGCACGTTATTTCCCATAAAGCGATGAGCATGGCGATTGAAAAGGCTAAAAAATACGGTATGGGTATGGTTGCAGTACGCAATTCAACGCATTACGGTATTGCAGGCTACTATGCAACCATGGCTACAAATGCTGGTTGCATCGGTATTACCGGAACAAACGCACGTCCTTCTGTTGCGCCCACATTCGGCGTTGAAGGCATGTTCGGCACAAACCCGCTTACAATCGGTATTCCCACCGATGAAGAGTTTGATTTCGTTATCGACTGTGCCACTTCTATTACACAAAACGGTAAAATCGAATATTATGAGAGAATCGGTGAAGACGTTCATCCCGGCACGGTTATTGATATAGACGGCAATCCCGTTGAGGGAGATGCAGGCGCTGCTCTCAAAAAAATCAGACAGGGCACAGCGGCACTCACTACGCTTGGCGGTATCGGTGAAGCTCTCGGCGGATACAAGGGCTACGGATACGCAATGGTTGTTGAACTTCTTTCCGCTATTCTTCAGGACGGTTCTTACGGCAAGGACCTTAACGGACTTGATGAAAACGGTAAGAAAATCCCATATAAACTCGGTCATTTCTTCATCGCTATAGATACCAACCACTTCCTCGGTGAAGAAAACGTAAGAAAGAAGGCAGGAGAAATTCTTCGTTCTGTACGTAACTCAAAAGTTGATCCTAACGAAGAAAGGATTTACACAGCAGGCGAGAAAGAATATCTTGTTTACAAAGAGAGAAGCGCAAACGGCGGTGTTCCGATTACGGAATCTGTTCAGAAAGAATTTATCAAGCTTCGCGACGATCTCGGTCTCGATTATCACTTCCCCTTTGAGGACTGATATTAGTTTAAATTATATGGGAGGGAAAATTTCCCTCCCGATTTTGGAGGATATATTAAATGGATTATGCAAAAGAATCACTGAAACTTCATGAAGAATGGAAAGGCAAGATTGAAGTTGTTGCCCGTGCAAGCGTTAACAGCAAGGATGATCTTTCCCTTGCTTATACTCCGGGTGTTGCGCAGCCCTGCCTTGAGATTCAAAAAGATCCCAGCAAATCATACGACCTTACCCGCCGCTGGAATACAGTTGCCGTTGTAACAGACGGTACGGCTGTTCTCGGTCTCGGTGATATTGGTCCTGAAGCCGGTATGCCGGTAATGGAAGGAAAATGCGTACTGTTTAAAGAATTCGGCGATGTTGACGCCATTCCACTTTGCATACGTTCAAAAGATGTTGATGAAATCGTAAGAACAGTTGAGCTTCTTGCAGGAAGTTTCGGCGGAGTTAACCTTGAAGATATTTCTGCTCCCAGATGCTTTGAAATTGAAAAACAGCTTAAAGAAAAATGCGATATTCCCATTTTCCACGACGATCAGCACGGCACAGCAGTTATCTGCGGCGCCGCTATCATCAACGCAATGCGTTTAACAGGGAAAAAGCTTGAAGACTGTACAGCTGTTATGAGTGGTGCAGGCGCGGCAGGCGTTGCAATATGCAAATTCCTAATCAGCCTCGGTCTTAAGGGCGAAAATGTTATCATGTGTGACAGAAAAGGTATCATTTGCGAAGGCGATCCCCGCCTTGAAGGCAACGCTTCCAAGATTGAAGTATCGCAGTTTACAAACCGCGGCAAGAGAACCGGTTCACTTGCAGACGCTATGAAAGGTGCAGATATCTTTATCGGTGTTTCAGGCCCCGGCATTGTAAGCAGGGATATGGTTCGTTCTATGAACAGAGACCCGATTGTGCTTCCGATGAGCAATCCTACCCCTGAAATTATGCCTGATGAAGCAAAAGCCGCCGGTGCTGCCATCGTTGGTACAGGTCGTTCGGATTTTCCAAACCAAATTAACAATGTTCTCTGCTTCCCCGGTCTTTTCAGAGGCGCTCTTGACGCGCGTGCAAGCGACATCACCGAAGGTATGAAAATCGCTGCTGCTTATGCGCTTGCAGATTTCATTCCGAAAGATAAGCTTACTGCTGACCACATCATCCCTTACGCTTTTGACGAAGGGGTTAAGGAAGCTGTATCCAAAGCAGTTTATGATGCCGCTGTTAAAGACGGTGTAGCAAGAATCTAACAAGTTTTGCTTTCACAAAAAAGCAGGATGTTTCCGATTGAAACATCCTGCTTTTTTATACAAGAATTTCCCCGCATACAAACCTATCATTACAAGGGAATTCCCCTCGCAAAAGCGGCATCAACCGGCTGGAAATCAAATGGGATTGTATCCTTCCGGTGATTTTGAAAATGGAGTCTGTAACCTTTAAGATATAGAACGTTATATTCTTTTGAACCGCTCCAATATAATAACTACTTGAGAAACGTAAACCTTATCGCAGTTTGAGTCCGCATCTGCAAAAGGATATGCCTCACGCATCATTTGACTGAGGGAATCACAGACGCGCCAGCCATCCAAAGCATACGAATTCATCTGTTCAATAATTTTATCAACATTTATTTCTCCCGATTTGCCGGAAGGAAATATTAAAGATTTGTATTCATAATAACCGTTGTAACCCGCGTAACGAAGTTCGTTTATCTTACGCTCTGTTTCACTCATCTGCTTCTCAGCGGATATTTCTTCCGCAGAAGATTTTTCACTGACTGTTTGATTGAAAATACTGTCTATTTTAGCTCTGTATTCACTGTCTGCAAGAAGCTCCTGTTCCGTAGGTTTATTCATACTGCTCAAATACTTCTCCAGACAGTGAACGCACATTGGTCTGCCCTCTATTTCAAACATATCGTTTTTCTTGATTTCACTGCCGCATTCCGGACAAATAACATACCTTGCCATATTTTAGAACTCCTTTATTGACGCAAATAAATAGAAATGAAAATCCGATGTTTTTATATTACATTAAAATTTGCAATTATTCAAGAAGTATATTAATTTTTATAATGATTTTAAATCGGAGACTTCTCCGTCAAGCTCGCTTGAAACGGGGCTTGCGAATGATTGCAACCTGCGAGGGAGCATCGCTCCTCGGGGTTTCAGCGGGAGATTATCACTCCCGCTGAAATTCCGAAATGGCTCCGCCGCCTAAGAGGCGGGGACATTGGCGAATAGGTTATAATAATTTAAAATAATTTTAAACGAATCGAGCAAAATAATTCGGCACTTTTCATTAATGATATCGCGTTGAAACCGGATTTGGCTATAAAAACTTGACAATATTTATAAACATTATATAATAAAATTATATAACTAAACGAAAATTCCCCCCGCTTCCGAGGCGAATGGGTTCGTTTCAGGCTTTCAGCCGGAGTTGTATCTTCCCGCTGAACCCTGAGGAGCACTGCTCTGTGCAAAAGCAAAACGTTGCTCCGATTTAAATATTCAATGTCAGGAGATTTTATTATGCTTAAATCATTCCACTGTGTTCTTTCAGAAAAAAGAAAACCGATTCCCACTCCGAAAAATATTTGCGATGAAAACGGCAAAGTACATTTCGGAACATTCGAAAAAGAATTTGAAAACATGCATTTCCTTAAAGTCCACCGCCCTTCTTGTCTGCCCAATTTCTGCAACAAAATCAGGCTTACGCTTTGGGAAGCGGTGGAAGTCGTTTTTGACGATGTAATTATTTTAACAGCTGTAAGCGATATGGCGCTTTTCGGAACTGCGCTGACTGTTATTTATGATCGTAAGACCAAAAAGCGAATCGGCACTTGGCAGGATATATATTCTTCGAGCAAAGCAGTAATTGCGCCGAATCTTATCAACGGTTCCGTATCCGAATCTCTCGGCAAGAAAAACAAGCTGAAGTTCGTGAATAATTTTCAGGACGGAAAAGCAGTTGTGAGCGGTGTTGCAAACGATAAAAAATGCGGCACGGTGAAATACAACGTTAAGCTGGAAAGAGTGTCAAAACCAAGCATTGTAATTATTCCTTTTGATGAGAACAGACCGCTTTACAGCCAGAAAGACCTTTTCAAAGTTAACGGCTTTCTTGAAGTGAACGGAAAACGTTATGAAGCAAACGAAAATACAGCCGCTGTTATAGATGACCACCGCGGCTATTATCCCCGCAAATCTCATTATGACTGGGTTACCACAATGGGCAGAAATACCGTAAACGGCAAAACAGAGTATTTCGGATTTAATCTTACGCGCAATCAGTCGATAAATCAGGATGACCACAACGAAAATCTTCTTTGGCTTGAAAACAGATCCGTTCCGCTTACCCCAGTTCAGTTTGATCACAGCGACGGTAAATTCGGATCTCCCTGGCATATTTACGATGAACACGGTATGGTAGACATCCTGTTTGAGATAGGCGATGAAAATCTTATGCGCATTCCTGCCGGAATTATCGATATTGATTACCACATCACTTTCGGCGAGCTGAAAGGATATGTATGCGATGCAGACGGAAATAAATATATTCTGGACGGTATGCCCGGTATCGGCGAAGATAAAACGATGAAATTCTGATAAAACAGCCTGTAAAAAAGTCTGCCGCGCCGGGATGCCATGGTGAAAAGCGCTCAAATGTGGTTTTCCCTCAACTCAATATAATAACTTGCGTTACTTTTCGGCGTTTTCTCTGATTATCTGCTTGAAATTCCCGCAGAACCGGAGCGTTGACAGAAACGGTCTGAACGATGTACATGCCTTTGTGAAAGAAATAATAAGATGATTCAAAGGAAATAATAAAGATTATATAGAAACAGGGCTGTAAAAAACTTTCGTTTTTTACAGCCCTGTTTTAATTATAAAATGCACCTTTCATTAAACAAGAGTGCTGAGTTTCAAAACAAGCTTTTCTGTTTTCTCCCAGCCGAGGCACGGGTCGGTTATTGATTTACCGTAAACGTTGCCGTCAACTTTTTGGCATCCGTCTTCAATATAGCTTTCAATCATAAGACCCTTTACAAGCTCTTTAACCTCCGGCGAGTAGCTTCTTGAATGCATGACCTCTTCCGCTATTCTAATCTGTTCTTCAAATTTTTTGCCGGAATTTGCGTGGTTGCAGTCTACGATGCAAGCTATATTCTGAAGTCCGCGTTTTTTATACTCATGATAAAGATTGAGCAAATCCTCATAATGATAATTCGGCATTGACTGCCCCTGCTCATTAACATATCCTCTCAATATCGCATGGGCAAGCGGATTGCCCTTTGTTGTAACCTCCCATCCCCTATAAATAAAAGTATGCGGATGCTGCGCAGCAGTTATGGAATTCATCAAAACCGATATATCGCCGCCGGTTGTATTCTTCAATCCGACGGGAACATCGAGCCCGCTTGCAGTCAAGCGGTGTTGCTGATTTTCCGACGAACGAGCGCCTATTGCAACATAAGAAAGCAAATCAGAAAGATAACGGTGATTTTCTGGATAAAGCATTTCATCCGCCGTACCGAAACCCGCTTCCTCAAGCACTCTGCTGTGAAGCCTGCGGATTTCAACAATACCTTTGAGCATATCCGGTTCTTCATTGGGGTCAGGCTGATGAAGCATGCCCTTGTAACCATCTCCCGTTGTACGGGGTTTATTCGTATAAATTCTCGGAATGATAATGATATTTTCAACTTTCTCCTGAAGCTCTTTCAGACGCATCATATAATCCATAACGGCATCTTCACGGTCTGCTGAACACGGACCGATAACAAGTATAAATTTACTGCTTTCCCCTGTAAATACCTTGCGGATTTCCTCATCTCTGCGCATTTTTTCTTCAGCAACTGTATCGTTAATCGGATACTGTTCTTTCACTTCCTGCGGAATCGGAAGTTTCCTTTTAAAAATCATATTATTCATTAAATCGTCAGCCATGTTTTTCAATTCCCCTTTTTTATTTATTAAATAATTTTCTGCGTTCGGTAGAGCGTTTCATAACCTCCCGCATACCGCTTATATCTTCATTTTCTATCATCTGCTTCAAAACCTCAAACTGATTTTCAAACAAATTCATCTGCCTTAAAAGCGGTTTCTTATTCGCTATAAAAAGCTCGCTCCACATTTCATCGTTTATATTTGCTATCCGCGTTAAATCCCTGAAGCTGTCGCCTGTATACTCTTCAAGATTTTCGGTTTCATTGCATGTCATAAGGCTTATGGCAATACAATGCGTAAGCTGTGATACAAAACCAATCATCTCATCATGCTTTTCGATACTTAATTCTGAAACATGATAGCATCCGATCATCCAGCCGAGATCCTTACACAGTTCTATTGCTTCGGGCGTATTTTTTTCAGTTGGTGTAACGATGAAGTTAGCATCGCTGAATATATGATCGTCTGCATTTTCAACGCCGTATACTTCACGTCCGCACATCGGATGAGCCGGAATAAACTCAACGTCATCCCTGAGAATGTCCTGGATTTTTGTTACGATTGGCATTTTAACACCCGTTACGTCGGTTATATACGAACCGGGTTTAAAATAAGATTTATATTGTTCTATCCACTGTATAAAAATATGCGGATAGAGCGCAAAAACCGTTAAATCCGCCCAGCCTACAAGATCTTTTGTAACCTCTGTTTCACCGTATTCAATCATTTTATGCGCAAGCGCATAATCTATTGTGCTCTGTTTTCTGGAAATCGCCCTTACGCTGTATCCCTTTCTGGAAAGCGCCATCGCATAAGAACCGCCCATGAGGCCGAGACCGACTATAAGCACTTTTGTGTCTCTTCCGAATTTCATATTTCACTAACCCCTATTCCAAGATTTTTAAGGCGCTCAAAAAAATCAGGCAAACTCTTATTTACCGCCTCTGCACCGTCTATTTCGCCGCCGGTGAGCGTTAGCAAAACGCTGAGCGCCATAACAATGCGGTGATCATTATGCCCGCATAAGGTTTCTTCCGGCTTATGAAATTCAGACGGATAAACAACGATCGAATTTTCATAAACCGTTACCGCAGTACCGAACTTTCTCAGTTCTTCCGCCATAGCGCTTCCTCTGTCGCTTTCCTTGATTTTAAGACGTCCGGTTTCATTAAATACAGCACCGTTTTCAGCCGCAGCAACAGCCATCAGCACAGGCGCCAAATCCGGACAGTCTCCCAAATAAACGGTGGGTGTGCCTGCAAGAAGTTTTTCCATGCATTTTTTATACACCTTATCTCCCTGTATACTGTCGGGATTCAGACCGCTCATTTCAATATCGGAACCAAACGCGTTCAACGCGCCGAAAAACGCGGCGTTTGAATAATCTCCCTCAACCTCGGTTTCACACGCGGTATAATTCTGTGAACCTTTTATAAAGATTGTTTTATCATCCTTCCATACCGCTTTAACGCCGAAACGTTCAAGTGCGCTTATCGTTAAATCAATATAACTTCTGCTTTCAAGAGGCGGAATGATATGGATTTGTGAATCGCCTTTTAAAAGCGGAAGTGCAAACATAAGTCCGCTTATAAACTGACTTGAAATATTCCCCTTCACACGATACACACCCGATTTAAGCTTCCCTTTCAAAATCAGTTCATTTCCGTTCTGTTCAAACAGGATACCCTGACTGCCGCAAATTGCTTCATACACACTCAAAGGACGCCTAAATAATCCGTCCGCACCCGAAACCACAATTCTTTCATCTGAGAGCAGACAAATAGGAATGAAAAACCTCTGCGTGCTTCCGCTCTCCCGACAGTTCAAAACATCCGGTTTTTTCATATTCCGTACATCTGTTCCTTTTACCTGAACTGTATTTCCGTGAAAACTGCACTGCACGCCGATTGCCTCAAGACAACTTACCGTGGCAAGCACATCTTCCGACTTATCTATACCGTGAATAATACTTTCACCGTTGGATAAGCCGCTGCATATAAGAAGCCTGTGCGCCATGCTTTTTGACGGAGGGGCTTTCATCTTTCCTGCCGCTTTTCCGGCTTCAATCCTGATTTTCATTCAAAAAAACCTCTCTGAGTATGATTTCCGCGTCTTCATCTATGCCGCGTGATTGAATATGAACATCTGCTGTATCTTTATATATAGAATAACGCTCATTATAACGTTTTTTCAAATCACGGATATTGGAGGAAAGCGGTCTGTTGCCCGTAGGAGCAATGTCGTTCAAATCGCGGTCAATAAAATATATTCTGCCGTTCTTTTTAAGATTTACTGTATTTTCAGTACGCAGAATGCTTCCTCCGCCCGTTCCTATCACAACGCCACCGAGTTTTGAAACATCCGCAATAACTTCCGCTTCCCTGTTCCTGAAATACGCCTCGCCGTCCGAAGCAAAAATTTCACTGATTTCTCTGCCTTCTTTTTCCGCAATCCGTGCATCGGTATCAATAAATTCTCTGCCGAGCTTTTCCGCGATAAGTCTGCCCTTGGTTGTTTTTCCGCTTCCGGGCATACCTGTTAAAACAATATTCTGCTTCGAAGCAAAGATTTTATGGAACGCTTTTTCCAGAGTTCCCTTCGGAAAAACCATATCCGTAAATATTTCAGACGCTCTGACCGCCTGCGCTATCAACATATAAAGCCCACCTTCGGCAGTAATCCCCGCCTGCCTTGCCTGCATAACAAGCGACGACCGCAAAGGATTATATATAACGTCAAAAACACCGCTTAAAGAAGAAAATTTATCCAGCATAATCGGACATTCTCCGTTGTTGGGATACATACCGCACGGTGAAGCATTGATGATATAATCCGCGTTGGTATAATCGGAATAAACCTGTTCATAGGAAAGCGCTCCCGGTTCGTCAAACGGACTGACCTTTTTGATAACCGACGCACCCAAATCATCCGCAACGCAGTAAGCCGTTTTTGATGTTCCGCCGGTACCGAGAATCAGAACTTTTTTTCCTGTGAAATCAGCATTGTTTTTTTCAATAAGCGACCGTAAACCGTAATAATCAGTATTATACCCGTAAAGCTTTCCGCCTTTATTCACAATCGTGTTAACCGCCCCGATCTTTTCAGCCCGAGTGCTTATATAATCAAGATAAGGAATCACGTCCTGCTTATACGGGATTGTAACGTTTATAGCGCTGAAGTTCCTGGACTTCATAAAAACATCCAGTTCATCTTTTTTAATCTCAATTAAATTATATTCATAATCCGCAATGCTTTCGTGAATCTCTTTTGAAAAGCTGTGCGGAAGTTTCTCACCTATGAGACCATACATCATTTTAATCTCCATTCCATACAGATTACGGATTAACCAAGATAGTCCGTTCCGAAACGCTGGGCAAGCATATCGCAGATTACAAGCGCCGCAACGCTGTCTGCCACTACTCTGGCTCGATAAATAATTGCCGGATCGTGCCTCCCGTGCACACGGAAAACTTCGTTTGTTTTCGTTTCCATATTCACGGTTTTCTGCTCCTTGTATATGGAGGCGGTGGGCTTAACCACCGTATTCATAATAATCGGCATTCCGTTTGAAATACCACCGTTGATTCCACCGCTGTTGTTGGTTGAAGTTGTAATTTTGTCATCATTTATCTCAAACGAATCGTTTGCCTCACTTCCGCGCATAGATGCAAATTCAAAGCCTCTGCCAAACTCAACGCCTTTTACAGCGGGGATTGCAAACATACCGTGCGCCAGCACGCTCTCAAGCGTATCAAACCATGGTTCTCCGATACCTGCGGGCATGCCTATTACAGCAGTCTGTAAGATTCCACCAACGCTGTCTCCGTCTCTTTTTGCCTCAATAATTGCGGTTTTCATTTTCTCTGCGCTTTCCCTGTTCAACACAGGAAAATCGGAGTTGTTAACAGCCTCTATTTCCTCTAAATTTGGTGTAAAGTTTGTGTCCTTTACGCCAGCGCACGCAAGCATATGTGTTCCGATATATATTTTTTTTGTTTTCAGAGCACTGAGCGCCACGGCTCCTGCCGCAACAATCCCTGCAGTTATCCTGCCGGAAAAATGCCCGCCGCCACGGAAATCCTCAAAACCATGATATTTGCAGTATGCCGTATAATCGGCATGTGAAGGACGCAGAAAACCTTTTGTTTTCAAATAATCTTTACTGTGCTGATCCTGATTCTCTATGATAAAACAAATCGGAGTCCCTGTTGTTTTTCCGTTAAAAACACCGGAAAGGATTTTCACTTTATCCGGTTCTCTGCGGGCTGTTGAAAGAGAATTGCCGCCTCTGCGCAAAAGCATCTGATGTTCTATAAAATCTTCATCGACAATTATGCCGGGTGCCATACCATCCAGCACCGCCCCTACGGCGTTTCCGTGACTTTCCCCAAAAAGCGTTACGCTTACGCTTGTGCCCAGTGTGTTTTTCATCACAAATCCCCCCTTATCAATTCTTTTAAATCCGCAAAGGAGATTTCCCTGAATTCAAAACTGCCCGGTGAATCTACATAAACGACAGTAAGCTTTCCTCCGGAAACTTTTTTATCATGCACGGCGGCGTTATAAACATTCTGATAATCGATATCCCCATAATACGGCAAATCAGCCTTTTGCAGCACTCTGATAAGCCGCTCCTTCACATTTTCCGAGCACATCGGAATCATTCCGAGTGCAACACATTCGCCGTGATATAATTCTCCCTGCGCTTCAATCCCATGCCCTATTGTATGCCCGAAATTCAGCACCCTGCGAAATCCGGACTCTTTTTCATCCTGCTCAACAACATGTTTTTTTATCATCAAAGACTTAACGATAATATCGTCCAAATTTGAATAAATATCCTTATTTTCAAACAAAGTAAAAAGATCCTTATCAGATGTGAGCGCCATTTTAATGCTTTCCGCAAGTCCGTTGGAAAGCTGACGTTTCGGCAGAGTTTTAAGAACATCGGGATCAATGATAACCTTCTTCGGCTGATGAAACGCACCTACGATATTTTTTATACCATCCAAATTCACGGCGGTTTTACCGCCTATAGAGCTGTCCACCTGCGACAGCAAGGTTGTGGGTATATTGTAAAAATCAATTCCCCGCATAAAGCTGGCCGCCGCAAATCCCGCCAAATCGCCGCAAACGCCGCCGCCGACTGCGGCAACGCAGTCCGTTCTGGTAAAACCGTGTTTCAGCATTAGGGAAAGCAAACTCTGCCAAACCTCTATTGATTTTGATTTTTCTCCTTGCTTAACCGTTTTTATTACGGGATACTCACAGAATGAAGCTATTTTTTTTGCATATTCGGATGGTACACCGTCATCAGTTACAATGAGCACACGCCTGTTCAGGCTGAGCAATGCATCCGCCCTGCCGAGCGCTCCGCGTTCAACCACAATATCATAGCTGTTTCTGCCTAAATCCAGTTTAATAATCATATCTTTTATTCCAATTCATTGTTATGTGAAAATGTACCCGCAACTTTCAATCTACCGCAACATGAAGAAAGTTCTCCGAGCATATTCTGACCCTGCGGACTGTGTATATCTCCGTCTGCCTCAATATAGAAATAGTATTCCCAAAGCAAATCTTTCATTGTACGCGAACGGAGTATACGCATATTAAATCCGTTTTTACCGATTATATTAATCGCTTTTGCAAGCGCTCCCGCTTCATGACGAACCGTGAAAACAAGAATAAAATGGTCACCCATATGATAACCTTTTGTTTTGTCTTCACATCTTGAGAAAACAGCAAAACGCGTTGTGTTTTTATTGGAAGTATTGATATTCTTTTCAATAACTTCCAAACCGTAAAGCTCGGCGGTTTCATTGCTCGCAATCGCCGCCATGGTCATATCTCCCGCATCTGCAATCGCTTTCGCCGCCATTGCCGTATTCTCACAGCTTTCTTCCTCAAAACCGTGTTCCTTGATATATTCATAACACTGGCTAAGCGCCTGCTGGTGACTGACAACCTTTTTTATTTTCTTAAGATCGGATCCTTTTATGCCAAGCAGATTCTGCGTTACGGAAAGCTCATAAACGCCGTTAATATAAAGGTTCCCCGAAAACATCAAATCAATAACCTGGCCTACTTCTCCGACAAAGCTGTTTTCTATCGGAAGCACGGCACAGTCCGATTCACCGCTTACAACCGAACGATATGCGTCGGTAAAATCACCATAGGGAACCAGATTCCCGTCCGGAAAAATTTTCTCTGCCGCAATACAGGCAAACGCGCCCTCCACGCCGCAGTAAGCAACTTTCATTCCCTGGAGAATCCTGTGCTGATAACGGCGGGAAATATCCATAACATCTCTTATAAAATTCATATAGTAAGAGCGGATTTCATCATCCGCGATATAAGCCGAATTTCTTGTTGCAACGCCATTTTCCCGCTCCGTATCCACAACGGGCATACCATGCTCCGTTTTGTATTCGCCGATGTTTTTCACAATTTTCATACGGCTTTCGAACAGCTCCGCCATCTGCTTGTCTATCTTATTTATCTTTTCTCTGGAACTCTGTAATTTATCCATATTATCTGTATTCCTCCGCCAAAGCTTTAAACGCCGGAAGAGATCTTCTTATCATATCCTCCGATACGCAGTATGAAATTCTGACATACCCCTCAACTCCGAAGCTGTCGCTCGGAACAAACAGTAAATCATAATTTTTCGCAGCCCTATCCGAAAACTTTTTCGCATCCGGTTCAAGCGCTTTAACAAAAAGGTAAAAAGCTCCGTCCGGTTCTGCAAATTCATATCCGTACTCTGTAAGCGCTGCACAGAGCAAATCTCTGTTTTTCTTATAAGCGCTTATATCGGAAGTTTTACCGAGGCAGTACGGAATCAGCTTTTGAAACAAACTCGGAGCGCAAACGAAGCCAAGTCTCCTGCCTGCACCGCATACTGCGGCAAAGACACGCTGTGCGTCTTCACATTCGGGAGCAACGAAAATATACCCTATGCGCTCACCGGGAAGCGACAGCGATTTTGAAAATGAATACGCTACGATTGTATTGCCGTAATAATTCGGGATATACGGAACTTCCGTGTTATTATAAACAAGTTCCCTGTAGGGCTCGTCGGATATAATATAAATCGGATGCCCGTATTCATGTTGTTTTTTATATAAAACATCTGCAATTCCACGAATCATATCCGTTCCGAATACGACACCGGACGGGTTATTCGGAGAATTGATGATTACTGCCGATGTTTTCTCCGTAACAGCATTTGCAAACGCTTCAATATCAGGCTGAAAACTTCCGTTTGTGCAAAGCACAGGTTTAAAAGAAGCACCCATACCCTCGGCAAAAACTCTGTATTCAGGAAAAAACGGAGCAAATGTCAAAATTTCTTCTCCGGGCGATACAACTGCGTTCAGTGAGATTTTAACGGATGCCGCCGCGCCGACTGTCATATAAACCAGCCCCGCATCTACCTTGCATTTAAACACATTCGATATATACTCCGCAACTTTTTTTCTCACGGTCATATCTCCGGGTCCGGAGGTATAGCCGTGCAAAAGCGTTGACGGCGTTTCGGTTATCAGCTTAATCAAAGTTTGGTTCACGATGTCCGGTGCAGGAATACTCGGATTGCCTAAACTGTAATCATAAACATTTTCCTCTCCGGCAATTTTTTTTCTTTCATTGCCGTATTCAAACAGTTCTCTGATAACAGACGGTTCACTGCCGTATTTAAAGCTTTGTTCGTTCATAATCTCTCCTTTCAAAGTTAACGCTGTTAACTAACACGAATATATTAGTATTATACTATAAAATAATTTAAAGTCAATAAGGTTCAAGAAAATAGAGAAAAGTCCGGCGGGGCGAGATTTCATAAGAAATACCGGCTGTTCTTCTTGAATATGCACAAAACTTATGATACACTGGATAAGAACATTACGGATTTTAAATCGGAGCAGTGCTCCATCAAGCTCGCTTGAAACAGGGCTTGCGAACGATTGCACCCTACGCAGGGAGCGTTCGCTCTTCAGGGTTTCAGCGGGAGTGATAATCTCCCACTGAAATGCTGAAATGGACCCTGCCGCCTAAGAGACGGGGAATATCGGCGAACAGGTTATAAAATTTATATGGGAAGTGATTTTACGGAACGTTACGATACGGTGAAAAAGCGACTTATAATATGCGGTATCAGTGAAATCGAGGAACACGGACTGACCGATTTTTCCCTGAGACGAGTGGCCGCACAATGCAATGTATCCTGTGCCGCGCCATATAAGCATTTTAAAAATAAAGACGATTTAATCCTTGAAATCATCAAATATATTTCCGGGCAATGGAAACTCCTGGAAAACCAAATTATCAAAATTTACAGCGGTACAAAAAAACAAATCGAAGAAATTTCTGTTGCTTACGTGCGTTTTTGGCTAGCAAATCCGAATTTCAGAAGCATACTTTTGATGAATCCGAGAAATATGGACGAAAAACAAAAATCTGCAAAAGCCGATATAGACAAAACAATAACCGCACTAATTTCACGGCACTGTGAAAACGCGGGCCTGTCCAAAGAAATAAGTATGCGCAAAACATATGAAATACGATCCTTGATTTACGGAGCGCTCCTGATGCTGGACAGCGGAGAAATTCAAAATTGCGCGCAAAGCATAGATATGATAAGAACATCAATCAGAAAAGTCTGTGAACTCTAAGGAACGGCGGCAGCCCTGCCGGACTGTCGCCAAAAATGAAGTTGGATTATGAAGGAAATGAAAATGAAAAAAATTGCACTTTTCATACTGTGCGGTTTGCTTGTAACTGCGGCAGCCGGATGTTCCGCTGGCAAAGAAAACACATCTGTAAAAAGTCCGGACACGGTTGTTCCGACAAGTGCTGTCGCCCAAACCGAATCTGACACTGTTTTATCTTCAGAAGATAAAAGCGTTTTAACGTCCGTTTACTGGTATCAGAAAAATACAAACAGCGTAACGGTGATGAAATTCAATCCGGGCGGCTCTGTAAATTACACAGTCTTTTCAAAAGACGCTCTAAACGGATATTCCGATGAACCGTCAGCAACATTTTTCGGAACATATTCCGAGGAAAACGGAAAACTGAAAGTTATAAATGAAAGCACCTATAAAGCCGCATACTATTTATATGACAAATACAATAAATGTTTAAACTATGAAGACGGAGGAGAGAATACATCGTCTGTTACAAAATTATATAAATATCGGTCCTTATCTGTTGAAAATGCAAGGCAAATATGGTAAGCACCGATTTCATTCAGATGTCCTGCTGTGTGCGGGACATTTTTTAATAAGCAAGTACCTACGCATAACAAGACCGATTATACAAGCCTGCCTTTCCTATCCTCCGAGTGAAAGCGAATCAGTCCCACGGCCACGGATCTTTCAGCCATGCATTTCCGTTTCCTTTATCAAAATTATATGTAAGAGGTCCGTATTTTTCTTCATACTCTGCAATATATAAATCAAGTTTTTTCTGAATATCTTCGGCTTTTTTCTCAATCTCTTTATCGTTATAATGCGTATCGAGATATAAATGAAACTCCCACAGAGTAAAGCCTAAAGCCTGTATTCTTCTAAGCATTGCATTTTTATCCATGGCAGCCTCCCAAAAACGGCTTATTCAGCGTTGGAAATACAGTCCCATTCTCAAGCGCTTCCTCAAGAGAATAGGTGCGTCTGTCCTGCTGAAACGGCACATAAGCCATCGTTACCGTTGTTTCTTCGGGAAACTTGGAAAGAATGCCTGCCGAAGAATAATCTTCATTGAGAATTCTGTACGTATCCAAATTTATCCTCCTCAAGATTATCGGCAAGCAAAATTATGTAATAAGAAATATGAAAATCTCCGATTCTCAGAAAGGCTTGCCGTTCATAAAAGTTATTCGCAACGCGCATTTTTGCACATTGGCAAGGTTTAAGCCGGATAGAATCAGCAAGATTTCAGAAGAGAAATTCCATCGTTATCAGGCTCTCCCCCCGGATATTTTAAACCAAACTGAAAACAAGGAATTATCTTTCACCGGCTCACTATTATTCTATTCGGACACGCAGATTTTGACATAAAAAACATCACTGCGATACAGCGCAGTGATGCAGACAAACACAGCATATTATATAAGGTGTAATCAGACTAAAAGAACGAATTATTTAGAACCCCAAAGATCCATCATATCCAAAAATTCTCCGCTTGATGATGAATCTTTTTTCTTAGACGTTTTAGAATTTGAAGCAAATATGTCATCTGCTCCGCCGAATCCAAAACCGGTATCATCTTTTTGCTTTTCAGCTAACGGCTTCTGTGGCTCTTTGAAATCACCGTTTTCATCGAATCCGAATCCTGTTGCAATAACTGTTATAATAATCTCATCCTGAAGATTTTCATCAAGCGTTGCGCCCCAGATAATATTTGCGTCCGGATGCGCGGCGTTTGAAATCATCTGCGATGCACTGTCCACCTCATCAAGGCTAATATCGGGAGAAGCCGTGATATTTATGATAACGCCTGTTGCCCCGTCAATTGTAGTTTCAAGCAGGGGGCTGGTAACTGCTGCCTTGGCGGCTGTTTCAGCCTTGTCCTTACCCTGCGCGCGCCCTACGCCCATATGCGCGTATCCTGCACCTCTCATAACTGCGGTTACATCCGCAAAGTCGAGGTTAACAAGACCGGGAACTTTAATTAAATCGGAAATGGACTGAACACCCTGACGAAGAACATCGTCGGCAATATCGAATGCATTAAGCAGGGTGATTTTCTCTTCCGAAACCTCTTTGAGCCTGTCATTTGGAATTACCATAATGCAATCCACGCTCTTTTTAAGATTCTCAATGCCTACAAGAGCCTGCTCCATTCTGCGTTTTCCTTCAAAACCAAAAGGTTTTGTAACGATACCTACGGTGAGTATTCCCAAATCCTTGGCAATCTGTGCAACAACCGGAGCAGCGCCTGTTCCCGTTCCGCCGCCCATACCGGCCGTAATGAAAAGCATATCGGTGCCTTTCAGGGACTCTTCAATCTGTGTGCGGCTTTCTTCGGCTGCCCTTTCACCGATTTCGGGTTTTGCACCCGCTCCGTTTCCTCTGGAAACTTTATCACCGATTTGGAACTTATGCGTTGCCTGTGAACGCGCAAGTGCAGTACGGTCAGTATTTATAGCTATAAATTCAACGCCTGCAAGGTTGCTTTTAATCATGCGGTTAACAGCATTTCCGCCGCCTCCGCCGACACCGATTACACGAATCTGCTCGCCTGCAACAGCGTCATTATCAAGTTCAAATCCCATTTTAATTTCCTCCAATTACACTTTTTATATATAATTAAAATAATATGGTTAAGTTTAATATATCACAAGTTATTATTTTATTCAACAGTTTTTTGTAAACAGATTTAAATATTCAACCCTGTTCCGACCGAAAATATGCTTCTTTTGTTTGCGGAGCTTGTTTAAGATTCAGCGTTCCCTTTGCCTGCGGTTCAGTAAGATTAAGATTTTCAATAGACTGTACGGCAATCTGAACTTTATAATTTAAATCGGTAATTTGACCGAACTCCAATACGATTCTTCCATCGTAAATCGCACGGCAACTGATTTTATTGCGTACGTCTATTTCGGTTATTTTTTCAATTTTGTTATCAGATAAAGCCTGCAAAATCTGTTCAACAAGTTCACCGCTCGCTTTATTTTTATATTCAAGCTTCTCCCCCATACTCTTTTTACTGAGCTCCGCGCCTCTTACTAGCGCTGCAGAATCAGGCTTTTTTTTGGTTTTATCTATGATTCTGCCGGTACTGTCTGCGAGAATATATTCACCATTTTCGGAAAAAGCAAGTTTTGCTTTTATTTCCGTCACGCTAATCACAAGAGTTCCGGGCAACCTATGTTCAAATTGAACCTCTCCGATATAAGGAAGTTCTTTTACTATTCTTTCCGAAACTTTTGATTCGCTGAACATAAATAAGCTGTCACCCAGCTCGATTTCGGAAGCAATAATAACCGAATCCTTATTATATTTTTCCGCGCCGTTCACTTCTATTTTATCAATTTTAAAAAATATGAATATGCACACTGCCGCCGCTATTACACTCAAAGTAATCAAAAGGAAGAGCATAAGCGCTGTATTTTTACGTTTTTTCTTCAGATGCCTTGCTCTTGTTCTGTCCCGAGCTTCCTGATTTTTAACAACAGAAGCGCCGTCCGTTCTCCTCTGTGCAACGGATTCACTGTAGGCAGAATGATAATTCTGCCTATACGCTTCGTATTTTCTGTTTAAATCCGATGCAGAAGACAAGTTTGTATTTGTTTCGCTCTGCGTTTTGTTATAGTAAAACGCGGCGGTGCTTTCAGGCTTTGCACGCTGTGAAACCTTGCGCCTGCTTTTCCATCTTTTAATTTTTCTTTTCTTTTCTGCCATATAATTCCTCTAAGTTTTAAATCGGAACAAAACTTGCAGCAGATGGCATTCTGTATAGGGATCGTGCCCTTTACGGCTTCCTCGGAAGATTCAATAAGAAGGTTTGGCACATTATTTAACGCGCAAAGAGCATCTTTGCTTCAGTTAAAACTCCCGCTAAATTTTTGAAACGACATCCGACGCTTTAAAGTTAAAGGACATCTACACTTAGGTTATATTTTTTCCTGAACAAATTATTTTTTGCCTGCCAGACCGGTTATAATAGAAGCAATTTTTTCACCGGCATTTAATACCGCCATTTTTTTGGCGTTACTGCCTATCTCTTCAAGATTCTCTCTGTCCGAAAGCAGTTTGTCTACAAGTTCTGTAAGCTTCTGCGCGGTTAAATCTTTCTGTTCGATGATTGCCGCGGCATTCCTTTTAACCAGAGCCATTGCATTATGATACTGATGATTCTCGGCAACATACGGGCTGGGAATCAGTATTGAAGCTCTACCTACCGCCTGAATTTCACTCAGGGAACTTGCTCCCGCACGCCCGATAACAAGATCGGCCGCTGCAAGGCAACGATCCATATCATCTATATAATCACGCACCATAATATTTTTTTCAGTCTCCAAGTCAACGCCGTCTTCTTTGAGTTTATCATACACAAACTGCCCGTATTGACCAACGGCATGAATATGATAATAAGGCGCTTCCTTATGATGTGCGACAATCAGTCCCTCCACAGCTTCATTGACGGCATCCGCGCCGAGACTTCCGCCTGTGGAAAGGATAAGCGGGCGACTGTCAAGCCCGAGTTCCCTGCGCGCCTTACTACGGTCTGCCCGGAGGATTTCTCCCCTTACGGGCAGTCCCGTAACAACACATTTATTCTTGATTTTCATATATTTCTGCGCATCTGCAACCGTCAGCATAACAACGTCTACCTCTTTGGCAAGCGTTTTGTTGGTTATCCCCGGATACGCATTCTGCTCATGAATTGCAGTGGGAATTCCGAGTTTAGCAGCCATACGTATTATCGGTCCGCTTACATAACCTCCGAATCCCACTGCAACGTCCGGCGAAAAATCTGTGATAATCTTTTTTGCCTCAGCAGAAGATTTCAAGGTTAAGTATACGGTTTTCAGATTGTGTTTTATACCCGCCAGGCTGAAACTGCGCTTAAACCCTGTTATATCAACGGTTTTAAAATCAAATCCCGCATTTGGTACAAGCCGTGCCTCCATTTTGTTTGCAGTTCCCACAAAAAGAATCTGCGTTTGCGGATAGTTTTCCCTTATATACCCAGCAACGGCAAGAGCCGGATTAATATGCCCGGCAGTGCCTCCGGCGGCAATCAATATTTTCATACTTTCTTCTCCCTTTGTATAAATCTTGGGTCAAAAGTTTTCCGAACAGACGTTCCGAGCATACTGTTAAGCCCAAAATGTCTGCATACAGTTATAATTTCTCTATATTTGCCGTTCTGGAAATTGAGAGTATAATACCCATCTCGCCCAGCAGCATCATAAGAGATGTTCCGCCGTAACTGAAAAACGGCAAGGAAATACCGGTGTTCGGAATCGTATCGGTTACAACCGCAATATTAAGAAGTACCTGTATTCCTATCTGAAAAACGATTCCCATCACAACCAGTGAACCATACATATTCTTACACTTCATTGAAATCAGGATACCACGGTAAATCAGCAGTGCAAACAGCACAATGATAATCACAGCACCCACAAAACCGAGTTCCTCGCATACGATAGCAAAGATAAAATCATTCTGCGGTTCGGACACATAGAGATATTTCTGCATTGACTGACCGAGCCCCGATCCCAGCAGTCCTCCGGATCCGATAGCATAAAGAGACTGATTGGTCTGCCAGCGCGCACCCAGCGGTTCAAAGTCCTTATCCAGCCACGATTGAATCCGAATTGCCGCATGAGAATTTATTTCGGGTTTCCAATAAATCAGCCCTATCAGCAGCGCCACAACAGCCACCCCGAGAACAATAATAATCGGGAGTGCATATTTATGCTTATTCCACAGTCCGCCTGCCCACAATACACTCATACCTATACAGAACATCAAAATCGTTGCCGAAAGATGCTTTTCAATCATAATCATTGCCGTGAACACGCCTACAATTGCCAAAAGGAAAAACGTATATTTCGCATCGTTCATTTTTTCTGGGTGCAGGGAAATGAAATGCGCCAAAACGATAACAAGTGTAAATTTTGCTATTTCGGATGGCTGAATGGTAAACAAACCAAGCCTTATCCATCTGTAAACACCGTCAACAGGAGGCATAAGCCTGACGACAACCAAAAGAATCATGGTTATGACAAGCAGAGGAAACGTACATTTGCGGATAAATTTATAGTTTACACGGGATATTATAATCATCGCGGCAACACCCGCAACGGCAAAAACAAGCTGCCTGCTTATATAATAATAACTGCTTCCCTCATTATATAATCCGGAAACATATGACGCGGAAAACATCATAACCAGTCCGATAGTAAGAATAATCATAACGAGCATAAAAAACGGAATATCAATGTTTCCGTTAAACACACGATAGAAAATTCCGCCGGAATCAGGTTTTTGGCGCCTGCCGTTTTTTTCGCTTCTATTTTGTTCGGGTGAATAGGAATTATCCATAACAGCCAGCCTTTTTAATCAGTTTAAATTGAATAATACATAATGAGTACGCCAAGCGCCGAACCGATAAGCGCAACAAATGAAAATACTGAAACTATCTTGTTTTCTTTCCAGCCGCTCATCTCAAAATGATGATGAATCGGCGTCATTTTAAAGATTCTTCTGCCTACGATTTTGCCGTTTTCATCTTTATCTTTAAATATTTTTTTTGTAAGTTTGTAATAGGATACCTGAAGCATTACGGAGCCTGTTTCGCAGACATAAACAATGCCTATAATCAAAAGGATATACGGACAGTGAAGCGCGAAAGCCATACCTGTTACCGCACCGCCGAGAAAAAGTGAGCCGGTATCTCCCATAAATACTTTGGCAGGATAATGATTCCATATCAGATAACCCGCGCAGCTTCCCGCGACAGAAGCCCCTATGATACTCATACCGGTAAATTTCATAAGACATGCAATCACAATAAATGCGACCGAAACAACAGTTGTAACGCTGCCGCACAGGCCGTCTATACCGTCCGTTAAATTCACGGCGTTTGAAAATCCGTAAATCAGGAAAATTCCCACGAACCAGAAAACGAGCATACCGAATGCACTTGTGTTTAAATCCACTTTTTCACCGAACGGAATATAAATCCATGTATTATGGCTTAAATAAAGTGTTAACAGATAAGCAAGCCCTACGATTATCTGCCCTAAAGTTTTCTGTTTGGCAGTCAGCCCCATATTTCTTTTTTTCACAACCGATATGTAATCATCGGTAAATCCGACGATACCCTGACCGATTGCGAGAGCAAGCGTACTCCAAAAAAGGACCGTATCCCCGCTTTCCGAACTGAAAAGTTCGCTTTCAAGCTGCCCTTTTGTTAGATAAAGTGTGATCACAGTTATAATGGAAGCGACGATTGTTCCTATGATAAACAGCAGTCCACCCATCGTCGGAGTTCCCTGCTTACTTTTATGCCATGACGGACCTATCTCAAGAATAGTCTGCCCGTATTTTAGTTTTCTCAGCCACGGAATTACGATAAATCCTGCAAGAAACGATACCGCAAATCCTATAACGGCTGCCATAACTATAGACAAACCTCTACTCATTTTTATCATTCCTCTCGTACAGCGCTTGTATTGTTTCCTCAAGATGCATACCACGGCTTCCCTTAAAAAGAATCACGCTGTTTTGTTCCGTTTCATTTATCAAAGCGTTAAGCAAATCATCTTGACTATAAAAAATCTTTGCTTCCTTCATACCGCCGTTTACTGCTCCGGATACATAATTTTCAGCTTCCGTACCGTAAGCCAGCAGACAATCAATGCCTTTTTCGGCGCACAAAGCACCGATTTCACGATGGGCGGTTTGACTGACGGAACCAAGCTCCAGCATATCCGCAAGAACCGCAATTCTTTTTGACGCTTTCATATCCGCCAAAGTATTGATTGCGGCGTGCATGGAATCGGGAGAAGCGTTATAGCAGTCCTCAATAACAGTGAAACCTCCGCAGTTAACGGTTTTCTGCCGCATACCGGTCGGCACATATTCCGAAAACGCTTTTTTTACCGCATCCGCGTTCACGCCATTCAGCACACCGGCGGCAAACGCTGCCAGAGCGTTATATACGTTATGGATACCGATTGTCGGAATTTCAAGCGATACCGTTTTATCTTCCCAGTTTACCAAAAACGAAGTTTTTCCGTTGTTTTGATTTAAATTATATGCATAAAAATCCGCATTCTTGTTTTTTAAAGAGAAAAAATAAATTTTTCTGTCTTTCAGCTTTACAGCACACAGTTTATCATCATCGCCGTTTAAAATTAACGGTGCGCCGTCTTTGAGGCCGTCAATGATTTCCAGCTTTGCTTTTAAAATACCGTCTCTTGATCCGAGATTTTCTATATGAGCAACGCCTATATTTGTTATTATGCCCATTGTAGGCTTGCTTCTGGTTACAAGATTATGAATTTCACCGAAATGATTCATTCCCATTTCTATAACCGCCGCTTCATATGTTTTATCCAGCCTTAAAAGCGTTGCAGGCATTCCTATATCGTTGTTGAAATTGCCTTCGGTTTTCAGCGTTTTATATTTCGCACCGAGTGCAAGCGCAGTAAAATCCTTTGTTGTTGTTTTACCGACGCTTCCCGTTAGACCGATAAGCGGTAAATCAAATTTATCGCGATAATATCCGGCTATATCCAAATATGCTCTGCGCGTATCCTCCACCATAAGAACAGTTCCGGTACACGGTGTCGGTTTATGACACACAACGGCACAGGCTCCCGAATCAACCGCCTGCTGAACAAAATCGTGTGCATCAAAACGCGCGCCCTCAATTGCAACGAATAAACAGTTTTCCGTTATTTTTCTTGTATCGGTGCAGACAGCGGATACAGCCGCGTTGCTTTGGCATTCACAGCCAAGTGCTTTCGCTATCTCTTTTAAAGTCATCTTTTCCAAATTATATTTCTCCCGAAAGAATGCCGTTCACTATCTCGCGCTCATCATAATGATGTTTTTCCGTTCCGATTATCTGATACGTTTCATGTCCCTTTCCGGCAAGAATAACGATATCGCCTGCTTTCGCTTCACCGAGCGCAAAGCGTATGGCTTCCGTCCTGTTTACAATGACTTTGTTTGCTACGTTATGCCCTTTCAATCCCTTAACTACTTCTTTTACAATTTTATCTGGATCTTCTGTTCGGGGATTATCACTGGTTATCACCACATAATCGGCAAGAGACGCCGCCACGTCCGCCATTTTCGGTCTCTTGCTCCTGTCCCTGTCTCCACCGCATCCGAAAACAACAATCACTCTTTTTTCAGCGAACTCTTTCACGGAAGAGAGAATATTTTTAAGTCCGTCAGGTGAATGCGCGTAGTCTATAATCACGGTATAATCGGTATTTGTGGGAACTACCTCTATTCTTCCCTTAACGCCTTTGATTTTCGGAAAAGCGTTTACAACATGTTCAAAAGGCACGCCTGACGCTACTGCGGCACATGCGGCTGCAAGCGAATTATAAACCGTAAAAGTTCCGGGAATACCGCATCTAATCCGTCCTATAACACCGTCACCCAAAAGTTCATATTTTATGCCGTCTGCCTTCAATTCAATATTTTTAGCAACAAAATCTGCCGAATTATCCTTTGCGGAATATGTTATGACTTTACAGCTACACCCTGCCGTCATATCCTGCGCACCGGCATCGTCTTTATTGATAATGGCAGTATCGCAGTTTTTAAAAAGAAGTTTTTTTGCTTCTTTATAATTCTCCATTGTTCCATGGTAATCGAGATGATCCTGTGTTAAATTCGTAAAAACAGCCGTCTCAAAATGCAGTCCGTTACATCTGCCCTGTGCAAGCGCTTGAGACGATACCTCCATAACACAGTATTCACACTGTGCTTCAACCATTTTTCTAAAAAGATACTGAAGCTCATATGCATCCGGAGTCGTATACTGTGCAGGATAAACCTCATCACCAACCATATTCTGAACCGTGCCGATAAGCCCTGTTTTTTTGCCGGCACTTTCCAAAATGGATTTTATAAGATACGTGGATGTTGTTTTTCCGTTTGTTCCCGTTAAACCGATAAGTTTTAAGTGTTTAACCGGATTCCCGTTCAATGCGGCGCACATTAGAGAATAGGCTTCCCTTGTATCTTTAACAAGCACCTCGTTTTTGACACCTGTCGGTGTTTCCGCCACGACGGCGCACACGCCTTGTTGTATCATTTCACGCGCCGCGCTGTGCCCGTCGAAATTAGCGCCCTTAATGCATACGAAAACACTGCCTTTTGCAGCCCTGCGAGTATCTGCGGTTACATCCTTCACTTTAACGTCTTTATATTTATTCAGCACGTTAACATTCTGCAAAAGCTCCGACAGTTTCATTTAATGACCTCCGTTTATCTATCGTTAACATTGTTTGAAGAGATAAAAGTAACTTTCACAACAGTTCCCTTTTCCACTTTTGTATTTTTTGATATTGACTGACGGCCCGCCTTTGCATTTCCGTCGTCAAGATTGGCGCCGCTCATTTCCACGTTCAGTCCCGCCTGAGCGGCAGCTGCATTCACTTCATAAACGCTCATATCGGAAAAATCCGGAACCTGCGTTGTTTCCGCCTTATAATCTTCCTGTGTATATACGACAACCTGCCCACCGGATGGAATCTGTCTGTCTGCAGCAGGAGACTGTGCAACAATCTTTTCCCCATCACCCACTACGCTCAGTTTGAGTCCCGCATCTTCTGCTTCGGCACGCGCGGTTTCCGGAGTTTTGCCAGTAAAATCAGGTGTGCTTATGGAAAGCGATTCTTTTTCATCATCTGTATATTGTGGCTGAACATTGTAATATTCCATACAGGTTTGCAGCACAGACGCACAGTACGGCGCACAGTTTGTGCCGCCTCCCGGATTACTTCCCTCGGGTTCATCACAGCATATCAGCACTGCGACAACCGGATCGTCCGCAGGAGCAAAGCACACAAATGAAGTAACATATTTTTTGCCGCCCTCGGCATCTACAGTATTAAGTTTTTCAGATGTTCCGGTTTTCCCTGCAACATGATAACCTGCAAGATAAGCGTTTTTACCTGTTCCGTAAGTTACAACATCCTCAAGCATACCTCTGAGTTCAGCCGCCGTTTCTTCTGAAATAACTGTCCGCTTAACGGTAGGTTGTGTGGTTGAAATAACCGAACCGTTACTGTCCACAACTTCTTTAACAACATAAGGTTTCATCAGCTTCCCGCCGTTCGCAACTGCCGACACCGCAGCAATCATCTGAATCGGACTGATTTGAAAAGACTGACCGAAAGATTCAGACGCAAGCTCCACTTTGCCCATCTCGTCAAGTTCGTGATAGGTTACACCTGCCACAGGTTCGGCTTCACCAGGCAAATCAATGCCTGTTGCTTCAGTCATTCCGAAAGCTTCAAAGTATTTATAAAACTTTTCTACGCCTAGCTTTTGCCCGAGATTGATAAACCATGGGTTGCAGGAATTCTGAAGTGCCTGCGAAAAGGTTTCCGTTCCGTGTCCGCTTCTTAAATGGCAGTTATATGTACGGTCTTCAACTTTTATACTTCCGGTATCGGTATATGTATAATTTTCATCAACAATGCCTTCTTCAAGAGCCGCCGCAGCGGTTACGATTTTAAAGACGGAACCCGGTTCATATGTATCCGTGATTGTTTTATTTCGCCACTGTTCAAGGATTGCAGCGGATTCCGCTTCTTTTTTCTTATTTTTATCCGTTATCGACTTGATATTTTCAATGGCAGTCTGGTTTTTGATTTCCCAAGGGTCATCGGAATCAAAATCAGGCTTATTTGACATACCAAGTATTGCACCTGTTTCAACGTCCATTACAATGCCGTAAGCATTTTGGGCACCCGCCGCTTCAAGGGCTTCCTCAACGTTCTGATCGAGGCTGTACTGGATAACATCGTCTATTGTAAGCACAAGGCTGTCTCCGTCTTCAGCGTCGATTACGGTTTCATAATCATTCGGCATAGCTTCGGACTGCGCGTTCTTTGCAGTGATGAGTCTGCCGGCAGTACCGATAAGCACGTCATCATAATAAGCTTCAATTCCTTCCAGCCCCTGACCGTCGGAACCGCAGAAGCCTAAAACAGTTGCGGCAAAATTTGACGAAGAATAAAAACGTTTTGTGGAGGTTTCGACGCCGATACAATCGGAAATTTCATTTTTTACGGCAAAATCCAGCACTTCTTGCTTATCTTCATACTCCACGTCATCTTTCACAACAACGTAACTGCTGTCTTCTCCGCACATCTCCAGCACTTCGGCTTTCTTTAAGCCGAGTATTTTTGATAGCTCTTCCGCTATCATTTCGTCTTCATTTCCGGATTTGTCTATATTTGACGGATCAATATATATTTTCCAAACTGTTGCGCTCTGAACAAGTACGTTCATATTGCTGTCGTAAATCGTACCTCTCTGCGCTTCAATCGTTGTATCCGAAAGTTGCGTGGCAAGCGCTTTTTCCTGATAATAATCTCCTCTGACAAGCTGTATCCAGGCAAGCCTGCCCGCCAGAACGGCAAAAGCAAGAATGATAACCAAAAAAACAATTTTCATTCTTGAAAGCATTATCTTTTTTGCACTTCTCTGCCTGTTCAACACGTTCACCTCTAAATATATACGCGACGCGCACGCGATAAAATTATAAGCGCTACAGCCAGATAAGCCGCGCCGCGCCTGCGGTTTCCTATAACGGTCTTTCTCATAAAAACACGTCTGCATATAAAAACCGCCATACGGGAGCTAATAGATAACTCCCGTAAGTATAATTATTCAGTAAATAATAAAATTATTCTGTTACAACTTTTCCGTCTTCTTCATTCCCTATTTCGCCGACCATAATATATCTAATCTGCGAACTTTCTTTTTTGACCATATGAAGTTTATTGACAGCAATATTTTCAACTGTTCCCAAATTTACCATCGAATTCAGTTTGTTTTCAAGATATACACTTTCACTTTGCTGAACGCTTATTGCGTTTTGAATATCCGAAAGCTCTTTGGTTTTTTCATTCAGCGATACCTGAATCCATACCCTTGCGCCGAAAAGCGCAAAAAGAAGAACCGACGCGGCGATAATCGTAATCATTTTTTTCAGTATAAGCTGTCTTTCCCGCCGCTGCTGAACGATACTCTTTTTTTTCGGCCTGACAACACGCGGTTCAAAGCCCGTTGTTTCCGGTTCGGTTACAGGCTGTTTTTTAGGGGCAAAAGTTTCAAAATCGTAATTATAATCATATGCATACGAAGCCATTTATATCTCTCACTTTTCTTCCGTTATTTTTGCCGCGCGCAGTTTTGCGCTCCGACTTCTGGGATTTATTTTAATTTCCGCCTCCGATGCAGAAACGGGTTTGAAAGCTTTTATTCTCGGCTTTTTGCCGCATACGCAAATCGGAAATGATTTTGGGCAGGTGCACCCCTGCGACCATTCCCGAAATTTCAGCTTAACAATTCGATCTTCTAGAGAATGGAAAGTAATCACAGCAAGCCGTGCGCCGCTGTATGCAAGATCTATGGAATCGTCAAGGGCTTTTTCAAGGAACTCAAGTTCATGGTTAACTTCTATTCTCAAAGCCTGAAACGTTCTGCGCGCCGGATGCGCGTTTCTCCTCGCGGCGGCAGGCATTGATGCTTTAATGATGGCGACCAGTTCAAACGTTGTTTCCACAGGCTTTTCAGCTCTGGCTTTCACAATGTTTGAGGCAATATTTCTGCTGAATTTTTCCTCGCCGTATTTGTATATAATGTCGGCAAGTTCTTTTTCTCCGTAAGTGTTCACAACATCATAAGCGGAAATTCCGTTCTGCGACATACGCATATCAAGCGGTGCGTCGGTATGAAAAGAAAATCCTCTTTCCGCCGTATCCAGCTGATGCGAACTTACACCTATATCAAGAAGCAGACCGTTAAAACCGCCTATGTTCAGCGAAGACAATATATTTTTTAAATCAGAAAAATTATCTTTTATTATCTTTACGTTCCGAAAACTCCCGAAGCGTTCTTCAAGCGTTTGAATCGCATCGGGATCCCGGTCTATGCATATAAGGAGTCCGCTTCCGCCGAGTTTCTCAAGGATGGCGGCAGAATGGCCTCCGCCACCTGCGGTAGCGTCAATATAGATGCCTCCCGGTTTTATATTCAATGCCTGAACCGTTTCCTCAAGCAGAACCGGTTTATGCACGAAATTATTCGTTTTCATCGGCAAAATTAAACATACTTAAAGCGTCAATAAATTCTTTGTTGTTAACCGCAGCCTGCGTAACAGCATCCCACTCTGCCTGAACATGAATATCGAGATTGCTTCCCACACCTGCAATCACAACGCTGTCGCCCGGCTGAATGCCGACAATATCGCGCAGTGTTGCAGGAATTACAATCCTGCCTTGCTTGTCCGGCTTAACATCATAAGTCGAAGCGGTAAAAAGCATATTGACATCCTGCGAGAACTTAACGGGAAGTTTCTGAATATTCTTGATTACAACGCTGTAAGCCTTATCGTCAAACAAACATAAGTTCTTTTTGCGCGGATCTATATTTCGTGTTATCTTGAAGCTTTCTCCCAAAAGTTTTCTCTGCCTGGCGGGAATGGCAATACGGAATTTGGAATCGGCTTTACTTAAATCACTGCCGTAATAAAAATTACCCATAATGCCATCTCCTTTCACAATTTAGGGACAAAATGTTATTGCCCTGCACAAAATTGGGATGAAAACCCACGGTTTTATTATATACTAACGTTTCTTCAAATGCAAGGCATTTTTTCAAGGGAAAAATCTGCTTGCTTGAAAAAACAAAAAAACTCCACAAGATATTGTGGAGTAAAAAACGAAACATACATTATTTAGTGAAAAAAATTTTTGAGAAACAAAAAATTCTTAAGGTTTCAGTGGGAGATTATCACTCCTACTGAAATTCTGAAACGGACCCCGCCGCTTAAGAGGCGGAATCCATCGGCGAATAGGTTATAACAGCGGTGGTACTTTCAAGAACAACAGCGGAATCCTAAACTTCTTAATCACTTTAACATAATTGCCGCTTACACATCATTGCACTTTCGTTTACAGAAAAAAACCGCTGCAATCATGCAGCGGTAATATCCAATATTCTTTCTTACTGTGCCTGCGCAGATTTGAAGTTCTGCCTTGCCCTGCGAATCTCAGTCAGCGTATCATAAAGCGATTCGTCTACCTGACTCATAAGATCGTCAACAAACTTTGTTGCACTTGCTTTCATAGCTTCGCTTTTGGCATTGGCGTCGTTAATCGTATCCTGGGCTTCGCCGTTTGCTTTTGCAAGCAGAGCATTTGCCTGTGCCTGCGCAACTTTCATAATCTCGGTTTCGGAAACCATCATCTGCTGCTGTTCTTCGGCCTTTTTGATTGTTGCGTCCGCACCTTCGGCGGCTTTTTCAAGAATCGTTGCTCTGTCTTCAACGATTTTCTTAGCCTTACGGATTTCCTCAGGCATATTCAGACGGATATCTTCAATTATTTCTTTCATTCTTCCGCCGTCAACCATAATTTTATTGGTTAAAACAACTGCCTTGCCATCTTCAATAGTCTCTTCCAGCAAATCCAAAAAATCGTCAATAGTCATATTATTTTACATCCTTTCTGTAAAGTCGTTTGACAATATCCTCATGAATGGTTCCCGGCACAAAAAGGGATACATCTCCCCCCAAACTGCACACCTCTTTAACCATACTTGAGCTTAAAAACATATTTTCTCTTGACGTAACAAGAAAAACAGTTTCTATTTCATTATTAAGCTTTTGATTGATAAGCGCCTGCTGAAATTCATATTCATAATCAGACATAGCCCTCAAGCCTTTAACAACGGCGCAGGCATTCTTTTTTTTCGCATATTCGGCAAGCAATATTCCCTGAGAACTATCCACTTCAACCTGCGGTATATCTACTGTGCATCTTTTTAAGAAATCCACTCTTTCATCAGTTGAAAATGCATAATTCTTTTTATTTGAATTGACCATAACGGTAACGATAACTTTATCGAAAAGCTTGGCGGCTCTTCTGACAATGTCAAGATGTCCCTCCGTTACGGGATCAAAGCTTCCCGGATAAATACAGATTTTCATTATAACTCCCTGCGTCTGTAAAATGTAAGTTGCAGCTTGCCGTATTTTTTTCGCCGTGAAACAAAGCAGTTTCCGATTGTATCCGGCAGTTTTTCTTCCAATGGATGTTCCGCTGTTATCATACCGCCCGGACTGATTTTTCCCGCCGCGCCTTCAAGCGCTTTGAGAAGCAGACCCGTGCCATACGGCGGATCAAGAAAAATAAAATCGAACTCTTCCTGCACAGAATATATATATGCAACACCGTCGCATTTTAAAACATCTGCGCTGAAAGCGCATTTTTTCAGATTATTTTTGACAATTTCAACAGACGCACTGCTGTTATCCACAAAAACGGCAGATTCAGCTCCGCGGCTGAGCGCTTCAATACCGAGCTGTCCGGAACCGGCAAACAAATCCAGAACTCTTTTCCCTTCCAATTCAAACTGAATAGAAGAAAACAAAGCTTCTTTCACTTTCTCGGTTGTCGGTCTCACAGCCATGCCATGGGGTGTTTCCAAATGCCGGCCTCCGGCAGTACCGCTGATTACCCTCAAAAAATCACCGCATTTACTGCAAAAAAATGTTAAAAAAACAGTCGAATTTAAACGATAAGATAAGGAGAAAAAACCTGATAATGATGAATTTTCCTTGTATTTTTTAAGTTCATTCAGATGCAGGGCAGTTTTGAAAGGCAAGATTATTTGTTCTTGGGCGTAGCAAAACAAACGCAGAAACACTATTGCATTTCAAGCTTTTTAAAGAGGCATAAGAGGTATTTTGCCTTCCAAATCATTTTATTCCTATCCAGTTTAAATCTTCTAATACTATACAATATATGACGAATAATGTCAAGCAAGAGCCGGCATTACGGCTTTCGGAGTTCCTGTTCCCGCAGAAGCTTTACCTGAAATGCACGTGCAACAAAAATGGCTGTAAATTCAATTTATCATTCCTGATTCAGCGCCTGAATAACTTTCTCTGCAAGAGTTCGTGAAAAACCGTTTATTTCTGAAATTTCCTCGGCAGAAGCCGCACGTATTTTCTTTAAACTTCCGAATTTCTTCAGCAGTGCTTCCGCTTTCTTTTCGCCAATCCCGTCTATAGACGTAAGCGTTGACGACAAGATATTTTTCGTATGTTTTTTATGATGATACGCAATGCTGAACCTGTGTACCTCATCCTGAATTGAAGTTACAAGGGAAAAGGCGCTTTTAACAGAGTTTATTTGAATTTCTCCGCCTCCCGTAGCGATAGCCCGTGTTCTGTGTTTTGAATCCTTTACCATCCCGAAAAGCGGTATATCCAAGCCGAAACTTTCCAAAACCGGAATAACTGCGTTAACCTGTCCTTTCCCGCCGTCAAGCAGAATCAAATCGGGTTTCATCTTAAAACTGCCGCCGTCTTCATCTTCAAAATAATGTTTAAAACGTCTGCTTACGACCTCTGCCATGGAAGCGTAATCATCCTGCCCGCTGAAGCCTTTGACAGAAAAATGCTTATATGCTTTCTTGTACGGTTTGCCGTCTTTGAATACTACCATCCCGGCAACGTTATCCGCTCCTGAGGTATGCGAAATATCATAGCTCTCTATAATATGCGGCGGTTTGGGGAGTCCGAGAAGTTTTGCAAGTTCATCCAAAGCAGAAGTTTCATTCAAACTTTTACCCTCATACAGTGCCAGATGCTGTGCGGCATTTGAACGGCACATCTCTACTATGCCGTGCTGCTCGCCTTTTTTGGGAATGATGATATGAACTTTCCTTGAACATTTCTGACTCAAATACTCGGCAAGCAGTTCTTCACCCTCAACGCCGCCGTCCACAACGACCCGTGGCGGAATATCTCCGCGCATCTCATAAAACCTGAGAAGCAGTTCCCGCCTTGCGGACTCCAAATCTTCATTGTTCTCCAAAATAAAACTGTCGCTGTCTACAAGACGGCTGTCTCTGAAGCGAAGAACGCTGAAACACATTTTTTTCGTTCCCCTGACAACAGCAAAAGCGTCCTGACTTTTATAAATTCCCTCCACAACTTTCTGTTTGTCATTCAGCCTCTGCACCGCTTTGATTCTATCTCTCATCACAGCGGCTTTTTCATATTCGGTATTTTCGCTGTATTCTTTCATTTTGGCCTGCATTTTTTGCAGAGCCGCATGGCTTCCGCCTCTAATAAAATCGAGCGCATCATTCACAATCTCATTATATTCAGCTTTTGAAATTTTCCCGGTACAAACGCCCATACATCTGCCTATATGATAATTTAGACAAGGCCTACTCTTTCGGAAATCCCTTGGGAATACCTTATTACATACGGGAAGCCTGAAAATCTTTACCGCTTCCGAAACACCGGAAGACACAGACCACGACGACGTATACGGCCCGAGATATTTTGCACCGTCTTCGACTTTCTGCTTCACTTCGGAAATCCGCGGATAATCTTCTTTTGTGATGCGGATATAACTGTATCCTTTATCATCTTTCAAAAGAATATTATATTTCGGTTGATACTGCTTAATCAGGCTGCATTCCAGCACAAGCGCTTCAAACTCGCTGTCCGTAAGAATATAATCAAAATCTTCCACATTGGAGACCATTTTTACAGTTTTCAGGTTATGTCCCGAATTTTTTCTGAAATATGAAGTTACGCGGTTTTTAAGTGCTTTTGCCTTACCGATATAAATCACTTTTCCGCTTTTATTCTTCATAATATAAACGCCGCTATTGAGCGGAAGCGCGTTTGCTTTTTTCAAAAGTCTTTCCATGCGGTCCATAAAATCCTCCGATAATCCATGGATTAAATCAATATATATTTTACCATATTTAAATTAGAAATCCAACGAGCAAATCCAAAAGAAAAAAGCGCCGGTGCACAGCACCGCCGCCTGATTTATATTCCCGCGCCGAACAGCGCATTAAAAATTCAATTATATTCAAAACTAATTGTTGTTGCCGAAACCTGATTCAACCAACTTAACGAGAGCGTCTACCGCAATTTCCTCGTCCACACCGTCTGCAATGATTTTGATGGTTGTATTTTGACCGATTCCTAAAGAAAGAACTCCCAAAAGGCTTTTTGCATTCACTCTTCTGCCTTCTTTCTCAACCCAAATCGAAGCTTTAAACTCATTCGCTTTCTGAATAAAAAAAGTAGCGGGGCGGGCATGAAGACCTACCGAATTCTTAACTGCAACATCTTTTACGAACATAATTTTATCCCCCATATAATGGATTAGTATCATATATATTAAAAACAGCCTTGTGGCTACAATATATATTATAACCTATTTTAAATGACCGTCAATAATTTATATAAGATTTTTTGACATTTTGTTTCAATATCCAAACTTTGATAATTAATGGCTTTTTGTTTTTGTGCATAATGCTATAATATAACCATGCAATTTTATATATATTGTCAAAGCGAACAAACGGATATTAAATGATGCGTTTGAATGGTTTTTCATATCCCAAAGATTTCAGGTATTGTATATCTTCCGCATTGAGTTCGGCGTTCTCCAGCATATCGGGACGCCTTTCAAAAGTACGCTTCAGCGACTGCATACGCTTCCACTTTGCTATCTTCGCATGATGCCCAGAAGCAAGCACATCGGGGACTTTCATTCCGTGCCATTCAAACGGTCTTGTATATTGAGGCGCTTCAAGCAGAGAATTATAGTGACTGTCATTCGTATACGCCTCCTCATTCGGAAGCACGCCGTCAATAAGGCGTGAAATACTATCTGCCAGCATAAGTGCCGGAAGTTCGCCCCCGGTCAAAACATAATCGCCTACGGAAATTTCCTCATCCACAATTTCCCCGATAATTCTTTCGTCAACACCCTCGTAATGGCCGCATAAAACAGCAAGATTTTCCAGTTGCGAAAGTTCCTTGATTCTCTGTTGCGTAAGTGCTTTTCCCTGCGGAGACATATAGATAAGCCGCGGTTTTACACCGAGTTCCGCGCACAGGCTTTTAAAGCAGTCATATATAGGCTGAGCCTGCATAACCATACCCATTGTACCGCCGTAAGGAGCGTCGTCAACCCTGTTATGCTTATCAAGCGTGTAATCCCGTATATTCCGGCATTCAATCGTAACAGCTCCGCTACTTCTTGCCCTGCCGATTATGCTTTCGGAAAGCACGGCATTGCACATATCCGGAAAAAGAGTAAGAATATCAATCCTCATCGCTATCAAAAAGCCCTTTCATTTTGAATATTTTTATCTGCTGTTTATCGATATCTACATCTTTGATAACATCGGGAATTTTAGGAATCATAACTTCCTTATTCTCCGAAGTAATTATATGCCACACATCATTTGACGGCAAGCTTGTTACATCGCTTATTTTTCCTAGGACTTCGCCGTCCGACACATCCAAAACCGTGCATCCGATTAAATCGTCAATAAAATATTCATCGTCTTCCAGGTTTGCCTGCGTTTTATCAATGTAAAGTATTTTGCCTACACATGCCTGTACATCCTCAATGCTATTAAACCCATCAAGACGCATAAGCACAATGTTTTTATGCACTCTTGCAGATATAATTTCTACAGGATTTTCTCCGTTTTTCCCAAAGAACACCGTTTTAAACTGCAGTGCAAATGCAGGAGAACCGCACATAGGCTTCAGCCTCAGTTCTCCGTGTATACCGTGAGACGATACAATTTTCCCTAATGCAAGATATCTTTTATCCATAGTCACCATATGACAAAGAGGCCTTCCGGCCTCCTTTAAGCTGACGGAATTTGAACAGAAACAGATTTAACCGTACTGCGAAAATACCGTCCAAGGGCGGTTTTCCATAAAGAAAAATCGGTTTTATAAAACGCAAAACTGCTTTGCACCCAAAATACAATGGAATTTTAGGCGGAATAAGTGCAAAAGCGCAGAAATCTTGACGAATTCCAAGTGCTTTTAACACAATTCAGCCAAAAATCGGTGCATTTCAGGCGGTTCCTCCTTATGAAAAGACGTCCCCAAATCTGCCCGTTCATTTTTCATCTTAATCAATTTCAACCGCAATTTTTGTTTCGGTGCGGTTTGATGCAGCGCGCATAACAACGCGGATTGCCTTTGCAATTCTTCCTTGCTTACCGATTACTCTTCCCATATCCGCTTCGGCAACATGAAGATGGTAAACAACAACTCCCTCTGCATTGGGCTCATCAACTTCAACGCTGACTTCAGAAGGTGCATCAACCAAGCCCTGTGCAATGGACACAAGTAATTCTTTCACTTATTTTCCCTCCGAATAATTCATCTGCGGTATCAGAGAACACCGTTTTTTTTAAGAATAACTTTAACCGTATCAGTAGGCTGAGCACCATTTGCAATCCACTGTTTAGCCTTGTCGGCGTCAATTTTAACCTCTGCCGGCTCTTTAAGGGGATTGTATGATCCGATTTCTTCAATAAATCTTCCGTCGCGCGGATATCTTGAATCTGCAACAACAATGCGGTAATAAGGTGTCTTTTTGGCACCCATCCTGCGAAGTCTGATTTTTACTGCCATTTTCGTTCCTCCTTATATATAAGAAAATATAATAAACTTAAAAAGTTACCTGATTAAAATCCGAATCCTCCGGGAACTCCGAAACCGCCCATTCTGGACATTTTTCTTTTGGCACTACGCGAGTTCATCTGCTTAAACATTTTCTGCATCTCGCGGTGCTGCTTGAGCACACGGTTTACATCTTCCACCTGTGTTCCGCTTCCGGCAGCGATTCTCCTTTTTCTTGACGGATTGATGATATCCGGATTTATTCTTTCTTTTGCAGTCATGGAAAGAATAATTGCTTTTACGCGATCAAACTGCTTTTCGTCAATTTCTGCACCGTCAAGCTTTTTTCCCATACCGGGAATCATTCCGAGCAAATCCTTAACCGAACCCATTTTTTTTATCTGATCAAGTTGATCAAGCAAATCGTTTAAATCAAATTTATTTTTACGAAGCTTGGCTTCCAGCTGAGCCGCTTTTTTCTCATCTATCTGCTTTTCGGCTTTTTCAATGAGCGTTAAAACATCTCCCATTCCGAGAATACGCTGCGCCATTCTGTTCGGATGAAAAACTTCTATATCTTCAAGCTTTTCGCCGATGCCTGCAAATTTAATCGGTTTCCCCGTTACCGCTCTTACCGAGAGCGCCGCGCCGCCTCTTGTGTCGCCGTCCAGCTTTGTGATAACCACACCGTCTATTCCGATGGTATCATTAAAACTTTGTGCAACATTAACAGCGTCCTGACCCGTCATTGCATCAACAACAAGCAATATTTCGTTTGGTTTAACGGATGCTTTGATATTGCGGAGTTCGCCCATCAGCTCTTCATCGATATGAAGGCGACCCGCCGTATCGAGGAATATATAATCGTATCCGTAATCTCTGGCATACTTTACCGCTTCCCCGGCTATTTTGACAGGGTCTCCCTGACCTCTTTCAAAAACGGGAACGCCTATTTTTTCTCCCACAACCTGTAGCTGTTTTATCGCTGCCGGACGGTAAACGTCGCACGCAACAAGCATCGGTCTGTGCCCACGTTTTTTCAACATAAGCGCAAGCTTTCCGCTGTGCGTTGTTTTACCTGAACCCTGAAGGCCGCACATCATAACAATAGTAGGTATTTTCGAAGATTCGTTAATTCTGGTTTCCGTGCCGCCCATAAGAGATGTAAGTTCTTCGTCGACGATTTTGATAACCATCTGCGCAGGAGTCAGGCTTTCCATAACATCCTGACCTATGGCACGCTCCGTTACGGTTTTTGTGAAATCTTTGGCAACCTTATAATTAACATCCGCCTCAAGCAATGCAAGGCGCACTTCGCGCATTGCAGATTTAACGTCTGCCTCCGTAAGCCTGCCCTTTGAACGCAGTTTCTTAAAAGCAGAATTAAGTTTTTCAGTTAAACCCTCAAACGCCATTCAAGCTCTCCCTTATTCAGATAAACGGCTTGCAACAGCCTTTATTTTTATCACACATTCGTTAATTTCTCTGGAAAGTCCGAAATTAAGGTTGCACTGATTGATTTTTTCGGCGCACTCCATAATTTCATCAATGCCGTCCTGCATATCACTGAAACGTTTTACAAGCCCAAGCTTTTCCTCCATATAAAAAAGCTGTCCTTCGGCACGTTTTATAACATCCCTAACCGCCTGCCGCGAACGTCCTTTTTCTTCTGCCGGAATATTATTCGCAATTTCGGACAGGGATAAATCATCATTATAATAATAATCAAGGTATTCTCGCTGTTTATCAGTGAGCATTTCGCCGTAAAAATCAAGATAAACGGTAATGTCAAGATTCTTTGCCATAAAATACCTCCCGTATGTCTGTAAAGCAGTATTTCTTTACAGTTTTGTTTATTATACTCAAATAAAAATTGAATGTCAATAACAATTTGATTACAAAATCGAAAAAACGCGCAAAATAAAGGAAGATTCGCAAATTTTTTTATGTAAAACATCGAAAAAGACAAAATAATCCGCTGTGCGTTATGTTTTGCGCACAGCGGATTAAACGTACAATTTTAAACAGTAAAGGTTTCAGCCAGCTATATTTTTAGCATGCGAACCTTTACAAACCCATTGAACCGTATCCTTAATTGTTTGATACAAATCTCTCGGTTTGTATCCGAGTTCGGAAGTCGCTTTGTCGTGAGAAAATTTATCGTTGCTTTTCAGTGTATAGAGCGAATACGCCGTGTAAAGCGGGCGTTCTTTTTTCCGTCTTGCATAAAGCTGCATAAACGGAACTGAAGCTTTCGCTATCCACATCGGCAAAACGGGCAAATATTTTCCGCCGTGAATAATTTTGACCATTTTTAATACATCTTTCATTTCATAATGGCGGTTGGAAAGAATGTAGCATTCGCCGCTTTCTCCTTTTTCCAGCGCACAGATACAGCCGTCCGCAACGTCGCGAACATCCACAAAATCATATCCGCCGTTCACGCAGGCGGGAAGCTTTCCCGTAATATAATTGCTCACAACCTGAACAAGATGATTGCCTGATTTGTCATAAGGACCGAGTATTCCGGACGGATGAACGATAACGGCATCCAGTCCGGTTTTCACAGCGTCAAGCACTGCCTGCGTTGCTTCCGCCTTTGTTTTTGCATAACCTCCCTCAACTTTCTCCGAAGAAAAAGCATGCGCTTCTCTAATCACCCGGTTATGGTCTCCCTCGGGTATCGCATGAACAGAGCTTACGTAAACAAGACGCTTTACGCCGTATTCCTTACACACTGAAATTATATTTTTAGTTCCATTCACGTTCACATCATATAGCATAGGCGAAACATTTTCCGAAATATCAACAATTCCGGCAGTATGAATCACATAAACATCACGCCCGCCGCAGTTTTCAAACACGGGTTTTAAAGTTGCCGTATTTCTTACATCGCCTTTATAATAGGTTACGCCCGGAAACGTTTGTGCTTTTTCATGCGGCAGTATCAATCCTCTTATTTCCATATCCCTGTTTACAAGCTTTCTGATAATCGTATTGCCGAGATGACCGCATGCACCGGTGATAATATACACTTTTTTCATAAAAATACACCTTTCTATTTTTTTAGACACGATGTTGATTTCCTTTTTTACTTGTATTATACTAATATTATATACATTCTTCAATAGACAATTTAAATTGAATTTTAAGTTTTCCCGACACGGCCGGATAATCTGTTAATTTTGTGAACAAAAAATCCGCCGGAGTTCAAATAAAGACTTACCCGGTGATTCTGCACGGAAAAACGGCATTGGCTCTCTGCGAAAGCAAAGGGGATTCTATTCCTCCGCTGATTTTATAATAAAGCCCGCCGCTTAAGAGGCGGGGACATCAGCGAACAGGTTATATTAAGATTAAGCGAGGTAAATTTATGGCAAACAAAAAGAACGATTACCGTACAAGGGTTACAAAAATGTTGATACGAAAGGCTTTCACAGACCTTATGCAGCAAAAGCCGATTCAAAGTATTTCGATTAAAGAACTGTGCGAAAAAGCGGGAATAAACCGCGGCACGTTTTACTCCCACTACAAAGACATCTATGATTTGCTTGAACAGACAGAATCTATAATGGCTGATGAAATCCGGCAGGCGCTTACCCCTCTGTTTGACGCTCCCAAATCCGACAGCAGAATGCTTCCCGACGTTATAACGGGAATTTTTCAGTGCCTGCAGAAAAACGCCGATATATGCGCAATAACACTCGGCCCTTACGGCGACCAAAATTTTATAAATAAACTTATGGAACTGGGTTTGGAAAGCTGTTTACAAAGTTATTCCGCAATATTTGCCGACGCAAGTCCTGAAAAAATCAATTTTTTTTATACATTTGTCAGTTGGGGTTATATCGGTATTCTGCGGAAATGGTTTGACGGCGGAACGCACGAAAGCATTGAAGAAACCGCAAAAATGTGTGAAGAAATAACGCTTAAAGGCATCGGATTTTTCAGCTGATGTACCTATGCCGAAAAGCCTCGGAATACTGTTGTATTCCGAGGCTTTTCAACAAAAATAAATCGAATGACTTCAACAAAACCTTTTATCCTTTAACACATAGGAAACCCAGTCTTCCCTGCAATTCCTTTCGATGATTCCGAAGCCGTTATCTTCAAACGCTTTTAAAACATCCGGTTCACGGGGTTCAATAATTCCGCCGGCTATGAAAATGCCGCCGTCCGTCATCAATTGTTTAACATGCAGGCACAACTTTACAATAACGTCTGCAACAATATTTGCCGCTACCACGCTGAATCTACCCTCTGCTTTATCGGTTAAATCGCCTTCAATAAACTTCACATCGGTGCAGCCATTTCTTTGCGCGTTTTCCCGTGCGGTTTTAACCGCCTTTTCATCAATATCGATACCAAGTACGCTTTTTGCTCCCAGCAGTTTGGCGCTTATAGCAAGAATACCGCTGCCGCATCCTATATCCAGAACCGTTGAATTATAATTTATATATTTTTGAAGAACCTCCAGGCAAAGGCGCGTTGTGGGATGCGTACCCGTTCCGAACGCCAGACCGGGTTCAAGATAAAGAACCGTTTTATGATTGGGATTATCTGCCTTTTCCCAACTCGGACAAATGATCATCTTTTTGCCTACCTCAAGCTGATGGAAATACTTTTTCCAGTTATTCGCCCAATCCTCTTCTTTCACGGATTTTGTGCTGACGGAATAATCTATACCCGCCGCACTATACCGTTCTCCGATATACGAAGATGCCTCATCCGGGTTCCCATTGGGAACATAAATATGAATGATAACGCTGTGCCTGTCCTTTTTTAGCAAATCTTCATCTATTAAATCAATATGTGCAATTTTCATTGCTTCCTGCTCAACGTTGCTGTAATCTTCGATATATATGCCGTTTTCAGACGCTTCCAAAGCTATGGCTTCCGCTTCTGCCCTGTTTTTAACGGCAACTTTAAACGCAATATCACTCCAAATCATCACTGCCTCCGAAAATATCTTTCAGCAACAGTATAGCCTATAAAAAGAACATATTCAAGAAAAAACAAATGAATTTATCAAAAATCAAGGCTGTCTTTTTTACAAGACAGCCTCTCCTTTTTTTGCCGCAGCGTCATTTATTCAGCTCAGCAACCGCAATCATTACAGCCACAGCCGCCGTTGTTGCCGCAACAACCGTTACCGCCTGAGCAAATAAGCAATAAAATTATAATAAGGATAATCCAGCAGCCGGAACCGCCGAAACAACCGTTATTGCAACCCATAACTGTTTTTCCTCCTTTCATCTATTTCAATGCATTCTATGACAGATAAAAGGGATGTGTTACAAAAACAGAAGAACCGCAACTCATAACAAAAAAATATCATAAGGCCGAAGCCTTATGATATGAAAACGCAGTTTGAATATGAAAAAATTAATAATAACCCGTCCAGCCGTTATTTATATAATAATCCACAACAGCTTCCTTTCCGTAATTATCGGAAAGTGTAATAATGGAAATATCGCTTATATCTACTGTTAAATCATGATTTACATCCGAATCGTAACAAACTGCATCGGTTCTCAAACTGCCGTAATTATCGGAAAGCAAAACATTCGACACATCGGATGCATCAACGACTCCGTTTTTGTCAACATCCCCCGCCGTAACTGAAGTTAAAAATACCGTAACGCTGTCTGACGAGGAAAGAGAGATTTCTTTCATTGTGTAATCCGTATATCCCGCTACGCTTACGACTAAATCATAATCGCCGGCCTCTATATCAGTGATGTTATAAGAACCGTTTTCCGAAATAGCCACGGTTTTAACCACAGTGTCTTGCTGATAAAGAACAGCCGTTCCGTCCTGCTCGCTTCCGTCAAAACTAAAGCCTAAATTGACAGAACCGGAAACAGCCGAACCTGCGGCAAAACCGCCGATATTCAGCGAAAGCATTATCATTAAAATTAATAAGACACATATAAATCTCTTCATAATAATTATATGTTACAACAAAATCCCGCTTCTGTCAAGTAATCGAATTTGCTTTTTATTCCAGGAAACGGTATATTTTCCGCCTGCCTCCATAATTCCGTTGAGTATCATATCCGAAACAGCGTCTTCAACATTATTTCTGATGGCGTCCCGCACCGGTCTTGCTCCTGATTTTTCCTTTTCTGCGGCTTCCGCGATTCCGTCAACAAGCTCATCCGTAAAATCAAGTTTGATTTTCAGTGTATTTTGAATTCGCTTTACTGTTTCCTCCAGCATTTTTCTGCTTATTTTTTTTAAATCATCTCCGGTAAGATTATTAAAGAGAATAATATCATCCAGTCTGTTTAAAAACTCAGGTCTGAATAATTTTTTCAGGCGTGATTTTACCTCTTTTTTGATTTCCGAAGTATTTCCGGGAGCGAATCCGAGCGAAAACCTCTTTTCAAGGATATCCGAACAGGCGTTACTGGTAATGATGATGATTGTATTTTTAAAATTGATATGAACGCCGAGCGAATCCGTTATTTCTCCGTCTTCAAGAATGCTTAAAAGAATATTAAAAATATCTTTATGCGCCTTCTCTATTTCATCAAACAAAACCACACTGTAAGGTTTTCTTCTCACCTGCTCGGTCAGACGTCCGCCTTCATCGTAACCCGCATATCCGGGAGGCGCGCCTATCAGCTTGGATACGCTATGGCTCTCCATACATTCGCTCATATCAAACTTTATCAGATAATCGTCTTTGCCGAAAACAGCTTTCGCCAAAAGCTTTGAAAGTTCGGTTTTCCCCACTCCGCTTGAACCTATAAAAAGGAAAGAGCCAATCGGTCTGGATTCATTACCGATTCCAAGCCTGCTCCTGCGGATGGATTTTGAAACTGCGCCGACTGCCTCGTCCTGCCCGATTATATTTTCTTTCAGTTTGCTTTCAAGATTTATCAGCTTATCCTTTTCATTTTCATTAATACCGCTTACGGGGACACCGGTCCACTGCGAAACAATAAAGGCTATATCTTCGCTTTTAACGTATCTGCCAACGCCCGATCTGCCCTTTATTTCACATTCGCTGGCCGCTTCATCCATTAAATCTATGGCTTTATCCGGCAAAAAGCGGTCCGTTATATAGCGCACGGATAAATCAACTGCCGCTTCCAATGCGGCATCGGCAAAAATGACGTTATGATGTTTTTCATATTTACCTTTTATTCCCTTAAGAATCCGCAAGGTTTCGCTTCTTGTCGGTTCTTCAACATGTATCGGCTGGAAACGGCGCTCGAGTGCGCTGTCCTTTTCAATATTCTTTCTGTACTCTTCAATCGTTGTTGCGCCTATCATCTGAATTTCACCGCGTGCGAGCGCAGGTTTCAGGATATTTGCGGCATCCACTGCGCCCTCCGCTGAACCCGTGCCTATCAGATTATGCATTTCATCAATAAACAGAATGATATTTCCGGTCTTTTTCGTTTCCTCCATAATCTGCTTGACACGTTCCTCAAAATCGCCCCTATACTTAGTGCCTGCAACAACGCTTGTGAGGTCCAAAGCAATAATTCTTTTCCCGATCAGAGTTTCAGGCACTTTACCCTGCTCAATCAGATATGCCAGCCCCTCTGCAATCGCTGTTTTTCCGACTCCAGGATCTCCGATAAGACAGGGATTGTTTTTTGTGCGCCTTGAAAGTATCCTTATGGTTCTTTCAATTTCTTTTTCCCTGCCGATAACACCGTCTATTTCCCCAACTGATGCCATCTCTGTAAGATCCCTGCCGTGCTTTAAAAGCAGAGACGGCGCTTTGATATCTTTTTTATGGCGTGAAGCGCTTCTTCCCATCTCGCTTTCTTGGCATGTAAGCAAGTCACTGACGATCTCTGCGGCGCTCACTTTCAGACTGCGCAGTATTTTTGCCCCCATACATTCCGCTTCAGCCACAAGAGAAAGCAGAAGATGCTCCGTTCCCACCGTATTTCTGAAAGAACCCTTTGCCCGCTGATTTGAATTTTCAATAATGATTTTTGCTTTAGGTGTTAAATCATCTTTGGTCAAAATTGTAGGCGAACCGATTCCAACCGTATTTTTAATCATGTCACGCACATTGCGCACGCTCACATTTTTCGCGTTAAGTTCCGCAAATGCCACGCCTGAACCTTCACTGACTAAACCGAGCAGAATATGCTCGCTGCCTATATAGGTGTGCCCCATTTTACCCGCGCTTTCGGCGGCAAGGTTTAACGAACGGTTTGCGCTTGCTGTAAAATTATCATATTTAAACATAAAAAATACCTCTGATTCAGCCTTTATCATTGATTAGTATATGACTGAATGCAGGGTATTTATTCTGTTGATTAAATTTTTGTTATTCCTGGGCGGATGTGGAAGAAGTTGTATCTGAAGAAGAGCTTTTTCCCCATACACTCAGGATAATTTCCGTTCCGTATTCATAATCCTGCAAAGGTTCACGGTTTATTTCTTTAACAACATCCGGCTGACCGGTTCCGTCATTTTCAACCGAAACAGTCGATACCTTGAATCCGAGCTTTACAAGTCTTTCTTTTGCGGCGTCCGCCTCCATTCCGACAACATCCGGCAAATTAATTTGCGGCCGTCCGCTGCATATATATAAAACGATTTTTGTTCCTTTGTTGACGATTTTTCCGGCTTCGATGGATTGATCGTAAACATATCCGATTTCCGTTTTCTCGCTTTCCCCGTATTCAAAAACAATATGAAAATTTTCATTCCAAACAGCGTCTGAAGAAATCTGCTCCTCAGTCATATTCTGTGCAGTAAAATCAGGGACATCCACCAGTTCGGAAGTCGTGGTAAATTCATCAGAATCAAGCTGCGTCTCTGTGATGCCTAAAAGTTCGTTTACATTATCCCTAAAGACTGTCAGACCGAGTGCGGCGGCCACAACCAAAATCAGGAAAATGACAATGAAAATAATAAGTCCGGTATGTTTCTTTTTCGGCGCTTCCTCTTGTGTTTTGGAGAAATCCTTTGCTTCAGGTGTTGTTTCTTCAGCTATCTTCATCTTAACTCCGGACAGTTGCGAATGAAGGTTCTGCAACGATTTGATACGCAGGCGTGCATTCACCCGAAGCCCATTCCATAAGGCGCGTATAACATAATCCGGAGTATTGTCGATAACGGATTCCGGAAAATCAAGTTGCTCGTTGTTCGCCCGAGCAGGTGCTTCGGGCAGAACAATTCCCGTCAGGGCACGGTAAATATTCGCGCAGAATGAATACACATCGCTCCACGGACCGATTGTATCATTCTCCGAATACTGTTCCGCCGCGGCAAAGCCCGGTGGTATCGCGCAAGGAAGAATGCCGCCTGTTGTACGTACTTCGGCAATGCTGAATTCAAAAAGGCGCAGTCTGCCGTCCTTGCAGGCGCGGAGAGAATTGGGAGAAAGACAACCGTGAACAATTCCCATTCGGTGTAGCTCTTCCAGCGTAGAAAGTATCGGCATAAACAACCGCCGTATTTCTTCCCACGGCAGTCTCCCATCAGGCTGTGCCTGAAGATAATCACGCAGAGTAATGGTTTCTATATATTCGCTGATAACAAAAACCGTTCCGTAATCCTCAACAATATCATATACCGACATAATGCCGGAAAGCTCCCGCGCTTTGGCAAGACCTCTCCAAAGTTCAATAAAATCATCATAGCAAGCATTAAATTCATCGGTAAACCCCGAAATCGGAAAAAGCTGAAGATTTTCGCCTCTTCCTATAAGGGTTTCAGGTATAAATTCACGGATAATAACAGGCGATTTTTCATGCGTATCATAACCAATGTATGTAGCGCCGTCTCCGTTGGAGCCGAGTTTCCGCCCGATAAGATATCTCTCTGCCACCAATACGCCCGCAGGAAGGAACGGAAGCCTCTGCAGTCCGGCGCCGCTGAAACCGCAAAACGGGCATACGTCTGCGCCGTCGGTTTTTCTCATACAATTCATACAATAATTTCTATAATCCAAAATTTTAGCCTCCGAAACCGATTTTTAATCGGCGGAATCATAATCTATCACGGTTTGGTTACAATAATGGGATTCCCCATTATGCAACGTGACAAGAGCAACATTCACTGTCTGAAGAATCAGAGAAAACTTATATATCCTTCTCTGATTTTTGAAAACAAATCCGCCGCCTAATAGGCGGGGAGATTGGCGAATAGCTTATATCCATTCTATCATCGACATAAAATGACTATATATATTATATTATACTAAAGAAATGATGTTTCTTCAAGATGTATTTATTTTTTTCTTTACATAGAAAAAGATATAAAACGTACCAAAATTCAAAGAAATTTTAACAGTAACAGAAATCATCTTTAAATTATGGTCAAATCTTGTCCAATAAAGGGGCTTGTCCCACTTATGCAATGCGGCAACGAACTGCCTTAGTTTTCTGAGCAATCAGAGAGGAATTATCCTGCCGCTGATTTTGAAAACGGAGTTGCCGCCTTAGAAAGAGGTGAATATTTTTGCCTAAGTTTAAATCGGAGCAGTGCTCCATCAAGCTCACTTGAAACGGGGTTTGCGAACGATTGCAACCTGCGCAGGGAGCGTTCGCTCCTCAGGGTTTCAGTGGGAGATTGTCACTCCCGCTGAAATTCCGAAATGGACTCCGCCGCCTAAAAGGCGGGGTTCATCGGCGAATAGGTTATAAATTTCTCATTTTTAGAAATAATAATATATTGAAATCCACTTTTATGAATTGACATAAGCTAAATAATGGTATATAATTAAAATACAAATAAACGGAGGTGCATTCCAATGGACAAAACCATTAAACTCGCTTTATCCATCGTAGGCGCTGTTGTTGCACTTGCAGCTATCGCCGCCGCAACATATTTCATTGTAAAAAAATTCGTGAAGTGCGAATCTGATTGTGATGATTTTGATTGTTTCGACTGCGACGCTGAATCATGTGAAGGCTGTGAGCTTTACGACGGAGACGTTGAAGAAATGACTGAGGATTCTATTGCAGACGCAGAAGAAGAAAACTAAAAAAACATTTTAACAAATAACAGACCATCGGAATATCCGGCGGTCTGTTTTTTTAAGCGACTGAAAGACAAACGGAAAAAACACCACAAAATTGAACGACATGCTATACTGTATGATTTTTCGAAAACAGCAGTGTTCAAAAAATGCGTATTCCATTAGGAATACGCATTTTTATAACCTATTCGCCTATATCCGCCTTTTAGGCGGCAGGGATCCTTTCAGGATTCAGTGAGAGCGATAATCTCCCGCTGAAATCCTGAGGAGCGAAACCCCGTTTCAAACGGACTTGATGGAGCACTGCTCCGATTTAAATCAGCACCCTTCTATTTATCTTTCGGATGCGCTATGCAGGAAACCGCAACGCCGCATATAATTGCCGCCATGATTCCCGCCGCAGCAGCCGTAAGCGGGCCTGTCAACGCTCCGAGCAGTCCGTCCGTATCCACGGCTTCCTTTACGCCTTTTACCATATTTGCACCAAATCCGGTAAGCGGAACCGTTGCTCCCGCTCCCGCAAATTCAATCAAAGGTTCATAAACTCCGAGCGCGCCCAAAACAACTCCCGCCACAACATAAATGACAAGAATACGCGCCGGCGTGAGTTTGGTTAAATCTATCAAAATCTGTCCGACAGCACATACTGCTCCGCCGATTAAAAAAGCATATAAAAAACTCATTTAAATCCCTTCTCTCATTATTTATCATAACCGAATTACACGTTTATATGAATAAATGTGCAAGCAATAAAAAATAATAAATACAGGCTGTCGGTTTAAATCTGCTATAAAAAACGAATAATCAATAAAAATTTTATTTTATCAGATTCAACTTTCAGTTCGAACCCTCACAAACGAGGAAAAATAAAAGGCACTGCAAAAGCAGAGCCAGTCGGAAAAAGTCGGAGGGTGGGCTTGCCACCACCCCAACGACTTCTTTATAACACTGAATTTCAAAAATGGCAAGAGAAAGGAGAAATGCTTTTGTCAATTACACGAAAAGAATACAGTGATATGACGGACAAGGTTTCGCCTCCGTCAAAAAAAATTAAAAACTTTTTTAAAGCATGGCTCACAGGCGGAATCATATGTACACTCGGGGAATGCTTTTTTAAATTATATTCCTGTCTGGGAGCTGACGAAGATAGCGCAAGACTTCTCGTTTCCGTAACGCTCGTTGTTATCAGTGCAGTATTAACCGGTTTCGGAATATATGACAACATTGCGCGCTTCGGCGGTGCGGGAACACTTGTTCCGATTACGGGATTTGCAAACGCCGTGGTTTCCCCGGCTCTTGATAACAAACCAGAGGGAAAAATACTCGGGACCGGCGCGCAAATTTTCACGATAGCAGGCCCTGTTATCGTTTACGGAACCCTTGCGGCTTCTGTTTACGGAGTTATCTACTATCTTTGCGGGGTGATTTTCTGATGGCAAAAAGAAAAGGAAACTCGATCATTTATAATAATAATCCAACAATAATAACATGGGCGGCGTGCGCGGGGAAAAAAGAAGGAGAAGGTCCCCTGTCCGCGGAATTTGATCAAATCTTCACCGATACGACACTCGGTGAAGAAAGCTGGGAAAAAAGCGAAAGCAAGCTCATACTCTATACAGCGGAAACAGCACTGGGAAAGGGAAAATATGTTTGGAGCGATCTCGACTGCATATTTACCGGAGATTTGCTAAGCCAATGCATAGGTTCATCTTTTGCATTCCGGGAAAACGGTGTTCCTGTTGTAGGACTTTACGGAGCTTGTTCAACGATGGCGCTGAGCATGATAAATGCGTCTAACTTCCTGGAAAGCGAATGCGGAAGCAGAGTAATGGCGGCAACTTGCTCTCATTTCTGTTCCAGTGAAAGGCAGTTTCGTTTTCCGATTGAATACGGAGGCGTAAGGCCTCCCACTGCACAATGGACCGTTACGGGCGCAGGCGCGGCAATTCTTGAACGGAACTGCGGGCATATAAGCGTTGAAGCTTCTCATATCGGTAAAATTAAAGATCTCGGAATTACAGACTCCAACAATATGGGCGCCGCCATGGCTCCTGCCGCGGCAAACACCATAGCGGAATTTTTGGAGGATCTCGGAGAAACATCCGATGATTTTGACGCCATTATAACGGGTGATCTCGGTTTTGTAGGTTCGGATATTTTGTTTGAATTTATTTCCAAAGAATACGGAATAGATATTTCCGAACAGCATACGGACTGCGGAAAGCTGATATATGACAGAGAAAAGCAGGACGTACACGCAGGCGGAAGCGGATGCGGATGTTCCGCGTCGGTTATGTGTTCACGCTTTATGAACAAATTGGAAAGCGGAGAAATGAAAAGAATTATGTTCGTGGCAACGGGAGCTTTGCTTTCCCCGACAACAGTTAAACAAAAAGAAAGTATTCCGTCCGTAGCGCACGGAATTATTCTGAAAGGAAATAACGATGAATAAAAGTTTGAAAGCTATCAAAAAAGCAAACGTTTTGTTTAAATGTATGACGATGCTGGAAAGTGTAAAAAAGATTATCGTTTGCATAATCCTATTCCATATACTGAAGTCATTATATTTTTTTTCAAAATCTTTTTTGAAAAAATCTTAAAATAGAAATAAAAGACTTGACCGATTTATATCGTCTATGCTATTATATATTTGATTATTAGAAAGGCAGGTTTGTCAGTGGAATTCCCAGAAAAGCTGAAAATTTATAATGAGCCAGAATTAGATATCAGACTGTTTAGCACGGAAGACATAATCTTAACCAGTATTGCACTTACAACCGATCCGGACGACAACGATGTAACTGACCCGTTTGCGTAATCCATCTTTGAAATTTTGAAGTTATTTAAATCGGTGCAAACGACAGGATTCAGTGATCAGTGCCTGCGGAGGACTGCAATTTCTCAAGGCTTTAGCGAAAATTCAATAAGAAATGAGAACCGCTGATGATGCTTTATAGTATAATTTTTCGGTTACATCGGCAATGCTTTTTGTCATCATTTCATAAGAATTTCCCTGTTATTCAAGGAACAACGAACAGCGTGAGCTGTTTTCAAAATCAGAGTCCATCTGATTTTGAAAAAACGAAGCACGCCGCCTGAGGAGCGAGGACATCTTTGTCTCAATTATATCTTATTTCAAAATTTTATTTAAAAATTTAATGAATAAATAAAAAAAGACTTGCAATTTGTATCAACTATGCTATAATATATGTATCTAGTTATGTAGAAAGGTGGGTTCGCCCAGTGCAATTTCTAAAAAAACTGAAAATTTACAGTGAGCCTGAATTAGATATTAGACTGTTTAGCGTTGAAGATATAATATTAGCCAGCATTAAGGATACAACAGACCCGGACGACAACGATGTAACCGACCCCTTTGATTGGTAAACTGTAAATTCTAAATATTCTACAAAAATTTAACAAATTGGTTTTGCCCGCTGATAATGAATATCAGCGGGTTTGTTATTTTTCAAAGAATCAGAACATTTATTCAGCGAAAATAAATCTTCTCTCATTCGATAAGGGAGTGCACCGTTATGCAACGCAAGAAACTGTCTGCGAAATCAGAGAGCCTTTAAATCGGCGCAGTACTCATCAAGCTCGCTTGAAACGGGGCTTGCAAACGATTGCAACCTGCGCAGGGAGCGTTCGCTCCTCAGGGTTTTAGCAGGAGAATATCACGCCCGCTGAAATTTCGAAATGGACCCTGCCGCCTAAGAGGCGGGGGACATCGGCGAACAGGTTATATGCCTCCGCTACGTTCGAGAAAGAAGCCGACTGCCTTAGAAACGGAAGATGCCTTTACATAAGTTATATATAAAAGAATCGGAAATTCGAGGTTAAACTGAATTTCCGATTTTTTTATTTCTTTTTACCGAATATATTTTTCTTTCCGTAGGAAGATTTTCCGTCTGTTGATTCCTCAAACTGTTTGAGAATATCTTTCTGCTCGGAGGTCAGATTCCTTGGAATTTCTACTTTAATTCGGACATACTGGTCTCCTTTTCCGCGTTCATAGGGTTTTGATATACCCTTTCCGCGGAGTTTGAAAGTATCTCCCGGCTGTGTTCCCGGATGAATGTCATACGAAACCATACCGTCAAGCGTAGGCACGGTTACGTTTGATCCCAAAGAAGCCTGAACAATTGAAATCGGCAGTTCATACCAAACGTCAAATCCGTCTCTTTCAAAATACTGATGCGGACGAACGCGGATGAGTATCTTTATATCTCCGTTTCTGCCGCCGTTTATTCCGCTGTCTCCCATCCCGCGGATTGGAACAACCTGACCGTCGTCAATACCGGAGGGTATTTTAACCTCAATGGTTTTCTTTTGCTTAACTCTGCCTGCGCCGCTGCATACCGGACAGGGATGTCTAATAATTTTCCCTTTGCCGCCGCATTTTGGGCATCTTTGCTGACTACTCATAACCCCGAACGCGGTTCTCTGCTGAACGCTTACATATCCTCTGCCGCCGCATTCTGAACATGTTTCTGCATTTGTGCCTTTTGCAGAACCTGTTCCGCCGCACGACGAACATTGATCAATACGGTCTATTTCAATTTTTTTTGTTACACCTTTGGCCGCTTCCTCAAAAGAAAGAACCATACTTATATTTATATCATTTCCGCGCCTGGGTGCATTGGAACTATTCCCTGAGCCTCTGCCGAAACCTCCGAAACCGCTTCCGCCAAAAAAGCTTCCGAAAATATCGCCTAAATCAATATCTCCGAAATCAAATCCTCCGCCGAAACCGCCTGCGCCGCCTCCGGGTTGCCCTGCTCCGAAATTCGGATCAACTCCGGCAAATCCGAACTGATCATAGCGCGCTTTCTTCTCTTTATCAGATAAAACTTCATAGGCTTCATTTGCTTCTTTAAACTTCGCCTCCGCCTCGGCGTTTCCGGGATTAAGATCGGGATGATATTGCTTTGCCTTTTTGCGGTAAGCTTTTTTTATCTCATCCTCACCGGCATCCCTGCTTACGCCCAATACCTCATAATAATCTCGTTTATCTGCCATATATTACTCCAAAAAACAAAAATTGCCATCATTCAAGGCCGTACGCCTGAACAAATATCATTTGCAGACATACATCAATACCGGTCCGCACAAAAACCGCAGGCAGAAACCCTTCTGCCAACTGCAGACCGAAATCTTGCCACCTTGCCAATTACAACGGGTCCCACCGCCTGTGAACAGGCGGTGAAATACCGTTACTACGTTTTTTCTTATTTGTTTTCGTCCGTTACATCCTTGTAATCGGCATCATAAACTCCGTCCTCATTCGCAGTTGCGCCGCCGTCAGCTCCGGGCTGTGCGTTTTGCTCCGCCTGCGCCGCTTGATACATTTTCTGTGATACATCATAAAACTTCTGCGTGAGAGATTCCTGCGCTGATTTTATTGCGGCTGTATCCGTACCTTTGAGCGCTTCTTTCAGCGCATCAATTTTTGTGTTAAGCTCGGTTTTGTCTTCTTCAGAGAATTTATCGCCGTCCTCACTGATAAGCTTTTCACACTGATAAACCATCTGATCTGCTTCGTTGCGCGTATCCACTTCTTCTCTGCGCTTTTTATCTTCTTCTGCAAATTTTTCAGCGTCCTGAACAGCTTTATCAATATCTTCTTTGCTCATATTTGTTGAAGCAGTTATGCTGATATCCTGTTCCTTGCCGGTTCCCAAATCCTTCGCGGATACATGAACGATACCGTTTGCATCTATATCAAACGTTACCTCAATCTGCGGAACTCCGCGTCTTGCAGGAAGAATACCGTCCAGATGGAATAAGCCGAGTGTTTTATTATCTCTTGCAAATTCTCTTTCCCCTTGAAGAACATGAACTTCAACGGAAGTTTGATTATCCGCCGCAGTTGAGAAAATCTGGCTCTTCTTTGTAGGAATCGTTGTATTTCTCTCAATAATCTTTGTATTGATACCGCCCATTGTTTCAATTCCAAGTGAAAGCGGTGTAACGTCGAGGAGAAGAAGTCCTTTAACATCTCCGCCGAGCACACCCGCCTGAAGTGCCGCGCCTACCGCTACGCATTCATCGGGATTGATGCCTTTAAACGGCTCTTTGCCGATAAATTTTTGTATGGCCTCTTGAACTGCGGGAATCCTTGACGAACCGCCGACCATAAGTACCTTGTCAATCTGCGCAGCCGAAAGCCCGCTGTCCTGCAAAGCCTGGCGCACAGGTCCCATCGTTGCTTCAACAAGACTTGAGGTCATTTCATTGAACTTGGCTCTTGTGAGCGTCATATCAAGATGTTTCGGACCGTCAGTACCTTGTGTAATAAACGGAAGATTTATCTGCGCCGTGGTTGAACCGGAAAGGTCGATTTTTGCTTTTTCGGCAGCGTCTTTCAGCCTCTGCATCGCCATTCTGTCGCCTGATAAATCTATGCCCTGATCCTTTTTAAATTCCGCAACAAGCCAGTCGATGATTTTCTGATCGAAATCATCTCCACCGAGCATATTGTTACCGTTTGTTGCAAGAACTTCCTGAATGCCGTCTCCCATTTCAATAATTGAAACGTCGAATGTTCCGCCGCCGAGATCATAAATCATAACTTTCTGATCCTGCTCTTTATCAATGCCGTAGGCAAGAGCCGCTGCGGTAGGCTCATTGATAATTCGCTTAACATCCAGACCGGCAATTTTACCTGCGTCCTTTGTTGCCTGACGTTGACTGTCCGTAAAATAAGCCGGAACCGTGATAACGGCTTCCGTCACCGTATCGCCGAGATAAGACTCCGCATCGGCTTTCAATTTCTGAAGAATCATAGCGGAAATTTCCTGCGGCGTATAGGATTTTGAATCAATTTTTACTTTGTAATCAGACCCCATTTTTCTTTTGATGGAAGAAACGGTTCCCTCCGGATTTGTAATGGCCTGACGTTTTGCAATATTCCCTACAAGGCGCTCGCCGTCTTTTTTAAATCCTACAACCGACGGTGTAGTACGCGCACCTTCTGAATTAGCGATAACAACAGGCTCTCCGCCTTCAATAACCGCTACGCATGAATTTGTTGTTCCCAAATCAATACCAATAATTTTAGCCATAATATCATACCTCCGTATATGAATAAATCATTCATTTATTTATTTATTATTTAAACATCTGTTTCGAATCGGCTTGAATCCTAAAACAGACAGAATATCTTCAGTTTGCTACTTTTACCATCGCATGCCGGATAATTTTTTCGCCGGCTTTGTAACCTTTTTGGAATACCTCGATTACTTCACCTTCTCCCTTCTCATCGTCTTCAATATGCATAACAGCCATATGGATTTCGGGATCAAAAGTATCTCCGGGTTTTCCAAATTCCTCTACGCCGAGATTTTTCATTTTATCGCAAAACTGTGTAAAAATCATTTCTACACCTTTTTTATATGCTTCCAATTCACAGTCGGCGTCTTTTGCCCTCTGAAAATTATCTATAACATCAAGGAATTCACTGATTACGCATATTTTGGCGTTTGAAAAATTTTCTTCCCTTTCTTTTATGGTTCTTTTTCTGAAATTATCATATTCAGCGGCGATTCTTTTTAATTGATCGTCTTTTTCATCCAGAGATTTACGGAGTTTTTCCTCTTCGCTCATCTCCGGTTCAGCTTCGGATTCCTGAACTTCTTCGTTTTCAAGAACCTCGTCTTCTTCCGCCTGTGTTTTCTCTTTATCATTTTTATTCAATGTCTTGTCCTCCGATTTCTTCTTCGTCTATATTTTCCGCCAAAAGTTTCTCTACAAGGCGAGTAAGATATTCAACATCCGGAATCAGGCGCGCATAATCAATTCTTGTAGGGCCGATAATGCCCAGCGTACCCATAGCATTATTCCCGAAAGCATATCTTGAAAGAATCATACTTGAAGTTTCCATTTCGCGGAAATAATTTTCACTGCCGATTAAAATACTCAAAGTATTGCTTTTATCGGATTCTTCATACGTAACAAGCCTACTCAACTGATCACGCTGTTTCAGGAAATCAATCAGTTCATTAATATCTTGGTACGAATCCCTGTGTGCAAGAAGATTGGTTTCGCCCTCCACCACCGTATGGCTTTCTCCGGCATCCTTTGATAATCCGTAAAGTGCAGACAGTAGCGGAGTTATCGCATAGTCTTCTTCACCGAGCGCCATTGTAATTTCGGCGAGCATATCGTCTGTAAGTTCGGTAACTTTCTTTTTTAGAAAATAATCATTAACTATATCCTCAAATTTGGTTTTAACCTTATTGTCAATATCAATATCAATGCGGCACACGCAGTTTTTCAGAATACCCGATGATGTAAGCAGTATCAAAATCGCCGTTTTCCTGCTTGCGGGTATCAGCTCAACTTTCTGAATTTCAGCCTGTGCGTCGGCAGGCGTTGTGAAAACCGCCGCGCAGTTTGTGAGTCTGGCGAGCATATTACTCGCATTTTCAAGAATCTTCTCCGGTGTGTGTGCATCCCGCCTGAGCGTATTTTCAATGGTGGCACACTCCACGTCGCTGAGCATACTTTGGTTCATCAAATAATCAACATAGTATCGGTATCCTTGATTTGATGGGATTCTTCCGCCGCTTACATGCTTTTGTTCAAGATAACCGAGTCGGCACAAATCGCTCATTTCATTCCTGATTGTGGCAGATGAACAGCCGAGCTCATCACAGAGCGCTTTGGAACCTATAGCTTCGCCTTGAGCAACATAATTTTCCACAACCAATGAAAGTATTTGCTCTTTACGCTCACTGAGTTTCATCTTTTCCCCTCCGCCTCGTCGGCTTTTTGAATTAGCACTCCCATCTCCTGAGTGCTAATTCGTTTATAAATATACTACTATTATTTCTCAAAGTCAACTAAAAATTTGTAAACAAATTGTTAATGGTTTAAATCATACCTAAAAGCGCATAATATATACAGGGAACACCGTTTCATATAAAAAGCCGCTCCGTCGGAGCGGCTTTTCGCATTTGCTTTTGAATTAAATTAAAAATTCACAGATAATACTGTTGCTGATTAAACAGCCTTTCGGCGTTAAACTGAATTTACCGTTTTTTATTTCGGCAAAATCCGAATCCGAAAAACGCGTCGCTTTTTCCAAATCCAGCAAATCAACCGACACTCCGCTTTTCAGCCTTAATCCGAGCATAATCTTTTCGTTTATATCTCCGCCTGCACCACCGGAAATAACAGTGGGAGAGACAATAAATTTTTCAATACTCCGTTCATAATAAAATCTCTGCCCGTTCATAAATGAATGGGCGGACGCGCCGATTCCGAGATAATCTGCAAGCGTCCAGTATTTTAAATTATGTCTGCTTTCAAATCCCGGCTTTGCAAAATTTGAAATTTCATACTGAAAATATCCTGCCTTTTCCAGTTCATCAACAAGAAAAAGATAAAGTTCAGCAGTTTCATCATTATTCGGAAGATTCAATCTGTTTTGATTTTTATAAAAAAATGTTCCCTCTTCCAATGCCAACATATACGCGCTGATATGCGATACATTCATTTCGGCGCAAAAATCAATGCTGTTTTTGAGGGAATCTTCGGTTTGACCGGGAATCCCCAGCATCAAATCAAGCGAAATATTGTTGATTCCCGCTTTTCTTGCACTCGCAATCGCATATTTAACCTGCGCTTTATCCGCACGCCTGCCAAGAGCTTTCCTTTCACTGTTAACCGCAGACTGCATACCGAAGCTTGCCCGGTTAACGCCCGCCCGCGCAAGAACGAAAAAGAACGCTTCATTCGCATCGGACGGATTACATTCTACCGTTACCTCTTTTAAATCGGAGGGAAAACAATCTTTTACAGAACGAAGCATGCAAACAAGATTTTTGGGATTTATGTAAGACGGTGTTCCGCCACCTATATAAATTGTATCAATAATACTATTATTATAAATGGTTGAAAATTTTTCTATCTCTCTGCAAACCGCCTCGGCATAATCATCTTCCGACTCTTTTGCACGCACCGAATAAAAATCACAGTAAGGACATTTGCTCCGGCAGTATGGGATGTGAATATAAATCCCGCATTTTTTCAAATCAGTTTTCATCATCCAATTTCAGCACTGCCATAAACGCTTCCTGCGGAACTTCAACAGATCCGAACTGTCTCATTCGCTTTTTCCCCTCTTTCTGCTTTTCAAGCAGTTTTTTCTTTCGGGTTATATCGCCGCCATAGCATTTTGCAAGCACATCCTTACGCATGGCTTTAACGGTTTCCCTTGCGATAACCTTACCTCCGATTGCCGCCTGAATCGGGATTTCAAACATTTGCCTCGGTATATGCTGTTTCAGTTTTTCCGCAATTTTTCTTGCGCGGTCATATGCTTTTTCACGGTGAATGATAAAGCTGAGCGCATCAATAACGTCTCCGTTCAGCAAAATATCCAGCTTAACGAGGTCGCTTTTCACATATCCGGTTATTTCATAATCAAAACTTGCATAACCTCTCGTTCTTGATTTCAGCGCGTCAAAAAAATCATATATAATCTCATTAAGCGGCAAATTGTAACATATATCAACCCTGTCGGTTGTTATATAGTTCATTCCTCTATAAATACCGCGCCTGTTTTGGCAAAGCTCCATAATTGTGCCGACGTACTCCGCAGGGCTGTAGATATGCGCTTCCGTTATCGGTTCTTCACTATAATCTATTTCCGCAGGATCAGGATAATGCGTAGGATTGTCAATTTCAATCATACTGCCGTCCCGCATATAAATCTTATATTCAACGCTCGGAATCGTTGTCACCAAATCCAAGTCATATTCACGCGAAAGTCTCTCCTGAACAATTTCGAGATGAAGCAGTCCCAGAAAACCGCATCGGAATCCAAATCCGAGCGCACCCGATGTTTCGGGCTCAAAAGAAAGTGAAGCGTCATTCAAATGCAGTTTTTCCAGTGCTTCGCGAAGATTTTCATAATCTGCGCCGTCGGCAGGATAAACCCCGCAAAAGACCATAGGCTGAACATTACGGTAGCCTTCCAAAGGCTCCAAAGCCGGATTACTGGCAAGCGTAACGGTATCCCCCACCCTTGCATCATGAACCGTTTTGATGCTCGCCGTTATATAGCCTACCTCGCCCGAATACAGAGTTTCCGTGCTCTCCATGGAAGTTGCCCGCATACGGCCGACGTCAACGACAGTAAATTCAGCACCGGTAGACATCATTTTCATAGTATCTCCGCTACGGATTGAACCGTCAACGATTTTCACATAAACGATAACACCTTTATAGTTATCGTAAAAGCTGTCAAATACAAGCGCGCGCAGAGGTTTTCCGTCGTTATCGGCGGGCGCGGGAATATCGGAAACGATCTTTTCAAGTACCTGTTCAACATTCTGCCCTGTTTTTGCAGAAATACGCGGCGCGTCATTACATGGTATTCCTATAATATTTTCCACATCAGCCGCAACTTTTTCCGGATCGGCCGCCGGCAAATCTATTTTGTTGATTACGGGCACAATCTCCAAATCATTGTCTAACGCAAGATATGTATTGGCAAGCGTCTGCGCCTCTATACCCTGCGACGCGTCAATAATCAGAACGGCTCCCTCGCAGGCTGCAAGAGAACGCGACACTTCGTAATTAAAATCTACATGACCCGGCGTGTCTATCAGATTCAGCATATATTCCTCGCCGTCAAGCGCAGTATAATTGAGCGTTACGGCATGCGCTTTTATTGTTATTCCGCGTTCACGTTCAAGATCCATATCGTCAAGAAGCTGTTCGGTCATATCGCGCAGCGCAACCGACTGCGTTTTTTCAAGAAGCCTGTCCGCAAGGGTTGACTTCCCGTGATCAATATGTGCAATGATAGAAAAATTTCTTATATGGTCTTTTGGAAATTCCATTTTTATCTCCCTATAAGACGGTTTAAGCCCAAACCTATCCAATTATATATTTCAAAATATTCTAGCATAAATATTGATTCACTTCAAGTGAGAAAGTACTGTTTGTACCGAATGATTAAATTCACAAAATATTCTATCTGTTCTTTAAAATTATCTATATAAAATTTCATAGGCGGAGCAGCCGCAAAACCAGTATAGCTCGTGTTTGAATATGCCCAAAAAAGCCCGACGCAAAGCATAAGAAAGCATATAAAACAAATTTTCGCGATTTTTTTCCTTTCTTCCGCTCTGCCCACCATACATCACCATTAACAGTATTCCCGCAAACAGTATGATTTGCAAAAATATTTTTTGCTGATATAATTAAGTTAAGATGCTGTGCATCTAAAACAGAAAAAATGCTTTATCGAATAAATCACTTTTTTCTGTCTGCACAAAAGCGAACGGGACACCCGGGCTATGAGAGGTACGAAAATGAAATCGCTTGAATCTTTATGTTTAAAAAAAGTAAAAGCTGCACATATCATTATTCTTGCGCTTTTCACTGTAGCAGTGTCCTGCGTAATGAATTTTTATCTTATCCCTTTAATTACGGAAAATGCCGCTTATTACGGCTTGACCGTATTTGATATGCGTCCATTCGGCTATAGTTATGAATATGCGCAGGAACTGATAACACGTCTCTCCCCGGAACAAATGCATGTATACCTGCAAGTTCAGCTTCCGCTCGATATGGTTTTTCCGTTAATATATACGGCGCTTTTAAGCATTATTTTTATAAAAACCCGCGGGACAGCCGACAAACTCAATCTGCTTCCGATTCTTTTAATGCTTGCTGATTATATCGAAAATATTTTAAGCATTATTTTATTAAAAAACAACGAAAATATCCTGCCTCAAATCGTTCAAATTGCAAGCACCGCAACCGTAATAAAAACTATTCTGATGTGTGCATGCATTCTTTTGGCACTGATTTTCACGATTGCCTATGCCGTCAGAAAAATAAAAGCAAACACAGGCAAAAGAAGCGAACCCTGATGAATCCATGCCATTTCAATCCTAAAAATTTGTAAAGTTCAATCGCTTTACAAATTTATTTTTTTACGCAAAAATTAAGATTCGTCAACCTAAAATTATAAATATAGGTTGACAATCTGGGCAAGCCGGGATAAAATACCTTCTAAAGAGGTGTTTTTAATGAAAAAAGCAAAAATTAAATCCAACCCGGCAAAAAGCAAAACTACAATACTGCAAATTTGCTACTGCGGTATTTTTATTGCGATTATAACAGTCTTTTCGTGGATAACCATCAACACATCAGCCGTTCAGTTTACACTCCAGACAATGGGCATATTTATGGTTTTAGCCACACTCGGAGGAAAACTCGGAACGCTTACTACGCTTGCCTATCTGTTGCTCGGCGCAATCGGCGTTCCCGTATTTTCCGGATTCAGCGGAGGAATCGGACATCTGCTTAATCAAACGGGCGGATATCTTTTCGGATTTTTATTGATTACGCTGATATACTGGCTTTTTGAAAAAATCCCAGGAGACAAATTGTGGGTTAAAATTATTGCCATGCTTTTGGGACTTTTTGCCTGCTACGCCGCCGGAACGGCATGGTTTATGTATGTTTACGCAAAAACAAGAGGACCGGTAACGATTGTTTCAGCGCTGAGTTGGTGTGTTTTCCCGTTTATAATACCCGATATTGCAAAGATGATTCTGGCATTGTTTATATCCTCAAAGCTTAAAAAAATTATTAAAAAAAGTCAAAAAAATTTTTAAAAAATTTTTGACTTTTTCAAGAAAATAATGTATGATTTAAAGCAAATCTAAAAGAAAAAATACAACGGCACATGTAATACCTTGCGGTATGTAAACCTGATTACGACACACAAAAAATAATCAGATTAGCGGACCGCAGGGTATATTTTTGTTATGTATGAAGGAGCGACTATTATGCCTGAAAACAAATTTGAAAAAATGATTTTTGCACTTTTAACCGTAATTATAACGGTGCATGGATACGTATTTTACAGTATATATGTAGTATCCGGCAGCATTCTGATGAATGTTAACCATGCATCCAGCGTACTGGAAGCGGTAAACACGCAAGGCGGCATTTATACCTGCGGTCTTTTTATGCCGATTTGGGCAGTAATACTGATTGAATTTATTTTTGCGTATTGCCTTGAATGCTTTATAGGAAGCCCATGCTCGTTTAAACTTGCATGCAAAGTATTTAATCCGTCGAAAACGCATCCCGTTATTTTTGAAACTGCAATAATATGCGCAACCGTTGGGATTATGTGCCCGGTTATGAGTTTTATCGCGGCATGGCTTTATTATCCGTATTACAACGGATTTCATATGTTTACTCTTTTAGCCAACTGGCTGAAACTTGTTTGTTATAACTTCCCATTCGCGTTTTTCTCTCAACTATTTTTTATTCAGCCACTGGTACGCGTGATATTCAAAGCGCTATTCAGAAGCAAAAAATTACACAAAGCTGAAATCAGCAACTGACAATTCTCCCGGAAAAGACCAAGCAATTCGCAAAGCACTGCCAATGATTATCGGCAGTGCTTTGCTTTTAACGATGATATTTTATTCTTATTTTTCTTCAACCGCAACCGTTTCGTTTTGCATTGCGGCAACTTGCGCCTCTTTAAACGCCTTGATTTCCTTTTTCGTTTTATCGTCAATCTTATAGAAGAAAATAGGCACGCAAGCAAGCAGACAGCATATTCCGGGAATCAGCCAATATGCCGACATTATCGTATTGGCCATCGCAGGATTTGCAACCGAATCCGCATAAGTTACGCTTCCCGTATATCCGGAAGCGCCTACTATAAATACGCTTACTGCAACGGACAGAGCGTTGGCAAGTTTCATGCCCAGGCTGAGTACAGCGTACTGAATACCCTCGGTGCGCTTCCCTGTTTTCATTTCCTGATAATCAACAATATCCGCAACCATAACAAGCGGCGTATATCCGTGCGTTCCGAACATCAACCCGATGAAGAACTGACAAATAAATACAAACCAGAACGTATGCTGGGTTTTCAGTCCGCCTATATCAAACACAAACAGCAAATATGCAATCGTGCTTATGATAAGTCCGTAAACTCCGAGAATAATAAACGTTTTTTTGTCTCCCCATTTTTTGCTCAGCATCGGAACGCACATAATGGAAAGCATTGAAGTTGCTCCGCTACCTATGCCCAAAACGATCGGAAGATTTTCACCTGAAAGCGTAATCGGACCGACTTTAACCGTATCGAACACAACCGCCGCCGCCTGAACGCCGATATTTACAGCCATATTTCTGCCGAATCCCAAAAGCAATGAGGCAAAAACAAGCAATAACATTTTATTGTTTTTAAGCTCTAACAGCATATCCTTGATTGTCATTCTGTTAGACTGACTTTCAACAACTTCTTTCGTTCCTGTAAGCATAACCGTATAACAGATTACGCCGACTACAATAAGAACCAGCGCGGAAATAAAATATTCTTTGGCATAAATTTTCCCGCCTTCGCTCTTTGTGAGCACGCATACAACCGGAACAATAAGATTCGGAAGTACCAAAGCCACACTCTTCATCGTATTTGAAATTCCTGCCGCAACGCTTCGCTCCTCCGAATTGGGAGAAAGCAATGCAAGTTGCCCCTGGCTCGGAATATCGGCAAATGTCATTGAAATATTCCACAAAACCGTGGTAACCGTAATATAGATATACATCACGGTATTGTTCGCAAAATTGATTTTTACAAACATAAGTGTTGTTAAAATAGCAAGCGGGAACGAACTCATAAAGATAAACGGTTTCATCTTGCCGGATTTAAAATGAGAGCGGTCAATGATATTACCGATAATCGGGTCTGCCAGGCAGCTTATAATTTTTGCAACGAGAATAATAACCGCGCATACCATAAGATCCGCTTTAAATACACTCGTGTAAAACTGCGACTGGAATGTGTTGATATAACCAATAAACGCCTGTATACCGAATATGCCGATTCCGTATTTCAGCGCTTTGCTGAAAGTTAAAATCTTTCCGCTGTTCTTTGTTTTATCCATCTGCAACTCCTGTTGTTTCAAACGGACAGATTATTTGCACGCGGCACGTTGTCTGTCCGTTCTTTTATTGAAATTTAAGATTCTGTGGTTTCTTCTTCGGGCGTTTTACCTGCTTTTTTTGCGGCTTTCGCTTCTTTTTTATCAAGCTTTGCCTGTTTCTTCCTCGCCTTGAAGTTTGCCTTGGTCTGCTTTTTGTTCGCTTTCTTCTGCGCCTTGTCGGCTTTTTTCGCCGCCTTTCTCTCCGATTTCGGCATTGCTTTCAGCTCTGCCTTGTGCGCTTTCTTTGCACTCTTCTTATCTCTCTTGTGCTGTTTGATAAGCACTTTATTGTTCTTCTTCGCGGCTTTCCTTTCGGCTTTCGGAAGATTCTTAAGTTCCTGCTTGGTGAGTACACCTTCGATTTCTTCCTTGTTTCCGCTCTTCTTAACGATAAGCACAATCAGCAGAACGGCAAGCGCTGCCAGGCATAACCAGGCGGGAAGCGTCAGCGTATAGTATGTATATGTTGTTATTTTTGACGATACATATTTTCCGTCTTCCTCTCCGGCGGCCTCGTCGATGTTAAACTGATCGAGATAATCCTGCAACGTCATAAGACGGAAACCGCTCAACGCGATAAGATACTGCGGATAATCCGAATTTGTATTGATATCAACGTCGCCCTCTGCAAGCGCAAGCCAAACAGCAAATTTTTTAAGTTGACTGCCAACATCGCCGTTGCAGCAATGAACTGCATTCTTAACAAACCATGTATGATCGGGATCTGCACAGGTTGAAGCATCTATCATATAATCAGGAGAAAGATAGCCCTGATTATCCCCTTTTGCGACTTTATAGTTTTCCGGGAACGTTTCATAGAGGTTAAGCACGGTTGCGCCAAGTGATTCATATGCCGTGTCAATCAAAAAATCGGTCTGCAGTGTTTTCACGCTTTCCGTAACCGGAACTCTCTTGCAGTTATAATGACATATAAGGCGTACGTTTGCATAATCCTTGTCATTCATCGTTTTAATGATTTCTCCTGCACGGTTCTGATAAGTTTCATAATAGTAATTTATTTTATCGATGAGAACTTTATCTTCTACAGGGTCAAGATATTTTTTTATATTCTCCGACATACCATTGCTTTTACCGAGTTCCCAAATTCCGGGGCACTTGCCTACTACGCTCATGATTGCGTTTTTAAGTTCTGTACTCCGCCTCTCCAGGCAAACATTCAGTTTATCCACCACATAGCCGGATATGGCAGAAGCAATTCCGGAAACCGTGCCGATTTCATCAATAACACCATCTTCCGCAGACTCCACAAATTCAACAAGCGACTGCCTGTCTATATAAAGCTTTTCATCGCTCATAATATCGTTTACAATAGAAACGCCGCCGAGCGCGCCGGAATCAATAACAACGTTTTCCAAATCGCCGCAATCTCCGAATTCTTCAAGATAAACGTTGCCGAGCGCACCGCCCATACTCATAAAGAACAAGGACACTTTATCGGACCCGGTATATTCTTTCACATATTCCACATACGGACGAAGCTCATTTACAACCGTTTCTCTTATATCGTAACGCCAGTCATAGGTAAATACCCACACTTTATCATTACCAAGCTGTGCTGCAAGCCCTTTTGCCATAGGTTCTTCAGCGGGAGTAGGATAATCCCAAAAATGTTCAAGCTTAACCGATTTATCTATAGGGATTCCGCTACTGTCGCACTCTATACCGTCTACCCAGCTGTGCATCTGGGCAATAAGAGAATCAACAAAACCATCATAATCCTGCGTGTCTTCAAGCTGCATAAGCTTTTTTACAAGATTAAGAATATCATCTCCGGTAAATGTTGGAAACATAAGGGATGTTCCGTCCGCCGAAACGAGATTCGTATTGAATACACCCGGTATGTAAATCACCGGTGTTTCGGTGTCAATAGAAACTCCTTTGCCGTATTTATAGGGAGTTTTTTCGTATTCCTCGGGAGTTTCCGCAAATACGGGAATACAAACCGTGAACATAAGCACAGCCGCAAGAATTACAGCGGTTATCTTTTTAGTTGTTTTCATAAAACTTCCTCCTGAACTCATTGTTCTCAATAACACCGGCAAAAACATACAAAATTTTCAATAAGGCATCCTCGGAAACGCCGTTGTTGTTTTCAAGCCATTTTTTGATGATTCCCAAAAGGCCCGATGAAAAGAATTCGGTTAAACAGCCGACTTCCACTGAATCGTAGTCCGTTTCTTTAATAAGAAACGGGAAAATGATATTGCTGATTTTTTCCTTGAATTTTGCGGCAAAAGATGAATCTCCGTTTTCGCCGAGCAGAACCACAAGGTATTTTTCATGTTTTTTAAAAAATGCAAGAATTGAATGTATGATATCTTCAGTATTCATCCGTTCTTCCGGTCCGGGGCTTTTTCCCATATCCTCGAATATTCCGTTTTCTATTGTTTCAAGAACGTTATAGACATCACTGAAATAGATGTAAAATGTGCCGCGGTTATATCCCGCCTTATCGGTTATGTCTTTTACTCTTATTTTTTCAATGGGAGTTTTACTGTATAGATACCAAAATGCCTCTTTTAAATTATTCTTAGTATCATTATTGTGCATAAAATCACCTAAAGATAAATATAACACAACGTGTTGTTAATTTCAACAAATTATTTAAATATTTTTAATTTTTTATGGTTATTTATGGTTAAATGTAAAGAATTCAGTTAATTAAACTTTTCAATGCGGCAAAAGGCAACAACAGAGGTCTGAAAAATCAAAGTGCGCATATTATGAACTGGTCTGCTACATCGAGGAACATCGCCGGGAGTATTGGGATTTCATTATGACGGGAGAGGAATAAGAAATTGAGACCACACGGGAATTTCTCCTGTGTGGTCTTACTGCTAAAATACCTCTGCAATTGGTTTCCAGACATTGCGATTTGTGACATCCTCAGCCCAAACTGTGTTGGAAAGGTAAATCTGAGTTCCGACTGCCCTGACGAACCCCCAC